>NZ_JAVFHM010000109.1:0-554 GCF_041954005.1 Priestia sp. BR_2 | reverse complement strand
TTTCCTATCGTTTTTTCTACCTGATCATTATTATCTCAATTAGGACTTAAAATGTTCCAGTCTTTTGCTTTGTTTATAATTGCGTCAGCAATAGGATGGGTGGAATTCTTCTCAGCTGCTGCCGCTAAACGAATGACATCTTCTTGATTAAAACCTTCAGCAGCAATTACTTGCTGCACCACAGGCGTTCCTTCTGTAATAGTTCCGGTCTTATCCAGAATGACTGTATTTAGTTTAGACATCTTTTCAATATGATCACTACCTTTAACAATAGCCCCTTCTTTTGCAGCACGTCCAATGGATGCGTATAAAGCTGTGGCCGTTGATAATTTAATTCCGCAAATAAAATCAATAACTAACATACTCATCGCTCTGTTAAGGTTTCGAGTTAAGAAAAACGTAACTAGGGCCAACCCGAAAGAGACAGGTACCATTTTTTTAGCTATTGTATCCGCTATATTTTGAATAGGAGCACGTTTCTCTTGTGCTTCTTCCAACAATTTTACAATTTAAGAAATAGATGTACCTTCCCCTCCTTTTTCAACTATCCCATT
>NZ_JAVFHM010000108.1:0-1078 GCF_041954005.1 Priestia sp. BR_2 | reverse complement strand
TGTAGAGACTAAGACAATAGTACTTAAAAATGACTTTTGATTTACCTGTTTATTCAAGGTACTTTCTCCTCCTTGCTTTTTAGCAAATGGGTAAATAACTAGCATTCTATGGGCACCATCAGGCCTCTTAAATTAAGAATGAATAATAACCCGATACCCTAATATAAATACGTATTTTGAGGCTTAATTGTATGAAACCCTCTTAATGGGAGTTTTCTTTTTTAATTCTCACTGCAAACGATTTCATTTATATCAATAGAAGATATTCTTTTTGGGCTATTTTGATCTACCCAACACTTTCGGTATTTGATGGGGGACATGCCGACAATCCTCGTGAAAATTGTATTAAAATAGTTGGAATTATTATAGCCTACCATAGAAGCAATTTGAGTAGCACTATATTGGGTATTAATTAACAAAGACTGCGCTTCTCCAATTCTACGTCTCATAATGTATTGCATAGGAGCATACCCAGTAGTCTCCTTAAAAATGTGGCACAAGTAAGATAAACTAATATTCAATGTCTCACTTATACTTTCCAACGTGTGATTTTCGGAATAGTGGTCATCAATATATCTTCTTATTCGCTCTCCTAAAATAACTTCCTTATCTTCTTCCTTCTCTATACTTCTATTAATCTGTTTTACCAGCATGACAATAAGAGCTTGTAACAAATGGTGGCTTATTTCCTCAGCTCCAGCATTCTCTGAACAAATTTGGCTATACATCATGCAAAATAGATTTTCGATGTCCTGACTAAAAGCGTCGCTGAACAAAACTGGACTCGCACCATTAGGCAATAGACAATTTTCTCGCATACCCTCTAACTTCAGATCACTTATTCCACAGCTGTATACACTCATTTCTGCTTCCGGATTTGTACGTTCATCATGTATAACACCACTATTGTAAATAAGAACGTCACCCTGTTTAGTATGATATTGACGCCCTCCAATTGTATGAATCCCTCTCCCCTGTCTGATATATAAAATTTCTAAGCGATCCTGATGTACATGCATAACACAAGGTAATTTAGTATGGTCTGCCTCAGCCTTGCAAACGTAAAGTAGTTTAGGAG
>NZ_JAVFHM010000107.1:0-746 GCF_041954005.1 Priestia sp. BR_2 | reverse complement strand
GGAAAACAGGGACCAAACAGTTCCGAAAACCATAAGTGAGATACGCATGAGTTTTTCGGCCGAAATCTTAAATAATTTTTCAATGATAACAAAGAGGATTTCTACTATCCATATATCAGGAGCCGAACTAATTTCCATCTGGAGATAACAAATAAAATATGCTGACAAGTCGTTTTAAACCATCCCTCAATTGTTGTTCATTCAGATAGGAATAGCTCAAGCGTATCCATGATTTTAGCTCTCTGGTTGGATCACAGATGGAACCGGGGACAAAAGTAATGGATTGCTCCATGCACTTGCTAAGAAGACTTTCCATTGGGATCGACTCAGGGAGCATAATCCACAAATTAAAACCTCCTGTCGGACTGGACCATTTCCAGCCAGTGACAGACAATTCTTCTTCCACTATATCCTTGCGAACTGCCAGGGCAATCCGCAGCTTTTCCAAATGTTGCTGCATCCGTTCGGAAAAGAAATAATGCAAAAAAATCTTTTGGTTCAACAAGGGTGCCCCACTATCTGATAATGATTTTGCCTTTAAGAAAAATTTCATCAAGGATGGATGGCAAGCCACACTGGCAATACTCAGACCAGGAGCTACGTATTTACTAAAGCTACGAACATAGATGACATATCCCTCTGTGTCATAAGAAAAAATCGGCAGAGGGGGTTCTTCCCCAAAGTAAATATCACGGCAGGGATCATCCTCTATCAATAGACACTGGTATTTTTGGGCAATATCTACC
>NZ_JAVFHM010000106.1:0-740 GCF_041954005.1 Priestia sp. BR_2 | reverse complement strand
GTATTATGGCTAGTAAATCCTTCTTCTAATCCTACTTTAATCATAATTTTTCTTGCTTCCTCTATATCTACGTAAAACCTTTCTTAAAGTACTGTCATATCTATATCGTTGCAATTACTTAGTCACCTATTTCTCTAAGTTGTCAAGTTTCATTTAACAATAACTGGATTTTTATTGGATAACAATATTTTTTTATAAAAGCAAATTAAGAGCCTAGAATGCCGGTTTTAGGGTTTGAATAGTTGATTTTTTATACTTAATAAACATTACAATCCGCCCTGTAGATACCAATAGAAATTCCATTGGAAAAATGATTAATATGTTTATTTAACAACACGGATCAAGTTTAGTTAGGTAAATAAGAATATGTAAAAATTGATATCCTATTAGCAGGATATCATTAGAAAGGGATAATTGGGATTATTTTCGTTAGCTGATACCCATTCGGATAGTCTATCAAAAATAATCTGAGCTTGTTCTTTATTTAACGTATCTACCTTCTCCCAAGCAGTGGAAATATAAGCTTCTAAATAATCAGAATAGGAAATAGATTCGGAAGCAAGTGCTTTATAAAATAATGGTTTACCACCTCTATCTACCTCACCCTTACATCTATAGTTTTCGAAATTCCAACCATTTTTTGTTTTTATAAACTGATAAAGGTCATTTTGTCCCCATTTAGGACTGTAAATTTGCATTTTAAATCTAGATGCACTACTCAATTTCAGATCCCTCCTACC
>NZ_JAVFHM010000105.1:0-870 GCF_041954005.1 Priestia sp. BR_2 | reverse complement strand
GTTCGTATATATTGCTCATTGCCGGCACCCCCTACTGTTATACATTTTCTTGATTCTCTGGAGACCAAACTGCCACATCTCCACCTGGACATGCAACGACTAACCAATCTTGTGACTCTGTACCGGCTTGCCAACTTTCATAGAGGTTATCTACTCCAAAGATTGTTAAGAGCACACCGCTTGTAAACTGTAACTTTAAATGAGGTTCTTGTTCTCCTAAGAATATGTCTGTGATTTCCTCTTGTTTGGCAATAAGTGAAAAAAAGGAACGTACAGGTGAAACAGTCCACTTGTTTTCCGCAGTAATAACAAGTGGTTGACCCTCAGCAGCTTGTATTTTGAGTCTAAAATAATCAGAACGTATTCCATCTCCAACGTGCTTAATTTTTCCACCTTTAAACAACCGGCACAATACTTCTTCTGCTTCCACTTTTTCTTCTTTTTTCATCGTATCACCTCATTTGGTGTTTATTATTGTTATCATCAACTATATAATAGTTTTACTTCTTACAGATAGTTTATTTGTGCTTTACCCTACGAAAGTTTGTTTTTATGGACATTCTATTAGTTTATTGCGAAAAATATCAATGTACCGTCACTTCTGAATTTCACTATATTCCCTCTGAACAATCAAATCCACCATAAAGAGGATTTGCAGATGCCCAGATATATCGCATCCCTAAGAAACGGTTAGCATATGATATAATTCCATTTGCATTTTTCGAAGGTGCCGGCTCTTTTACTGATGTTGGCGATGGAGCTGTATTGTGAGCTGAAACGCTGCAATTCCAATATAAATTAACATCTTTATTCGTTTTTCATCCTGAACACCATCCTTTTTATAACCAATCGAAACAGTATGTGTTACCT
>NZ_JAVFHM010000104.1:0-66009 GCF_041954005.1 Priestia sp. BR_2 | reverse complement strand
CTCCGATACACTCCGGGTGGTTCTTGTGTAATTTCGCTTCTAACTATACTTATGTTTCGATAGGTCGTATGAAAATACCTTTAGCGCAGGTATGTCATAAGTTGATAAAAGTTGATTAAGTGAGGCAGGCGCCGTTCAATTGATCAAGCTGATCTGAGTTAATACGAAGCTTAAGTGCCCCCAAATTTTCTTCCAATTGCGTTAGATCACTTGCAGCAACAATTGGAAGAGCTCTCGGATGATTTTGCAGCATCCAAGCAAGGATAAGCTGATTCGGTGTCGCTCCCAGCTCTCCAGCAACCTTCCTTAGCGTATGCATACGAGTCATCTGATCCTCTCTCCGATATGCATCGGGTAAGACAGCATCCTTTCGGTTGTATATGCCTCCAAGGAGGGGGGAATAAGCCATGAGCGTAAAATCATCGTGTTGACTGCAGTAAGCAAGTAAATCCTCATCCACACTGACCTGCAGTCCGAAATTCGCATCCACTCTAGGCTGCAAATACGTATATCGTTGCTGGATGCAGCAATAGGACTCCCATCCTTTTGACATACTGATCGCCTTGGCCTCAAGGATCCTGGAAAGCCGATAATTACTGCAGCCTATAGCCCTTACTTTGCCGGCTTTAATCAAGGAATCAAAAGTCTCCAAGGTTTCCTCGAGTTCAGTTTCAATATCGTCTACATGAGCATAATATAAGTCTACATAATCTGTTCCTAGCCTAAGCAAACTTTCGTCAATTTCATTCTCAATCGCTTGGCGACTTAAACCTTCCAATTTTTCACTTTTCGGCACTACCGGTTTCGCTCCCACTTTGGTGGCCAAGATGATCTGATGTCTGTTTTTTCTTTCTTTCATCCATTCGCCAAGC
The DNA here is from genome assembly GCF_041954005.1 of Priestia sp. BR_2. Taxonomy (NCBI): domain Bacteria; kingdom Bacillati; phylum Bacillota; class Bacilli; order Caryophanales; family Bacillaceae; genus Priestia; species Priestia sp. BR_2. Next base: position 65,137 of record NZ_JAVFHM010000104.1, on the reverse strand, counting down.
AAAGACTCGCTTTCTCCCCCAACACAGCCATCGTTCCATATCGCATAATTATTGGCTGTATCCAGAAAGTTTCCCCCTGCTTCAAAAAAATGATCAAGCAGTTGGAAAGAGGTTTTTTTGTTGGTTCGCGATCCAAAATTCAGACAGCCCAAAGAATAAGCACTTACCAGCATTCCTGTATTCCCCAACGGAACATGCTTCACACTATATCCTCCTTTTAACAAACTGAATTAACTTCCGCTTACTTGCATCGTACGCAACCAGTATACGAGTTTAAGCGCACTCTAAGTCAATACTACAAAACAATATCTTCTCTTAAACAATGCAAAGACACCTCCAAAATAGTCTCCATATCTTACGATTTTAATTTTCTCTGTGGTCGCTTTTGGTTATAAAACTGTATATATTTCTCAATTCAACTTTGTGTCTCTCCCAAATTTAGGATATTATAGGGATAGAGCCCTTCCGTTTTCAGATGCCAGAAGAAGCTCTCTATGGAGGCGTTGTCTAGGCAATTGCCTCGGCGAGACATGCTGATTTTGGCGCCAACCTTTGGCAGCATATCGTGGTAAGCGTGAGACGTGTACTGGAGGGCTTGGACACTGTGAATGACCAATCCGGTCACGTCTTTTACTTAGCAAACGCTTTGGCAAACGTCTGCAGAACCAGCTGTTGTCGTTACGTTCGCTGAGCTCGTAGGCTACGATCTCATTGTCGAATAAATCTTTAACCGCCGAAAGATACAGCCATCGCTCACCTACCCGATATTGCGTTACATCTGTTACCCATTTTTGGTTTGGTTTATCTGCCTTAAAATCTCGCTTTAGCAGATTCTCCGGCATTCGATCCCTCACTTGGTTTAAAACGGCGTTTGCAGCGAATTTTGGCCTGTAGTCCTAGCTTTTGCATCAGACTCAATATTTTCTTGTGATTCATCCACACGCATCGTCCTACCATAAGAACAATTGGATATGGCGGTGACCTTATTTCTCTACATAGCGTGCATATACCTGACGAATGAGCGATGCAGCTTCCTTGTCCCGATCCACATTTTTGCGCTTCAGATAGGCGTAGTAACCGCTACGAGATACCTTGAAGAGTTTGATATTTCCTCATCCATTTCTTCATCCGTTGGGAATCACTAATCCCTAAGTGTTCATTAATCTTCCGGTAAGTCCAACCTTCAATAACATGCAGTCGTACTGCCTCTTTCTTGAGCTTTTCCGAATATGTTTTATACTTCTGTCCTTTAGTTGACATACAAAAATACACCCCCTAGAATTTCATTGGATAAACCAGGGGTTCCAATGTCCATTCTAAGGGGTGCACTTCAAAATAAAGTTTGGTTTTTTATTTTGACATAATGTTTTCTTTTAAGGTCAACTAAAGAATTTAAATTAGATTTCTGTCTAATCGGTGATCGGCTCATGTTCTTGTCCCCCGACACTCGCCTCCATGGGATTGATGAAGGTAACCTTATGCACTGAAAGACGGCCACCGGGGGCCATTACTTCGAACGCGGCCCGCCCATTTTGGCCGCCGACAAGCCGCTGTTTGATTGAACTCCCCCCAATACGGCAGTTATCTTTAAAACCTTAACTTCATAAAATCACTGTCTTTGGAATGCAACCTTTAAACCTAGCCCGATATAGATCGTTCCGACCAGTTTGCCGCTCCAACGACTCAAATGGACTACCCATTTCATCCGTTTAGCTATTTTTCCAATGGCCGAAACACTTAATACGATCACTGTCGTATACAATGCACTTAATGTTACAAAGATGAGGCCAAGTATCAAAAATTGCCCCAATACTTCACCTCGTCCATGGTTAATAAACTGAGGCAAGAAAGCCAGAAAGAATAGTGCAGTTTTTGGATTAAGTATCTCGGCCACAGTCGCCGAAACATACGACTTTAAGGCCCCCGCCGATTCAATCTCAGGAAGTTGTGGCTCTGAAGACTTACTTAACATTGAGCGAATCCCTAGATACAGTAAATAAGCCGCACCTGCATATTTAACAAAATTGAATGCAAAAGCAGAGGTCATAAGTATTGTTGAGAGCCCCATAGTAGCAAATAACGTATGAAGAAAATCCCCAGTTGCTATGCCAAGTCCTGCCATGATACCTCCTTTTCGCCCATTTTGAACGGTTTGGGTGATCGTAAGGAGAACAGCTGGTCCTGGAATTAAAAATAGACCAAGGACAACGATTACATACGTAAACAAAGTTAAAAAGTCAAACATTTGTTTTCTCCCTTCTTGATATATTACTTTGAGTCTAAACCATTCCGTTCTCTAACATTTAAGCCAGATAATTAATTTGAAGTCAACAGCTATAGCGATAGAAGTTAAAAGTTTTGAAGATAAAAATTAAAAACCGAATTATTACAAAAACTGATTAGATTGTGGACAACTGTTGATACGCGAATCAATTCAGGGTCCACGCTTTTCCGCACACTCCTGTAGCATTGCACATGGCCGGATCATAAATTTCAATGGATATCATGTCGTTTCCCTCTAGTAATAAAGGAAGCCGAGAAATATTCCCGGCCCCTAATTTCCTATTGTTTTACTCGCCGATTTCAGCGAACTTTTGAATACGCTCGCCGATTTGATCGCGAACGCGCTGAAAAACAGCCCATTTTTCTTCGTCGGTACCCTGAGCCTTGGCAGGATCGTCAAATCCCCAGTGCTCACGGCGAACATGAGGAGGTGTCATCGGACAACGATCGGCAGCATCACCGCACAGGGTGACCACCAGATCGGATTGATTTAACAACAACGGATCGATGATATCCGAAGTTTGGTTCGAAATATCGATCCCCACCTCGTTCATTGCTTTGACCGCATTCGGGTTTAGGCCATGAGCTTCGATGCCGGCGCTGTAGACATTCCAATCATCACCCAGATGTTTTTTGGCCCATCCTTCAGCCATTTGGCTGCGGCAAGAGTTGCCTGTGCACAAGAAGTATAGTGTCTTTTTTTCCATCATCGATTCTCTCCCTTATCACTTGAATTAAAGTATGGTTAGCCAGATATATAATCCTAAAAGGGTTATAAATAACGTTGGGATGGTCAAAATAATCCCTGTCTTAAAGTAAGTCCCCCAGCTGATCTTCACGCCTTTGGTCGAAAGGACATGCAGCCAAAGCAAGGTGGCTAGTGAACCAATCGGTGTAATTTTGGGACCTAAATCGGAACCTATCACATTCGCATAAATTAAGGCCTCTTTAATGGCAGCCGACGTGTTTGTCGCATCGATGGCGAGTGCATCAATCATGACGGTCGGCATATTGTTCATGATGGAAGAAATAATCGCAGCAATGAAGCCCATTCCCATGGTTGCAGCAAACAGCCCTTGATCCGCTAAGCTCTGTATGACACTTGCCAGAAGATCTGTAAGACCGGCGTTACGTAAGCCATAGACCACAACGTACATGCCGATCGAGAAAAATACGATCGCCCACGGAGCCCCTTTGAGTACTTCTTTGGTTTGTACAGCCGGACTTTTTCTCGCCATCAGCAGGAAGAATATCGCGATAACACCAGCTACGATCGATACAGGGATACCCACGAATTCACACACAAAGTAACCGATCAGCAGCACGCTCAATACGATCCATGATAATCGGAACATCTGAGGATCTTGAATTGCCGTTGAAGGTTCTTTAAGCTGCGTCCCATCGAACTTTCGCGGGATGCTTTTGCGGAAAAACAAATAAAGTACAAGGATACTGGCTACTAAAGAGAACAGATTGGGAACCAACATACGACTGGCGTATTCGATAAACGTAATTCCGAAGAAATCAGCCGATACGATATTCACCAGGTTGCTGACTACAAGTGGAAGCGAAGTTGTATCCGCAATAAAACCACTTGCGATGATGAAAGGGAATACCTTCTTCTCGTCAAAATTCAGCGCTCGTACCATGGCAAGCAAAATCGGAGTTAAGATCAGAGCAGCACCATCGTTTGCGAAAAATGCAGCGACAACAGCTCCAAGAACGGATACATAGACAAACATCCGGATACCGTTTCCTCGAGCAGCATTCGCCATATGTAAGGCGGCCCACTCGAACAAACCGATTTTATCTAAGATCAAAGAAATGATAATGATCGCAACAAAAGCAAGCGTTGCATTCCATACGATCTGGGTGACATCCCATACATCCTGAAAGTCAACGACTCCTACAAGCAGTGCCAGTACAGCACCACCGCAGGCAGACCAACCAATGGATAGATCTTTAGGCTGCCAAATGACAAAAATTAAGGTAACAATAAAAATGATGCTAGCCAGGACAACAGAAACCAATGTTCAAACCTCCAATTATGCGATTACTTAAGTACAGCAACAATCAATATATAACTATATACTTATATAAAAAACAGAGATCATATTTAGCATCATTCAACCATTTGCTAAATATTCCTGTTAATTACAAGAACAGTTAACTTCCTTATTCATGGATGACAGTACTTCTTGAGCACTTGGCATCTCATTTAACACGGCTTGGATATATGGCTTGTCATCAACATTCAAGGAATAAAAAACCCATTGGCCACGACGAGCTTCATTCACAATCCCCTGAGACTTAAGCTTTCTTAAGTGCTGGCTAATCGCTGGCTGGGACATGTCGAAAATATCGACAAATTCGCAAACACACCATTCTTTTTGTTTAAGAAGCGTTAACATAGTCAGCCTTGTTTTATCTCCAAGCAGTTTTAGCTTCTCGGCAATTTCGTTCATTTGCTCCAAAAAGACTCACCCCTTTTTTGAATGATAACATCATAACCATATAATTTAATGCTTATATATTAATCCAAAGAGTGCTTGATTTCAAGTGTGTAGATGCAACTCCCAAAATCTTTATGCATTATCGCTTATATCAGCAAATTATATATCCAAATCCCGCCCCGTATTGGGCGGCAGGTCTCCCTCCGCCCTTCTTTCATCATCACCTTGTGTCAATCACAATTCAATTCAGTCATTTGTCTAAACAGCCTGGTATCCCTGCGACACGTTACCCGATGGAATCAACTTACACAGCGGTAATCCTAACCAAACAATAAATCCAGAATCTTTTCATTTGCCTTTCTGTTCTTTCCGATATAAGGGTAACAGTGGATATGGATCGCTGGATTAAAGTTAATTTCTATAATGCTGTAATTGGTATCGGTTGCTTCTTCCTCTAAAGAATCAATCATCATATCTACACCACATATGGTCGCTCCTGCAGCTTTAGCTGATTGAACGGCAAGTTCCTTATAGCTGTTTGGCATTTCATCCGTAAAATCGATACTGTCTCCACCTGTACTAATATTCGAATTTTCTCTTAGATAAATAACTTCCCCTTGTTGGGGTATATCGTTCCAACTCATACCACGGTTCTTCAAAAACATCTCTTCTGCTTCCCCTAACTGAATTTTCTCAAGGGGAGTCTTATACCCCTTACCTCGAAGTGGGTCTTTATTCTTCTCATGAACAAGCTGTTCGATCGTGTGGACACCGTCACCGACGACATTTGCTGGGACACGATGCAGGACCCCTACAACCTGATCCCCCATGACCAGAAAGCGATATTCCTTTCCTGTCATAAATTCCTCAAGAAGAACCGTTTGATCGTGAGAAAAGGCGATTTCAAACGCTTTTTTCATATCCTCTCTCGAATAATCTTGATTGAAGATTGTAATGCCGAGTCCAAAATTGGTTGATTTGGGCTTTATCACAATGGGAATACCGCGATAGGTTTCATAGGTGGACATTGCTTCATTCAAGCTCTGAAACGCTTCCCCTGACGGTACATGAATTCCATGTTGTTTGAGAACTTCTTTCGTAACCACCTTATTTTCCATAATTAACACCGTACTATAGGAGTCCAAGGAAGTTTTCGTGGCTTGTTTCACATACTCTTGATGATTACCTTTTGAAAGTAATACAAAATTCTCATCGCGATCCATCCACGTAAAGCGTATGCCTCGTTTCACCGCAGCCTTTAAGAGAAGTTGTGTTGATAATTCGAGATCCTCATACCCTGCAAAACGGTATCCATTTTGAATACTGTTCTGAGCGTATGTTTTCGCTTTTTCCAAATGGTATGTCAGATAGGTTGATTTTTGAATGTCGGACTTCACCCTAGATGCAACATTCAACTCAGTATGAAGAATCTTTTGCTTTTCACCGTCCAGAATCTGCTGGTAATCTTTCTTAGGAAACAAAAGCTGCACCATATCCTTCATCTCATCGATAATAGCAAGTGCCATTTCCTCCATCGTGAGCTGACTATGTTCAGGCTCGTTTAAATAGTCCTTAATTCCTTTCATTATCACCTGATCTTGGTTTACATCAGCTATCCTTTGATCTTCCTCATGGAAGGATTCATCTACTTTAAGCAGCATAAATAGAATAAACAAATGGATGAAGTGCATCATTTCTTTACTTATTCCAATCTTATGAAGTGGATTAATATCTATGAATCGAAGCTCTAAGTATGCTACTCCATCTTCCACAAGCTCTTGGCACGGATTGATCCCCTTAGCGGTTTTTAAGCGAACAGGGCTGTAAAATTCCTTTACGCTCAATAATTCATTCTTTTGAATTAGCCTGTTTAAGTCATGAACATACTCTTTGGCCGAATTAAAAGAAACATAATACGACTTTTCATTCCGATAGCCACACATACTGTTTCGAAGTGAGTTCATAATCGGAAAATAATAACTTTTATTATCATGCGAATTCGCCAAGCTAACACATTCCTCGATATAGGTATTATCAAAAACAGGACTTGCTCCTGTTAGATAAATGAGCAGCCATCGATACCTCATCAAGTTACGGGCTACTTTAAAGTAAATCGTATCTTTGAACTCCTTAAAGTCTTTATGCCGTCCCTGGGTCTCATATAGTTTTGTAAGAAATTTCTCATCAAACGAGAAATTATAATGAATTCCGCTTAACAATTGTCTTTTACGACCATACTTATCCGCCAATTCACTTCGATAGTCGTCTGCGATGGGATCGCTCATTTTGGCAATAGGAATTTCTTTCTCTTCGGGTAGCATGGGTGGATTGCTGCTTGGCCATAAATACTCTCCTTCCAATTCCACAGAAACAATGTCTTGCAAGGCTTCCATGAAATGATAAGTCTCTTCAATCGACTCAAAGGCGGGAGTTATCATCTCAATTTGACTTTCTGAGAAATCAGTTTGAATATAAGGGTTTTCCGTCTTGCTCCCGAAAGCCTTCGGGTGAGGTGTCAGTGCAAGCTTTCCATCTTGATCGACTCGTACATTTTCTTTTTCTAAACCGAAATGACCTCGAAGCAGATCATTTTGAAGTGCATTGTCGATTACAATCTGTATAAGTTCACGATTCAACAAATTCATAGTTATGACCGTCCTTTGTCCTTGTTCATTAAGAAATTGCAAGCGATTTATGAATACTGCGCAAAGACTTTCTAAACCAGATGACCAAAATAATCCCCTTAAAAACACTACTTAGCGCAATCGACATCCACACCCCATTTAAACCGAACGGTTCAGATAAGAGCAAAGCCAAGGGTATTCTTAGCGCCGTAAATAAAATGCTGAAGATCGGCGGAATATGTGTTTTACCAATACCGTTAAACGCACCTACGGTCATCAGTTCCATGCACATGAACAATTGGGAGAACCCGATAAATCGCATATAGTCCGTTCCGAGCTTTATGCTCGTATCATCAGAAAGAAACAGCGAAAAGAGCTGCTGAGGAAATAAAATGAATTCGAGCGAAATGAAAATGCCAAATATGGAGGTCAACAGCAACGCTTTTCGATAACCCAGCCGAATTCGATCCAATCGACGTGCTCCGTAATTTTGTCCAAAAAAGGCCGCGATAGCCCCTTGTAGACCACCGATCGTCATATAGGAGATCGATTCAATTTGAATGCCAACTTTTTGAACCGCAATGGCATCAGCCCCCCACCTTACAATAATTTTAGCAATAATGATCGAAATGATCGTAAAGGTGACCCGTTGAATCGTGATCGGAACTCCCAATCGGATAACTTCTTTCATGAGACGGCTGTTCCAGACCGATAGCTTAGAGATTATTTCTAAGTTTTTCGTTTTCATGACAAACAGCAATGTCACTAATACATTGGCCGTTAATGTAGCAATAGCGGCTCCTGCAACTCCCCAACCTTCAAAACTGCCGACTCCATATATTAAAAATGGATCAAGAATAATATTCAAAATGAGACCCATTGAAAAAATATAAAATGGTTGTTTGCTGTTTCCCATTGCATTCAAAACGGTTGCATATAAGGTGTTCAGAATTGAAAATAGGGTACCTCCTATCGAAATCAATAGAAATTGCTTCGCCATCTGCTCAACTTTTTCACTTCCCAGATCGAAGAAACCGATCAGCTGGTCCTGGGTCAATATGATAAAAACCATGTAGGGCAGCCCTAATACAATAGACATGATAAATCCGTTTTTTACATAAGACTTAGCTTGTTCTCCCTGACCGGCTCCCATACAATGTGAGACCTTGATGCCAGTACCAATCGTTATCAAGGTCGATAACGCAATCGCTAAATTAATGAAGAAGCTTGCTGTGCCAATCGCAGCAACCGGACCGCTTCCTAGCCCTCCAACCCAAATCATATCCACAAGACCGTAGGTTGTAGATATAAAATTGGTTGCAATGATGGGAATCGTCAATTTCATTAAAGTAGACATAATAGGACCGTGGGTCAAATCATTGGTGCCCTGCATGATCTAATTGCTCCTTCTTGCTCTCATGTTAATGTAAAAACCGACCATAAGGGTCGGGGCAGAAAACGCTTGTGACTGGGCCAAGTTGTGCCTTATCGTTTTCTGTTGGAATTAATTTTGTTATCTATTTTAAGTGAAATTCAATTCACACATAAGCATACACTTATACATTAGCCAGATCATGACCCGTCGCAATAAAAATTCCGTTGGTCTCGATGATTTCTTCATTTCCTGTTTTTATATCCTTGACGCGCAGTCCGGTAACTCCGCGATCATCTGCGATAATTTCAGTGGATTCATTGCTAAGAGCCCAGCTTATTTTAGGATTTTGTCTTGCACGTTCCTGCATAATCTTCGAAGCACGCAGTTCATCACGGCGATGAACAATCGTTACCTTGGAAGCGAACCTCGTAAGGAAATTGGCTTCTTCCACGGCGGAATCTCCTCCACCTACGACCAGCACTTCTTTATTAGAATGATTGATTTGTACATCACTCTTCACTTTTTCGATTGGTCGACCAGGGAGAATCTTGTCTTCCGATTCTCCCCCTTCTCTAATTTTTAATTGCAGCTCGTTTTAGCAGATGAAACTGGCATGCAACAATCGTTGGCATTCGGCGCACTGCTAATACCACATACGCCGGTCTCTGGCAGCTCCAATTCAACCTTCAATGCAGCTTCTAGATCGCCATCCAGGTATGCTGCAATGGATCTGACCTGTTCGTAGCCCGTGGCCATAAGAAATGTTGGCGCCCGGCCATAGCTCTTCATTCCAACGAGATAAAAGTTCTTGTCTACATGGCGCAGCTCTTTTTCACCATGAGGTCTTACGGTTCCGCAGCTGTGCACATTGGGGTCGATTAGGGGCGCGAGTGCTTCAACACTCTCCGTAGCAGGATCGATGCTAAGTCTAATCTCGCTCAAGAATGAGAAATCCGGCCGGCTTCCTGTATTAACGATAATCTCATCGATTTCTTGTATTTCCTTGCTTTCACCAGTTGCAGTCCCTTTAATGTGAATCCGTCCATTGTGTTTGAAAACCTTCTCGATCATAAATGGAGTAACCACTTGGACTTTGCAGGCATCAATCAACTGATGAATGTGGCTTCCAAGTGCTCCTCGAGCCTCTAACTGGTCATTCTCTTCTCCGCCGTAAGCATCTTCCACCGATTTCTTTCTCATCACCCAAATAATTTCCGTGCTCGGATCTGTTTCTTTGAGCTTGGCTAGATCTAGCAGTGTGTTGAACGCAGAGTGTCCGCCTCCTACGACTGCAACGCGTTTCCCTCTGTACTTCAGCTCTTGTTCAGCTGATAAATCTGGAATCCCATAATAAATGTGATCTTTCAAATCACGCTCTCCACGTGTCCAAATCCCGTCTGCATGCATAGGGTTCGACTGTCCCCAGGTTCCGGACGCATCAATGACTGCCCTAGCTTCAAAGCGTTCTGTGGAGTCGTTTGTTTCAACATAAAGTACGAATGGCGCAGCTTCACGATTAGCCGATTTCATTTTGTCTGTATTCTTTTTCGATATGGAAATGACTTTGGAATTCAACATAATATAAGGTTCCAGTTCAGGCAGCTTCGCCAAAGGTCTCAAATATTGATGAACGATCTCTTGACCGAAAGGTAATTCCGTTAATGCTGGAGACTGCCAACCTTGTTTACGCAAAAGGCGCTCAGCGGCTTTATCGATGTTATACTGCCATGGTGAAAAAAGGCGTACATGTCCCCATTGTAGAATGTTCTGACCAATGCTAGATCCTGCTTCAAAAAGGATGAATTTTTGTCCTCTCTCCACCAAGTGAGCCGCTGCTGCCAAACCAATCGGGCCGGCACCGATAATCGCGACCGGCAGGTTATGGCTATAGGGCACATGCTCCTCCTTCACAGTTTCTAAAGTGTTTAACGTTACTTGGGGTGTACAACAAGAAGATGAGGCTACCTTAAATTCAATGTTTTTCATTCGTACGGCCTCCCATTTGATATACATCAATTTTTTTTGATTTATTAATTAAAAATGAACCAATGTACTTGCAGCAGCAGTCTGGAAAAGACGCACTTAGAATTCAGTTCGTGCTATAAATGAATTCTAATCTCTTTATTTGCATATTGCAAGTATAAGCTTGGAAAGTTGTACAATAGTGAAATAAGACCTTTGGACTTTATAAGCAACATCCACCCTGCTTGTCGTCTATCGAACGAAAAATGCAACATAACTCAGGTGAAAGCAACCGATTAACTACTGCATGATTTAACTCATAATAGCTCCAAGTCCCCCTCGTCTCGAGAGTGATCAGCTGAGCATCGAGTAGGATTCTTAGGTGATACGATAGCTTTGACTGAGGCATTTCCATGATTTCCATCAGGTCACAGACACAAACGCTACCTTTTTGACTGAGCTCATGCATGATCTTTAGTCTTTTCTGATCTGCTAATGCTTTGAATTTAGTTTCGTATTGGGCAAAATCAACATTCACGCAGGATGGCTGGATAACGTTCAGTTCTTTGATCATAAACTCTTTACCTCCATTTAGCAGCAATGGCAACAAGCAGTGGTTGGTTGAACAGTGATAGGTGCCGAGATGCTCGTCGTCTGTCTCAAGTGTTGTGAATTCAACCACTTCCACATTTGTCGTGCCTTCAGCTCAACTTCATTTTGTTGATATTCAATCAATTTTTCCATCGTGTAGTAATTCATCATTGGACGTCCCACCATCCATCAATAAAATTTGATGAATGAAGCATATCATGAAAAAATTGTATGTTCAAGGACTAAATCAAAATATTTTGATTAATACTCATTCACCCAACTCATATGAATTGAAATTCAAAATTTTATATGGATCTTCCTGTTATATTTGCATATTGCAAATATTTATTGTATAACTATGACAAGAGGTGATTCGAAAATGGAAAATGCTCGTGAATTGTTTCAGATCATGACCCGAAGATTTGGTCTTCTAAATAAAACCTGCTGCAGTGTCGGAGGAAATGATGTCTCGTTAGTGCAAAGCCACATCTTGTATGAGATTGACCGGCAGCACAACCCTTCGATGCAACAGATTGCAGAGACTCTAGGAACTGATATTACAACGTTTAGCAGACAAGTCCAATCCTTAATCAAAATGAATTTAGTGAAAAAAACTCAGGATCCACAGGACCGAAGGGTTTATACACTGGCTCTTACGACGGAAGGAAAGTTTATAGCGACTACCATTGATCAACAAATGAATGACTATCTTAACGAAGTGTTTTCGTACATGACCGAGTTTGAAAAAGAAACCGTGCTACACTCCGTTAAAATTTTTAACGATGCGATGGCGAAATCTAATAAATGCTGCGGCCCATTATCTGACTAATAAATTTGATATATAGGAGATGAATTAGGATGTTGCTCCATTCTTACGTTGCAGAGTATTTAATGAAAAGTGACCTTCACATTCAAAAAAGCCGAGAGATAACCATTAAAGAACTCAATAGAAAACAAACACGTATAACCTTTTCAAGACAACCACGCATAAATACCTGCTGTGCCACCTGCTGCTAAGCTTATATTTCCTACATAGGAGGAATTAACAATGAAAACCACTTTGATTAGAGCAGCAGATACTGGCGACGTGGAACGTATATTGCACATTTATAATCAAGGAATTGAGGATCGCATTGCGACACTAGAAGTTGATCAAAAAAATATTGCATATATGAATAACTGGTTCCAGCAACATCAGGATCGCTACGCTGTCATTGTAGCTGAGTATGATAATGAAGTAATCGGCTGGGCTTCTCTCAACCCTTACTCGCAACGATGTGCTTATAACGGTGTGGCTGACCTATCCATATACATCGATCGAACCTTTAGAGGTAAAGGAGTTGGAAGCATGCTTCTTCAGCGTCTCGAGGAGATTGCTAAGGAAAAAGACTTTTATAAAATTCTTTCCATTTAATCAAAATGGTCAAGGCTTATATCATAAGCTTGGTTACCGTGATGTGGGGGTATTTGAAAAGCAAGGGATCTTGGATGGTAAGTATGTGGATGTTAAGATCATGGAGAAATTGTTGTAAATATAACTTACTCGAATTAAAGTTGAACTTTAAGATGGTTGGCCAATTTCTATACATAAAACAAGGACCTTCGAAAGACTGAACAGAACAAACTTCCATTCATTGACCACCTTCTTCTTTATAAATAACTGTGTATATAAACCAATGGTTAAACAACCTCCTGTTGAGTCTATGGTTTATTTGGATTCCCTTTTGGTCATTTGTCTGACTTTAAATGTAAAGTTTCTTCTTTTTCATCCCATTTAATTTTTCTTTGATAGGCAAAATTTCTTTCGTTACTGCACAGACAGAACAACTAGATGGCATATCAATTATTGCTCCTTTGTAATTCTCCTCTTTAAGTATACGTTTTCCATCATTAATGCTAGATATCCAAGGTTATAAATATGCTGAAGTATATAGTCGCCTCAAAGTCGAAGCCTCTATCGGTATAAGATGGTTTGGAGTAACTGTTAGCTCTGATACGATTGAAGTTAAAATCGGCAATCGGTACAAGTTCTTGTCTTTGGCTCGGGACAAGAACTTTGTACCGATAAAATAAAAAAGTCGCTAAATAAGCGACTTTCAATGGGAATATGTTCTTTTCCCCCGACAGACGTCAAGTGTCCCATATGTATGTCTATGAGAACTGTATCTAAATCACAAGAAAAGAATCCAGTTTGATTAATCTTTTTTCAAAATAGATTCTTTTTATTTATGATAAACATGGGATTCAGGTGGACTTTTGATCAACCTTTATTTCAAATCTAAAAAAGTATACCCTTCGTAATTCTAGATCATAATTTCCTTCAATTAGGGTGAAATCTAAGTCTTTATGTCTGATATTATTTAGATTATTGGATAATTCAGCTCGTACCTTGGGTAGCAATAGTATGGTGGTCTCAGTCCTATTTTTGACATGGGCCAGGAATCCTCTATATAGACCATCTTTACTTTTTCATTTGAATGGTTTACAAGCAATAGCTTTACTTCTGGATTAAACTCATATCTCAAAATGGTAACCTCCTTCCATTAGGAATGTGTGGATTCTCCCCCGTCAACATGAAGAACTTGACCAGTTACAAAACGAGAATCATCAGAAGCAAGATAGACAAAGGTTGGTGCGAGTTCAAATGGATGGGCAACTCGTTCCATTGGATTAAATGCTCCATATACAGCGACTTGGTCTGACGAGAAACTTGCGGAAATAAGCGGAGTCCAAATTCGGCCGGGGGCGACGGCATTGACTCGGATCCCTTGTTTCACGACATTTTTTGCCAGAGCACGTGTCCAACCAACGATTGCGCCTTTTGTGGCCGTATAATCAATTATTTGCTGCTCACCTACATACGTCACGACTGAAGAAGTGCCAATGATTGAGCTGCCTGGTTTTAAGTGCGGAAGCGCTGCTCTTGTTGTGTAAAAATGAGAATATATATTAACTTTGAAGGTGTCATCGAATTGCTCATCTGTAATGTCAAGGAGGCTTAGTTGTTGAAATTGGATACCAACGTGGTTACAAAGAATGTCGAGACGTCCAAACGTATTTACTGTTTGTTCTACAATGGAGATACATTGATGTTTGTCTCGTAAGTCACCAGGCATTAGAAAACAACGTTGTCCGAATTGTTCAATCCTCGTTTTTGTTCTATTTGCATCCTCATGTTCGTCTAAGTATGAAATAGCAACATCAGCGCCCTCTTTTGCAAACGCAATGGCTACTGCTGCACCAATTCCACTATCCCCCCCTGTAATAAGTGCTACTTTTCCTGTTAACTTTCCACTCCCTTTATAGTTCGGGTTTTCGATAATTGGAAGGGGTACCATGAATTTTTCCTCTCCGGGATGGCGCAGCTGGCGCTGTTCAGGTAAACTTATCGGAATTTCTTCATAACGTGTGATTTTCCCATAGTTAGGGTACATGGGATAAGGTTGGGTTATCATGTTCGCTTTAAACATTTGTTGCATTTGCTTTATTTGGTCTAATTGATGACTTTGATCCTTTTGATCCATGGAAACCTCCTGTAGAAACAATATTCTTCTATAGAATGTTTATGTTGATCACTACAAATAAAGTAATAATAGTGTGAAAAAAGTGGATTACCGTAGTCCACACTCTTCTCTCCTCTGGTTTCTTGCCTTCAAGACATAGCTGCACTAAATCGTGCACATCTGCCGTTGCCAGACATTCCAGCGTATCCGCCTCGGTAATCGGCTCATGTTCTTGTCCCCCGCATATCCCGTTAGTTTAATCATTAATCTTCATAACCAGTGGGGCCATTTCTTTCAGTGTAGTACGCCCCCACTGCTCTACGAGCTTACAATAACTATCGGAGTCAATGCATTCGTGAGGCAACATCGGCGATTGTCATGGTCCAATTGTAAATTAGATTTTGAGCAAATTAAACACATCTACATGTATACTGTCATGTCCTCTCCATTCTTCCCAACAAGAAGAAAGCGAATTAGCGATTAAATGTTCACACTTTCACATAAAAGCTTATTCATGTCTCCCCAATCGGCAGGGGATAACTTGGGCGGTGAGTTTTTTACTTTTACAATTTTTCTTGTGCCTTCCATTATTAATGTTGTTATTTACTGACGTATTCATAACCGGATATCGGAGAGACAAATTCGGGTTACTTGTCGCGGTCCAGAATGAGCCCGGGCGATCTCAGGCCGGTTGGAACGTAGAATATGTAACAAAGTCAACCAGGAATTGGATTGATTCGAGGAGCCAATTGCATTCTTCATTTTTTTATATTCCCCTTCCTATTATGTAAGAACCCATTACTGTCCTACACTCTAAAAAGAACCCTGCCTGCATAAAACAACGAGGTTCTTCTAACGCTTCCATTGGATCGCTTCACGGTCCTAACGTTGATATTAAGACGATTGAACTCAATTGGGTTATATTGCAAAAAATTGCAGTTTCATTAATCAGCCTACTCTGCTTAGCAGAAACAATCGAAATCCCCACCAGCTTAAGCCGGGGGGATTATTTAGCAACGGTTCTCATACTGAGCTCTAATTTTGACCACGGAGATGCATCGGGGTAATGTATCGGGTTCGAATAGTGGTAGGTAATACAGGGAGCAGTATATGTACATCCAAGATGTGAGGACAGACATGCTCAGACTGAATAATAGCCTCCTTTCCGGCATTTCCGTAACCAGTGTCGCCATGTCTTTGTCCTTCATATTGTTGTAAAGTAAATTGACCGCCAATCAGCACGCTGAGATGCGCCAGCCCGGTTTACGTCGAACTCTGCTGTCTTTCGACAGAGAATTTCGCCAGATGAAGCGTCGTCAAAGGACAAGTTCTAGTTGATATTCAACTCAAAATACATCCGGGCAGCTCTTAATTAACATTATTCTACATCAACTGGATGTTGTATTTTGTCCTTGTAAAAATCTATATACAATTGACCGTCAGTCCCTTTGACTGCATAAAAAACATCTTCAATATTTTTGTTGCGGGCTTTTAATTTTTCTGTAATCCAATCTGGAGAGAGAGCATTTATTTTTAAATTCTTTTCTAGGAGTTGTCCATCCATGATCAGCTCAATCGGAAACTGTTGTTCCACTTTTGATCCCTTTTTCAAATCTTTTAAAGTTACATTCTGGTATTCCTTTTTCTTCATCACAGATATCATTCCATTGATTTCTAACACTCCGTACTCAACTTCTGAAATGTCGAAAATATCTTTTTGACGTAACATCTGATTGACTGTATCTAATGTTAATTTATTTTTCTTTAAATTGTCTTCAAGAACCTTTCCACCTTCTATAATTACGCTTGGTGTGCCTTCAGCCAACATACGGAGCTTACGATTTTTTACGACAATTATGGATAAAAAATATGACGTAAATGTAAAAACGGCAAGCGAAATCAGTAAGTGTATGACTTGCATTTTTTCATTGAAAGCAAAGTTCGCAGCAATTGCACCCAAAATAACGGCCGTAACAAACTCATGAAAATTCATGTTAGATAATGTTTGTTTCCCTAAGAAACGTGTAATAATTAACAGAATTACGAATGCTGATATACTACGAAGTAAAATTATCATATGATCAACCATGCTTCACCCACACCTCCATATATTTACATTTTCTTTCTTAAGTATGGGCAGTTTTAAAAAAATAAAACGATAAGGATAGAACTTTCAAGAAATAGTCTACCCTTATCGTAAAATATAGGCTTCGATTAGGTCACTCACACTTATATCATCAAGTTCTTCCGCCACTTTATCTGCTTTGGTCTTCTTTCGAATGGAACCCTCTAATAATACTTGAACCTTCTGGTCTTTATCGACCAGGACAGAGTTTACTTCTAAGGCATTGGTAAGTATTCCGACTATAACTGCAATCTGGGCAGGGGATAACTTGGGCAGTGAGTTTTTTTTACTTTTACCGTTTTTCTTGTTCTTTCCATTACTGTTATTGTTATTTTTCCTCACTGCTCTTACCCCCAAACTAATCCACTATGATAGGAATATTATCTCCTCCATTACCTTCTGCAGGTCCCGTGATAAATGAATAAATGATTACTGCCAGAACGATAAATGTGATTATTCTTTTACCTTCATCCTGATCCAATACCATCACTCCATTTAGAACTAATGGTTATACATATCATTAATTAGAAATATTGTTCAACTTTCTTTTGAGTTCTAAATTCATAATAAAATTATACTTACTTGCATGCTTAAGTTCGTCAGTTAAAATCTCAAATACCATGTCTCGGTAATACCTATTTGGCAGTCCAGCTCTGATATTACGGTATCTTTCTACCGCTTTTAACTCACCCATTAAAGCTTTCTCTACACCCTCTATAAATGATTCGGGTTTTTGAAATTGGACTTCCGTCGGAGACTGGATCGCTCTCCCCGTGAATGCCTCATAGATCATACGAAACATCCTATTGTGTTTGCGTTCATCATCCCTGATACTAATTATAATTTCCTTTTCCTGCTGCGTTGGTGCCATTGAAATTAAATAATCATAAAATAACTCATCTTCTCGCTCACCAGAAACTGCTTGTTCAATTAATGTTAGTGCCTCCTCTAAAGATTTATACGTAGCTTGTTCTGATGCACTACGATAATATGGATAGCACCTTTGTATAGAACTAAGCGGATAATAACTCGGCATATAAAACATGGGCTCTTATACCTCCTGGTTTATTTCATAACATTGTATTCACGAGTTGAAGTTAGGAATCATGTCCAAAGTTTCAAGTGATTTTTGCAAATATTAACTTATCAAAAACGCCTGTCGGCTTCAGCCGACAGGCGTTATTTCATAATGATCTCGCGAAAATGATCACATCAACACGACTTCGATCCTTGGTTTTGTACCGTTAGCCGCCACTGCTATATATTCCGCAACGAAGGCGGCGCTTCATAACTATACGCTGTCCCAAAGATACATGCCTAAAGACACTTCGGTAAAAGTGATAGAAATTGTGCCACCGTGGGTTCAAAGCAACAACGATGAACCGCGTGCGATGCCACTTTCGTCATTCATTGATGCGACGATAAAGGTACTTGGTACGGATACAGACGAAGTTCTGGTCGAAGAAGCGAAAATGTTTCGAAATAACCCTGGCCCGAACGAAGGTGTTTTTGTGACCCACCTTAACGATACAATGAAGTCTGAACCTCCAAAGATTCATTAATCCACCTATCAGTTAATTTCTAAAATTCAGACGAACATGACTGCGATGGCTCTCATCACAAAAGGCCCTAATGCGATGTAACGGGGAAGCTCCAAAATACGATAACCCTATGTACCTTTTCAAACGTAACCATAGTCCGGAACCTGCAAAGCTATATACTAATCCATAACTTACAAGAAATTCCGCAAAAAACTTGCCCTTACTTATGATACGGTTCAACGTATCATCTATAGCGCGAATTTTGGTGCGACTAAACGGTAAACCTATTCAAAACCGCCCATCCGATCACCGGATGGGCGGCTCTTACTTCCTACTTCTCCTGCTCCTTGATCACCTGCTCAATCCCGAGCAGAATCAGCTTCAAGCCGAATTCGAACGCCTTGTCGGTACCCATTAGTTCGAACAGCCCGTTCGTGAACATTCTCCGGAACAGTCCCGCATCCGTCTCGCTCATGGAATCCAGAAGGCGAGTCATTTCCTCACCCGGAAGCGCTCCCGCTCCATGGTCCTTAAGAATCGCGGAGACATTGCGCTGGTGCTCATAATCATCCAAAACGAAGTTGAAGACATAATTCATAATCGTAAGAACCGTTTGTATTTTTTGCTCTTGCTCAAGCGGCGTCGATTCCACGCAGAGCAGCATACGGTTGGTGAACCGGATGATGTCCGGTTCGTGGGGCAGCGTCGACATCATGAGCTGCGTGGAGCAAGGATACCGGCTGAGCACGCTTCGGACCGTTACCGCAAGTCCCTTCAGCTGCTCCTTCCAGTCCCCCTCGGAGTGGTGCTCCTCCAGAATGATTTTCGATACCTGGTTGGCCAGACGCTGGTAGAGATTCTGCTTGCTCTTAAAGTACCAGTATATAGAGGGAGCCTGAATCCCTAGCCTAACGGCCAATCGTCTCATGCTGAATTTCTCGATCCCCTCCTCACCAAGTAACTCCCACGAGGCTTCCAAAATCCTATCCTCCGAAATCTGAGGTTGCTGTTTTTTCATCGTTATCCGCCCTTTTATCTAACAGTGTAAGTTTATTCTTTACAGGTTCATAGGTTCATGATATCATCTAACACTGTAAGGTTCAATCTAACACTGTAAGATTAAACCCGAAATAAATAAAGAAAGTAGTGACCCGCATGGATGCAGAAAACCTCCATTACTTTGAAAAAGCCCCGGTCGCAAAAGCCGTAGCTCACTTCGCTGTACCTATGATGCTAGGCACGTCAATGAGTGTCATCTATTCCATCTTGAATGCCTATTTCCTTGGTACACTTCACAATACCGCCATGTTAACCGCACTCGCATTAACCTTGCCGTTATTCGCAATTATTATGGCGCTAGGCAACTTGATTGGCATGGGTAGCGGTACATTCATCTCCCGTTTGCTGGGTGAGAAAAAATATGATGATGCAAAGCAAGTATCTTCATTCGCTTTTTACAGCAGTTTGGTTCTCGGTCTGATTGTGATGGCCGTCGGTCTTCCGTTGATCGATCCCATCGTTTATGGCCTGGGGGCAACGCCTGACTCCTTCGGATTCACGAAGGACTATGTCACGATTATGCTTATCGGTTCACCAATCGTCGTATTATTCTTCACGCTGGAGAATATCGTGCGCTCGGAGGGTGCAGCCATCACATCGATGATTGGTATGATTCTCAGTGTGGTCGTCAATATTATTCTCGATTCGTTCGTCATCTTCGTGTTTCATTGGGATGTGATTGGCGTTGCGTCTGCTACGGTCATTTCCAACTTGGTTGCGAGTGCATTCTACGCCTTCCATATTGGATACAAGAGCCAATTCTTAACCGTCTCTGTAAAATGGTTCAAGGCTTCCAAGGAGATTCTGAGCAATGTATTCAAAATCGGAGTTCCCGTCTTTATTATGAGTATCTTTTTGGGTGCTATGTCGCTCATCTTAAATCGTTTTCTTATTGAATATGGAGATCCGGCCGTAGCGGCTTACGGAATTTCATCACGTTTATTGCAATTTCCTGAGTTTATTCTGATGGGCTTATGCGAGGGAGTCGTGCCGCTCATTGCCTTTTCCTTTACAGCGAATAAATTACGGATGAAGCAAACCATTGGATTTACGATCAAAACGATTGTGGCGTTAGCCATCGTATTCGGTGTCATCGTCTATCTGATTTCCGATCACTTAATCGGTTTATTTACGAATGACCCGCAATTAATTGAAATGGGCAGCTACATTTTGCATGTGACATTCTTATCCTTGTTCATTACAGGAATGACCACGTTGTTTACGGGGATTTTCCAAGCAACAGCGCAAGGAACGGCCGCGTTTATTATGTCCGTTATTCAAGGAGCTACTCTGATTCCTGTGCTCTATATCGCCAATTGGATGAACGGCTTCCACGGGGTGATCTGGTCGCTCGTCATTGCGGATGCCGTCGCATTCCTTGTCGGTGCCATCATGCTGTATGTTTTGCGGAACAAATTGCAGCCGGATTTTGATCGTTTAGTACAGTAGAAACCAAAATCTAAAACACGCAAGAAGGGCAGGATAAGGGCACCTCCTGCCTTTTTATACACGGTGAAGCCAACAATTTCACCGTCACTTGTGTAAGGCTCAATGTGTTTGATCTTCAATTATCCTGCCCGTTAGTTTATGAAATTGCTTCGAAACATAGTTAGATACTTATCTAATCGGTAATCGGCTCATATTTTGTCCTTTACGGCAATCGGTACAAGTTCTTGTCCTCCGACACATTCTATAAAACGAGTCTATAAACCAGAAAATACCTGCCCCTCTCCCGGGCAGGTATTAAAGGTGAATCGTATGAATGCTTACCGACATCGATCACTAAATATTAGTCCAGAAGGCTGTAGATCTGAATGCTCTCCACCTTGGCATCCTTGATATGAAACGACATCACATCCACATAATTGGATGGCTCGTAACGGAAGTCATCCTCCTCATTAGGGGCTCCATCACCAAGCAGTTTCCCCTCAGGGTAGGCGTTTTTGAGTGTATCCAGGCTATCCCCTGCTTTAATGTTTCGCACTGTCGCGTACTTAGGATCTGTAATTTCGATATGAAAGATGGAGTCTTGTTTCCCCTCCGGTATACTGATTGTTTTAATCTCCAGACCAGGATACGTATAAACCTTTTCTGTAAAACCGATTAACGTATCCATGTTTGTTCCATCGCCAGCACTGTACGTATGAGATTTCAGGTTATCCGGTTTGCCCAGCATCTGTTCCATCTGATCTTCATTCGCTGTATCCGAAATCGCAATGGTGTGCTCATTATAGACAAAAGCAAGCTCCTTCAGCACCACATTGCCTTCCTTCTCCATCGAACCTTCCTTAATAGTTTCAGCACTTTGTCCTTCCGAATTTTCTGAAGCAGGCGCAGTAGAATTTGATGCTCCTTCGCCTTTGGCCTGTTCGTCGGGCGTGTTTTGTTCAGCCGAGTTCTGCGCCGCTTCTGGCGACTTGGCACCACTAGACTGACAGCCCGTTATTGCTAATGCTACCGTTAGTAAAATACTCAGCAGGGTAACAGCTCCAGCTTTGTTTATCCGTTTCATCATGATCCCTCCATAAATGTGTGATTTGTTCTTATGAAGTGATTATAAAAAAAGCATTTGTTAGTCTCATAACAGAAATGTACCAATCTTGTAACGTTACCTATTTAGGCTTGGGTTTAGATGCAGGTCTACACACGAGGCAAAACAATCGTAACGGTCGTTCCTTCCCCGATCTGACTTTCCATGTCGATATATCCATTAAACCGCTCTACAATCTCTTTGCAAATCGAAAGTCCAAGACCTGAACCGTTCGCTGTGCTTGCATTTTTTGCCCGGTAAAATCGTTCCTGCACTCGCTCCAGCTCATCGCCCGCGATACCGATACCTTGATCACGTATCCGTATAACTACCTCGCTTGGCGTATGTTCCATCTCTACTTTAATCTGTGAGTGATTGCCTGAGTATTTGATAGCGTTGTCCACAAGGTTGGCAATCGCATGGGACATTAACATTGGATTGATGTTGGCGTAAACTCTTGTGGTATCCTCATCATCCGGTTCTCCCTGTGCTTTACTAACCATAATCTTGATCCCTTTATCCTGGGCCTTCGCTTCCATATTCATTGCGACTTGCTGAATCAGTTCGTTCATTTCCGTTTTCTCGGCTTCCAGTTCGTTAGAACCAGCCTTGTCGAAGCGGGATAGCAGCAACAGTTCATTAATCAAGCGTGTAAGTCGATCCGACTCCTGCAGCAGATGACCATAGATTTTTTGCAGTTCCTTGTTCTCATTCTCCCCTTCAACCAAGTATTGAGAGAAACCACGAATGGCTGCCAAGGGTGTTTTTAACTCGTGAGATACGTTGGAGACAAATTGTTTCTGGTACTGAATGTAATCATGCAGCTGACGCCCCATGGAATCCAGCCCATCTGCCAGCATGCCCAGCTCATCCTTCCGGTTAAGATGAACCCTTCGAAACTCTTGTCTAGAGAAACTTTGCACTGCGCCAAGCAGCACCTTAATCGGCTTGGTTGTGTTGCGGGCAATCCACAGACTGGCTAACGTAATCAGCACAATGAATCCGCCTGCACCCGCAAACAAGATATAACGGATTTGATCCATAATCGCATAAAAGTACGAAATGTCGTCCACGAACTCATACACATAAGCATTTTCGTAAAATTGATTCTGAATGGGAGTTGCAAAATAAAGCAGATGATCTTCCGTTACGGTGTAGGCATAACTGCCGCTCAGGGCTTTCTCAATATTTTTGTCAAAAATAAGCGGTTTGCCTTCATTAATGATGATGCCATCCACTGCCAAGCCCAGCAACTGCTTGGAGCTATCATAGATACGTACTTCCTTGCCTGAAGCTTTCAGCTTCTCCAGAGCAAGTCTGACGATTTCTTCTGTCTGCGGTTCTCCTGTCGATGATCTATGCTGTGCCAACACCTCACGGAAAGACAACTCGGACAGATCCGCCTTCTCCATCATCTGTTTTTCGATGGTAATGAAGCTGTAGTAATCGATGGCTTTATTCACCGCAAAAATGATGATGCCAAAGGACAGCACGGAGAATAATAAATAATTCAGCAGTAACCGGGTTGCATACTTCAGGCCTAGCCACCTCCAAGTTGATAGCCAAATCCATAGATCGTCCTGACATACTTCGGTTCGTCCGCGTTATCCTCCAGCTTCTTTCGTAATCGCATGATGGTCATATCCACACTGCGACTGTCTCCCATAAAGTCATATCCCCATCCGATCTGCAGCAGCTCATCCCGGGTAAAGATTTTGTCCGGCCTTTTGAGTAACGTTTCCAGAATTTTAAACTCTTTGGCCGTTAAAGATACGGGTACACCGTTTTTCAGCACCCTTCGGCTTTCCAGATCAAATGTCAGCTCTTCATGAATGATGCGTGTAGATTTCACTTCTGTTCCTTCACTTGATTCCTCATTGCTCTCGTTTCTTCTCAGAATCACCTTGATCCGAGCGAGCAATTCACGATTGTCAAAGGGTTTG
The DNA here is from genome assembly GCF_041954005.1 of Priestia sp. BR_2. Classification (NCBI taxonomy): domain Bacteria; kingdom Bacillati; phylum Bacillota; class Bacilli; order Caryophanales; family Bacillaceae; genus Priestia; species Priestia sp. BR_2. The sequence goes on along the minus strand of NZ_JAVFHM010000104.1, from coordinate 41,148 downwards.
GTCATGTAATCTTCCGCCCCTAGCTCTAGTCCCAACACCTTGTCGATTACCTCATTTTTGGCAGAGAGCATGATCACAGGAACGGCACGTTTCCCGGTGATTTCCTTGCACAGGTCATATCCGGAGCAGTCAGGCAGCATCAAGTCAAGCAGCACCAGGTCCGGCCCAAAAGCATCCAGCAGCTGCAGGGCTATTTTTCCGTTTTCAGCCGTTTGAACGACGTAGTTTTCTCTTCTCAGTACGAGCTCAATTAAATCTCTGATTGCGACTTCATCGTCAATGACAAGTATTTTCTTCAATGTGCACCCCTTCTAGCCTTGTTCCCCAGCTTGAATCATAATTTACCCTCATCTTAGCACAGACACTTTAGTTTCCTCCACCAACTGGAAGATGAGGTATATTCCACTGAGTCCAACTTAACTAGTAATAAACCCGAAGAATGGAGAACAATCCATGGATCTGCTCTGGGTACTTTGGAATACCATTACATCTCCTACTACACAAACTATTAAAACCGCACTAATCCATATTCTATTGCTTTTAGAATACATCCTCACATTTTCGTTCCTTTCTCACTCTTCCCTCTGTAACCATTCGTCCCGTTCTTTTCACTTCATATAAATCTTTTATGATGATATTAATATTTCAACACTGCTTGACATGTGAATGTATTATTAGTATAGTGTGAATCAATTCACACCCCACATAAAGGAGTAATCTATGCCGAAAAGCACTTTCTTTCGTTTAGATGAAGCAAGGCGCGAGGAAATATCTAATAGCGCTATGCATCTTTTTGTTGATCATCTTTACGAGGATATAACTATGAAGATGGTTTTGGATAGTTTGTCCATGCACCCCGGAACATTTTATCGGTATTTTGAAGACAAAGATGACCTATATTGTCTCTTAATACGTAATGTGACCCAGAAAAGAGCTGCGTATTTTAATAACAGTAATGAAGATTCCCTCCTCCAGTTTTTCCTTACTGGCTTATTTGGTAGCGTTAATGGCATTGTGACCGAGCCGCTGAATGAGTTGGAAATCAAACTCATTGAAACACTTTTAAACATTCCTGAGAACATTTTGCTAAAAATATATCTGAATGTGCTAAAGGGTGAGTCATTCCCCTTAATCAAGGACATTTTACGCCGAATGAGGGTTGATGGATATCTCCGACCTGATATTGACGACGACCTTATTTCTTTTATGTTTGAGTCGATGCAGTTTAATTTAGTCATGTTTTTTAGGGAATTCGATATTAAGGACTCTACGCTGCAACATAAGATTAGCAAGTACTTTGCTGACTTTATGAGTCATGGGCTGCTCGAAGATCATAAATATGCTGAAATGGTTAGCGATCTCAAGAAAGCCAAGGAGTAGAAGTAATATGTATTTCACATTCGCCACTTTTATTAATTAAGGGGGAACAAGAAAATGAAAACTTATGACGCATTTCCTGAACCAATCGGCGGCTATACTGTCGGTCGAACCCAGATGGATTTTGAGTACGCGGCATCAGATCACTCAAAAAGAGAACTGACGGCGTTTGTGTACTATCCGTCCGACAGTAGCGAAGGTAAGACTACATCAACGTACATGTTTCCTGAAGTTTACGAAATGCTTGATGAGCAGCCACTTCTCGCTGCGTTGAAGGATGCTTACTCTATAGATATCAAGACCCAGTGTTACGACGATCTTGCTCTCTCCGGGAAGGAAAAGCGCTATCCGGTGTTATTCTATGTTTGCGGCGGGGGCGGTTCTCCAGAATGGGGTACCGTGATCTGTGCTGACTTGGCAAGCATGGGATATGTTGTGGTAAGCATCGGGCATCAGAATAGCACGATGTATAAGCGTAAAGATGGGCGCCTGTTTAATGTATCAAAGGATTTTTCGGATGTCATTATGGCGTTTTCTGAAGATCCGGAGATGGTAGCGTTGGCTGGTAAGATGGAGATGCGGCCTGACGATGAAACAGCCATTGAGATGTGCCGTAACGTGCTTAAACTGCCGATACTTGCCAAGTTAACAAAGTATAGCGAATTACAGGCAGAAGATGTAAGGTATGTAGCCGATTATCTTTACAAAGTGGACTCTGGAGAGCTGAATTCCATCTTTAAGGGCAGATTGTTGCTTGACATCGGCATGGGCATAGTCGGACATTCTTATGGAGGGCCTACGACGGCGATGGTTTGCCGTGACGACGACCGCTTCGCCTGCGGGATTGGCTTGGATAGCGGCGCGTTCGGCCTTCAGGGCAGCGACCTTAAGAAACCCTTCTTGCTACTGTTTTGTGAACCAAACTACAACATGAATGCGATTATTGGCGCTAACAATAGCATGGAAACCTATTATTTCTCTGTTGATCGTGTTGCGCATTTAGATTACTGCGACATCGTGTTTACCAGTGTTAATGAGGAACTCAGAGGCGAACGGGATGCTATGGAGATGCGAAATCTTGTTACAGACTACACGAAGAACTTTTTTGATCATTATATACTGCAGAAGGCTGCAAGCGTGGAAAGTCTGGCATACGATGGCGTGGACTTGATCAAGAAGACCAGCAGCAAGTGACATAACCGAGAGGTTGCTGATAAACGCACGTCAAAGAGCTAGTCATACAGACACAGAGCCGATAACCCTATTACGCGGTTATCGGCTCTCTCGTATTTCAGGCATTGTTTTTATTTGAGATGGTAAGCGGTGTTTTCTGCGTTGAAAAACACACTTGAAGATGTTAGTAATAGGCTGAACTCTAACAGACATTGAGATTACAAGCCAAAGCTTCTCCTTTGCATTATATTTATTTGTGTGTATCCATGACAACTAAAACATTTACCTTTCTTCCTGAAGAGGCATGCGGTATCCAACCCAGTACGTTCCGGGCGGCAGATTGGCAAGTGTATCACCTTCTACATTTAATCAGGCAACCCTATGATCTGAAGACCATTCCACGGAATCATTCACCCCGGTGATGCGTCCATCATTGGCGCCAGCCGCTGTTTCATCGACTTTCCCAAGACCCTCTGGCGCAGCCTATGGTCCTCCTATGACCATAGCTTTGAAATCATCAAAATCGATGGAGGCATTGGCGTATCCGTCAATCCCAAACAGTTGTCCGATCAGCTTGTCACCGCCTGTATGGCGGAAATTGTAATCCGTAGCTACCGGAACATCGTCGAGGTAGACGGTGTAGGTTTTGTTATTCCAGTTGGCCACCATTTTGATTTTGTACCATGTATTGTTGGATACGTTTTGGACTGCTTTCTTGGATCCGCCGTTCTGTACAATAAACTTACCGGTATCAAAAGCAGTGACCATCGAATAATTGCCGGTACCGCTGTCGTTTCTCATCATGGCGCCATTCGCGTATGGGAAGCTGCTGTTTAATCTGGCGCGGTATTCGATGACGATGCGCTGATCCGCCCCAGCCTTTACCTCGCCTGTATATGGCAGGAACAGGTTTGCCTTGCCCGAGGTAGCGGTCGTGGTCAGTCGAAGAAATTTATTCCCGTCCTCTTCCTTTACCGTTGCGGTAGCTCCATTGGTCAGATCTTCGGTGGTGATACCGTAAGGGTATTTGCCTACCGTATCGCCGGAGAAATCCCGGTAAGCGTTATAGACAACGCCATCCTGTACGAGGTTAAGTGAAGCTAACAGAGCCTCTTCCGCTTGAGCGAGATTATCCAGCTGCCCGTCAAACTGCTCTTTGCTCAGATCGGGGTTGGAGGCCATCTCCTCCGCTTTATCCACCTCGGCCACAAAAGCGTCATACTTGGATTGGCTATAGTTGCCTAACCCCGTGCCCAACGGATAAGAGAAATTCGCCAGTCTATTGCGGAGCTGGTCCACAATGTCATCAAGGCCCCATCCTGCAACCACTTCTACGGATACAGTGGAAGGAATATCTCGGCCATCCACCTTCAGAATGACTGGCACCTGAGTAGTACCAAGAGAGCTGAAGTCCATTCCCTCCGGCTTCCAGCTGACAACTTCCGCCGTCATCGACTCGCTATTGTATACAACATCCACAACGCTGGGCGGATCAGGAGTCACTCCGGAAGGAGTCTTCACTTCGGAAACCACCTGAACTGCATCAGAAGCCTCGATTACCGTCAATTGGATTGCCGTTTTGCTGCCGTTGTATTCGGCTGTAATAAGAGCTGTACCCGGTTTATCTGCGTATACCGATGGGGTGACCGATACAGTATCAATCCGGGCCACCCCAGGATCGCTGCTGGTATACTGAGCATCCGCTGTCGCATTCTTCATTTCATAGTTGTTATAGCGAGCAGTTACCTGCAATGGACGGCTTCGCTGTCCACTGGTCAGGACGCGGTCCATTCCGCTCATGTTAAGTGACTGCACCGATCTGGGCTCTGCGACTACGGTTACCGCGGCCGTTGTTGTTTTCCCATTATATGTCGCGGTAATCGTCGTACTGCCCGCCCCGACAGCTTGAATCTGATCCCCTTCATCAATATTGGCTACCTTTGTGTCGGAAGAACTGAAGGTAGCTCCTGTATCGATTGCGGTATAGGTAGCGCCCGTAACCGTATACAGGGGCAAATTGCGGGTTTCGTTCAACCCCATGGTGAATCCCGGGAATTCAAATAAAATTTCCGATGTATCCAGCTTAAATAGATCCATACTGTCGATTTCGGCCAGATTGCTCCCTTTCGAGAAGCGGATGATGTTGTCGCCTCCCTTAAGGAAGACTTTCGCCGTGGAGGCTCCCCAACGATTCGGACCAGAATAGACGATGTTCAATTTGGCACCGGAGCTGCCGTTGACCGACAATATATGGGAGGCATCCGCCGCATTGGGGGAGCCGTTGGCATTGCGCACGGACAGGTTATAGAATCCCGCCTCCTGCACATTTACTGTAAACTGGGCATAATCATTAGCGTTCTTAATGCTCGCGACTTTCATCCCGCCTGATGCCGTGCTTTCCCGCCGGACAGCCGGAGAAGTTTCTCCATTCGGATCCTTTACCAGCAACGCATGTTCCGCTTCATAGCGCTTCCGCATTGGCTCACCGGAAGGTATGGCAATCGGTATGTTCGGATCTACCGGCGCTCCCAGGTTCGGCGTATTGTCGTCATTCCAAGTGAATTTCTGTGCGTAGACTTTGCGGGTCCAGCCTGACCCCGGCCAGCGGGCAGCATGGTAAATGATCCAGTTCTCCGCACCATCAGGAGATGAGACGATACTATGGTGGCCAGGGCCGTAAACACCATTGGCGCTAGAAAAGATCGGCTTATCCCGCTTTACCCAGGAGCCGGGGTTCATTAAATCGTCGCCAATCTTGGCCGTGATCAACCCGAGGGAGTAACTGTCTGTCCAGCTTCCGTTGGCTGAATAGATCAGATTGATGGTGTCGCCCTTTATAGTGACCTCGGGCCCTTCATTGATCCTCCCTGGGGAAGTTTCCCAGTCATATTCGGGCGTTGAAATCAGGACCCGTTCTGAACTGATGGTCCGCGGATCGCTCATTCTTGCAATATATAAATTTTGAAAGCTTCCGTCGGTTTCCTCCCAGCCGGACCAAATAAAATAGCGATCCTCATTTACAGTCAGCACAGTGCCGTCAATTGCCCAACGATCGGTGGAATCGGTAATCTTCCCTTTGAACTCCCAGGTTCCCGTCATCGGATTATCACTGGTGTTTTCAAGCACGTACATACGGTGGTTTGCGTTGGTTCCGTTGTCGGCTGCGAAGTAAATATACCATTTGAATTGGCCGTCGTTATCTTTGAGATAGTGCATTTCAGGCGCCCAAACATTGGAACTGTACATGGTACCCTTAACCGGTGTCCAGGCAAGGCTTCTCTCGCCCGCCTCAATGCCGGTAATGGTCTTCGTTCTGCGGATCATGATTCCGCTGGCATTGACAAAGACATTGTAGTAGTAGCCGTCCGTATGCTTGTAAACCCAAGGGTCGGCCCCTGTTTGCATGATAACATTGTAGAAATCAGACACATCCTTCCCCTCCTGCCGGGATGCTAAATTCGCCCTATCTGGCGTTTGCTCTGCCGCCATAGCCGCTCCGTTCCATTGCGGCAGTGTCAGCAGCACTGCGAGACAAAACAGCAAATACCTGAATCTTTTCTGATCCCATAAAACCGCTTTCAACCTCATCCATCCCCCTGTCATTGATTTTTTTAGCCATGTCTTCATTCTACTTTCAGAGAAAATTTAAAAAATGTACTATCTTAAATGGTTTTGGTAACCGTTTTAGAAAAAGTGTCTTGACCTTCGGATTATACTTAACCCTCTCAACGTCTGATTATTATCGCCGGGAATTCGAAGGAAAAAAGGACACAATCCCCAATGGAAGGGATGTGTCCTGAATAAAAACAATACATTGTTGGGAGTGTGTCCGGCTATCGACATAACCTTACTCTTCCGAAGGTTTGCGGTTGTTTAACAGCTTTGGAATCCTCACGGTCACGGTCGTCCCATGGCCGAACTGGCTTTCTATGGCGATCCCGTAACCCTCTCCGAACAATAGCCGGAGCCTGTTATGGATATTGGAAAGTCCGATGCTTGTAGCAGGTTGGCCATCTGGTGCAGGTTCAGGGGATGCCATGCCCAGCTTAGCCTGAATGGAAGCCAATTGCTCCGGCTCCATTCCCTTCCCGGTATCCGTGATTTGGAAGCACAAGTCCCCATGCGCATCTATGCTCCCGGTAACTTGAAGCCGGCCCCCTAGATCCATCCGCTCCAGCCCATGATAGACCGCATTCTCCACAATGGGTTGGAGAATCATCTTGGGGGTTTGCATCTCCAGGAGTCCCTCGTCCACATCGATCTCGATGATAAATTTATTCTCGTACCGGATGGCGATAATGTTCATATAAGCCTGAATACAGTCCAGTTCATCCTCTACCCGCACAAGATTATCTTTTTTTATACTATACCGGAATATTTTGGACATGCAAGACGCGATTTGCGCGATCTCCCTGCTTCCGTATTCCAATCCGATGCTGCTGATGCAATTGAGCGTATTATAGAGAAAATGGGGGTTGATCTGGCTTTGCAGGGCAGCAAACTCCGCCTGTTTTTGACTCAGCTCAGATTCGTATAATCTGGCCTGGGTATTGATCATATCTCTTGCCATCTCTTCCCTTTCATTGATGACCCGGTTAATGTCGCAGGCCAGCATGCCTACTTCATTGGTAGACCGGACTTTAATGCGGAAGCCCATGTCCCGGCTCCCCACTCTCTTCATATCCAGCACAAGTCCCATCACCGGACGCATCAGATTGTTCATAAAGAAACTGCCCATGATAAGCATGCTTAGAATCATCCCAATCCCGACGATAATGCTGACTTTCCGTATAGGGTTCATGTCTGCAGTAAGCTCTTGCACCGGAATCATACTCACAACCCGCCACCCGTCTGCCTGCTCCAAATCCTTAATCTGGACAAGAATATCTTCCCCATCGATCGTTGTTTTGACCCCGTTAAGCAGGATGCCCTTATCCATAGACAGAACTTCCCTGAATAACGCACCTCGGGCATTGGAATTGGTGGAAGCAATCACCTCATCCCGGCTATTCACAATGTACAAGGTAGAGTTGGGCGTTAATTCCGTATTTTCTACAAGCCCCTGCATTTTGTCCATATTGACCAAAACGGTACAGTAACCCGTAATTTGGGAGAAATAGATTCCCCCGATGGCCTCCACAATCGGCGCTATATAAAAGAACTGTTCCGTTCCTGTTCTGTCGTCTTTTAGAATCGAGGTGAATATCCCCTTGTCCCGCAGCGAAGGATCTTCCTTATACTTCTGGATAAAGGTATCGTAACGATTGAGAAAAAAAATATCTCCGCTTGCTGATGCCAAACTGTAAAGCCGTCTTCCCTGAATATCATTAATTACAATTCCGTCCACGTACGAATTAAAGGATCTCATATATTCCATGAGATCCAATGCATTTGGACCGCTGTTAAACGCCCTTTGGTAATCATCATCCACTACAGAAAATTCCTGAACCCGTCTGCTATTGACCGCAATGCTGGTGCTGACCCTGATATCACTAAATGCAGAATCAATTTTGCGGCGTGTTTGTTCTATCATCTGGTTACTGTAATGGGCGGCTCTCTTTTGGGTCAAATTAGAGAAACTATAATAATAATAAAATTCCATGACAGTAAAAATGATGATGGAGAAAAAAAAGATAAGCCATATCTGATGCTTCAATTTCAGTTTACTGATCTTCATGGCCCGCCGCTCCGTTCATATCAACTTTTTCTGAATTTGGCGGGGGTCATCCCGCAATGCTTCTTGAACACTTTATTGAAATAATAATAATCGACATACCCGGCCTGAATGGCCACTTCTTCAATGGATAGATCCGTCCGCTTCAGGAGCTCACGGGCTTTCTTGATTCTCAGCTCCGACACATATTCTGAGAAGGTTTTGCCCAGATTTTTTCTGAATAATTGACAGCAATACACCTGGTTAATAAAGAATTGGGCTGATAAATCCTTCAAATACAATTTCTGCTCAAAATGATGGTTGATATAATGGATCATCCTGTTGAAGCAGGACTGGATGTCCCCTTCCTGCATAGAGCGGCTGTTTCCTATCCTGATCGAGTCGAGAACCTCATGTAAAAAGCTGCATAGCGACTCAAAGTGTTCAAATCGTTCCTTGATCTCGGAATAATTCAGGAATTCCAGTTCCATATCCTTCAATTCCTCAGAATATGCTTTGATAAGGATCCCGACGGCTTGATTCCACAGGTAGACAACCTCAGACATGCCAAGACGATGATCCCTGAAATATGCCTGCAGCTCTTTAATGTACGCTTCCACATCGTCAAATTGATTTCCCTGAAGGATGTGGTGGATTTCATCGATACATGGCTTCACCAGATGAAGCTTCGGCTCGTAGTGAACGACGCCCCCAGCTTCTTCAAGAAAAACCTGGGAAGCGGACAGGTCAGCTTCTTTTATGAGCTTGCTCATGTGCTTTAGTTGATTAGAGATGCTGCTGACGCCCATAACATGGATGCCCGTCTTATTCAGAACCCGCTTATCCGAATGTCCTTCCAGACAAGCCCTATGCTCCGTCATCAGGACAACTAGCATTTTTCGGGCTCCGGCTTCAACTTCCACAACATGAACAGGCTTTCCCTCCAAAGAAAGCAGGTTCCTCATATTTTTATGTTCTCCCTCGAAATAGATGGTCAACACCTGATAATAGTACACAGCTGCATCATCGGGAAGCGGTAGGAAGCTCTTGATCGCGTCCTCATTCGCCGAGGTCAGTGCATCCAGAAGAAGTTGGTTGCGTACTGTGCTTCTTCGGGAGAAGTGCACGGCCAGCTTCGCAATGAAGGGGTCAGCCTTATCGATATCCAAGGGTTTCAGGAAATAATCCAGCGCGCCATAGCGCAGCGCTTCCTGGGCATATTCAAATTCCGCATATCCGCTTACGATGACAAACTCAATGTCCAGCCCTTCTACTTTGGCCCTCTTCATCAGATCCAGTCCGGATATCTCGGGCATACGGATATCCGTAAATACCAAATCGGGTTCATTCGCTTTTATGGCATCCCATGCGGTGTAAGCGCTTTTAAATTGTCCGATAATTTCAAATCCATATTTATCCCAATCGAAGGCGTTGCGGATTCCTTTAATTGCCCACGGCTCATCATCTACAATCATGACCTTGTACATGGGTATCCTCCTGAACATATGGATTCCCCCGAATAATTGCAAAATTATTCGGGAACAGCAACGAAATAAGGATAAACCACAGGCTGGTTTATCCTTATGCCATGGATTACTTGCTCTGTGCTTTGATATCTCTATAATTCTTTATATTCTCATCCTGAACAGCCTGACCGCCGGCGTCCATATATTCTTTCACCAGCTTGTCGTACAAGGCGTCGAACTCTGCCGGCTTGGCAACGACCAGCCTGTCACTCATCTGTTTGTTCATGTCACCCAACGTTTTGCCGTACTTGATACTAGCTTCGTTCGAGACGCCGTAATAGAAGCCTGTATAACCATCCGTCGTATTGATCTTGTATGAATCGACAGCCAGTTTTTCATAGCTCTGATCTCCGGCTGCTAAGGCTGCTGCGTACGTTCGGACATTCTTTTCGGTATCGCCCAGCTCTGCACCGTTTACAATTAGAGTATAATCCATATTCAGATTGCTCGTTTGCATATTTTCGCCGGTTTGCGCAATCCCTTGCGGGATCCCGTTTACAAGCTTATGGTTGACGCCTTCTTCACCAAACTGAAGGAAGAACATCACCTCCGGATCAGCCATCCAGTTCAGATACTTTATGGCCAGCTCCGCATTCTTGCTGCTTTTCGGGATGAAGGAGAAAATCCCGTTTTCGTTGTACATCTCTTTCAGGTATTTCCCCTCATCGTTTTTGAAGGTATCTACAGCAACATAGTTGGCATCAGGTGCATTTTGCTTCAGTGGTTCACGAATTTTTTGTGAAAGTGGATAATCCCAGTTGGCGGCGTAGAAGCCTACCTTCCCATTGGTCACATCGGCATCCGCTTGTTTGGTTGTTTTATCCAGCGCAAAGTCGGGGCTGATCAGCTTTTCATTGTACAGTTTGTTCAGCCATTTATACGCATCCTTGGTGCCGGGCTTCAGCCAATTGGTGGTGGTAACGAATTCCTCCTCCGACATCGGACCCCAGAACGAAGGAATCAGGTTGCCAAAGGTGTAGTTCATGCCGGAAGCCGCAGTTGCCCACGGAATGACGCCATCCACATTACCCGGGTTCTTGTCACGGAAAGCAACGAGGGTATTATATAATTCATCCCGATTCGTAGGAACAGGCATTCCCAGCTTATCCAGCCAATCCTTGCGGATAAACATGCCGTTCCAAGCGATCAGAGTCCGCTTGCCTGGGATCGAGATTTGTTTGCCCTCATATTTCCCGTAGGAAAGAACGTTCTCGCCCAGATAAGACTTTAATTGCTGGCCATGCTTCTCCAACAATTCATCCAGTGTATAGAGGCCGCCGCTTTTTGCGAAACGGGTTACGGTATTCCCGTCGTAGGTGAAGGAAATATCAGGAGCCTCGTTGGCAGCCATCAAAACATTCAGCTTGTCGACTTCTTGGGAACGGGGGACAGGAACAAATTTTACAATGGCGTTATTAGGCTTCCCGAATTTTTCATTGACATATTTGGTCCACGCGTTGTTGTTCAAGTCCGGTTGTCCCTGAATACCTCTGTCAAACACTTCCACTGTCAAGGTTACTGGGGAACCGGAGCCCGTTTCCGATGCGTTGGACCCTTTTGATACCGTCTCCCCATTGTTATTGCCTGCACCACCACAGCCTGCCACTCCTACGGCTAGAAGCACTGTGCTAAATAGAATTGTTGCTTTCTTCTTTATGCCCTTATACACTTTAACCACCCTTTCGTTCTGGTAATTGATTCTCTTAAATCATCCGCGAGGCCGGGATCCTCCCTTCATCATAATCTGTTTCCCCATCACCCCTTGATAGCCCCAGTCATCACACCATCCACGAAATACTTCTGCAGTTTAGGATAAATCAGCAAAATCGGAATCGTTGTAAACATGACACTTGCCGCTTTCAATGACTCAGGGACAATATAGGAGCCGACACTTCCTTCCCCTCCTTGTTGGCTATCCAACTGCTGATTGGCCGAAATGATCTGGTATAGCTTCATCTGCATAGGGTAGAGCTCTTTTTTCGTAATGTAGAACAGCGCATCCTGGAATCCATTCCATCTGTCCACCGCATAGAAAAGGCTTAATGTGGCGATCGATGGCAACGAAAGGGGAAGCACAATCTTGATGAGAATGCCCAGATCCGAACACCCGTCAATGGCTGCCGATTCCTCCAAGCTCTCCGGAAGGTTGCTGAAGAAGGTTTTCAGGATGATCATATTAAACACGCTCATGGCACCCGGCAAAACCAGGCTCCAAACCGAATTCATCATGCCCAGGTTTTTAACCAGAATATAGGAGGGAATTAAACCGCCGCTGAAATACATGGTGAAGACCAACGCCGTCAAAATAAAGTTTCTTCCCTTCAGCCGCTTCTTCGTTAACGGATACGCTGCACATATGGTCAGGAACATGCATACCAAAGTGTAGAATATCGTAAGCACAATACTGTATCCAAGCGTATACAGCATATCCATATCGCTCAATATGGTTTTGTACGTTTCTGCTGTGAAGTCTACTGGCCACAGTCCTACCTTTTGAGAAATAATCGCTTCGTTGGAACTGAAAGAAAGCGCAATCATGTACAGGAACGGTACGATACATGTGAAGGACAATGCCACGATAAATACAATGATGGCCATATCCGCTACAGTCATTTTTTTCATCTTGCGCTTATTGCTCGCCACCCTCACCATATCCCATCCTCGCCTAATTTTTTCGCAACAAAGTTTGCAGATAACAGCAGGATCAGGCCGACCACGGATTGGAACAATCCTACCGCCGTTGCCTGGGAGAAATCACCCGAACTAATACCAACTCTATACACGAAAGTACTGATAACATCAGAGTAATCGCTAACCAGTGAATTCCCCATCACAAAGGGACGGTCAAATCCGATCGAAACCATTCTTCCTATTTGGAGAATCAACAAAATATTGATGGTTGACTTCATGCCAGGCAGTGTAATATGCCACATTTTGCGAAGCCTGCTGCAGCCATCAATATCGGAGGCCTCATACAACTCCCTATTGATTCCGGTTATGGCCGCCAAATAAATGATGGTGCCCCATCCGATATTTTGCCATACGCCAACGGCGATATAAGTAATCAACCAAGGTGTTTTCTGCGACAGAAACTCGATTCTTTCCAAACCAAAGCTCGACAGGAAATTGTTGATCATGCCGCCGTTAGAAAACATCAGATAGACCATACCGCCAATAATAACCCAGGACAAAAAATGGGGCAGATACAACACGGTCTGGGTCATTTTCTTGAATTTTGCTTGTCTTACTTCATTGAGCAAAATCGCCAGAAGAATGGGCGCTGGAAACCCCGCGATCAAGTCCAGAACATTCAGGACCAGCGTATTCTTTAATGCACGGTAGAAGCTGTCCTGCTCAAAAATAAAACGGAACACATCCAGTCCTACCCATTCGCTCCCTCCAATTCCTTCAAAAATGTTGTAATCTTGGAATGCCATCACAAGGCCATAGATGGGAGCATACTTGAAAATCAGGATATAGGCCATTGGCAGCAGCAAAAGAAAATATAACAGACCGTCTCTTTTGATGTAGTACAGAAAGTTTTTTTTCCTTTTTGCTGCGCCGTACTTTCGGGAGCTGTCTAAAACCGCTTTCATTTTTCCCATCCCTCCGACTGTAATAAAGAGCTCTCATGTTTATCATTCTACCTTCAGGATGAAATAAAAAAATGTACTTCCTTAAATCAATTTGGTAATAACTTAAAAAGGTAGTTGTATGTAAACTGAAGAGTGAGGAATTAGTCAGGTAAACAAAATAAAGAACCAGAAACCATTTGGTCCTGATTCATTTAAATAGGTATCATGCCTCCAAAAATACATTAGGTTAAACCTCGACATTGTAAAAAGAAGAGCCCTGAAGGAACGCCTCTAATTGGTCGGTCTACCGTTATTTGTGCGCATAGTGGCAGGCAGCTCGAATCGGTTGTAGCCCTCCATCCGGAACAGCCGGGTCGGCGTCGCCCAAGGAAGCGGATATTCACTGTACAGTTGCCGCTTCGCTGCCGCGTCTCTCATCTTCTCGGACAAGCTGGGCAGCAGGCGCACCGTGGAATCTCCATCCTCCCGCTCGGTCACGAATCGGCCGGGAATGGCACGAACGGCGCGAGCCGACTCATAGGCGCCGTTGGATACCAGCACGAAGCTTCGGCTTGCCTTGAGCGGCGAGAAGAGCGGTTTCCCTGGGGTTTCGATCGCTTCCATCAGGTTCAGATACATGCTGCACATCAAATCGGTCGGACCAAACGCTAAATCCTCTTCGGCGTCCTGTGCGCGAATGGTCAGCTTGTTCTGGTAATTCCAATGCGCTTCCCCTCGCGTTCCGTACACGGCAATCGAAGGCACTTCACTTACTTCGTGACAAAGCATGGCGTAAAAATGAACGCTCACACCGTTAGCCATAACGGCGCGAATACAGGAGACATCGTCCCCCTCGATGTCATTGACGTGGTAAAGCTCGGCCTGCACCGATTCCGGGTACAAGTCTGCTGCGCCTCCTCCGGCCGCCAGCAAGCCATGGTGCAGCAAATGAGCAAACGGATTGTTGAACGTCCCGTCCAGCATATACTGGCCGTCGCTGACCAGTCTGCCGGCCCAGCGGGTTCGATCGTAGTAAGAGCGAAGCCGTTTCCACATGCCAATGCCGACCACCTGCTCCACCTGCCCGAGCACACCGGAGCCGATCCTTTCCAGCAGCGTTCGGAACGCCTGGCCCGACGTATTCTGGAAGTTCACCTGGCACAAGCGCCCGGTCTCCCTCTGCACCGCGATCATCTCGTCCAAGTCCTGAATCGTTACCGCCGGGGGCTTCTCCACCAGCACGTGAAAGCCCATCCGCATCACCTGGATGCACATCGGCTTGTGGGAGGAGATCGGCGTGACGATGACGACGAAATCGATATCCGGATGCAGCGTGAGCATCTGCACGTAGTCTATATAATGGACGGCCCCAAGCGCGGTCAGCTTGCCGTAAGACTCCTGATGAGCGCCGACATTCGGCTCCGCAAAAGCAGCAACCTGCAGGCTACCCTCTTCGACCAGCTTCTGCATGACTTTCACATGTTCAGCGCCGAATCCCCCGATCCCGATCAGCGCGGTGCGACAAATCTTCACATTCCTTCCCTCCAAAGCTATGCCTTGACGAGCCGGGAACGATTCTCCCGGCCCGCCAAAGCTGCAAATTTATAATTCATACATGCTGCAAATAACGATCCTTGATGAGCGTGAGCGCCTCGTCTCCCAGCATATCCCATACCTGCCGGTTGAAGATTTCCACCTCGATCGCCCCCGCGTAACCGGCCGCTTCAACGGCATGACGCATCCGGCGCAACTCGATAACGCCGTCCCCCATCATCCCTCTGCCCATCAGCAGGTCGGGTACCGGCACGATCCAATCGGAGACGTGGAAGCCGAGTATACGCCCCCTGGCCCGCTCAATTTGCGCGTACAGCTCCGGGTCCCACCAGACGTGGAACGCATCGACGACGACGCCGACGTCTTGCGGGTCGTGCTGCTCCGCGAGCGTGTTGGCTTGCGCCAGCGTATTGATGACGGAGCGTTCAGCGGCGTACATCGGGTGCAAAGG
Organism: Priestia sp. BR_2; assembly: GCF_041954005.1. Lineage (NCBI taxonomy): Bacteria > Bacillati > Bacillota > Bacilli > Caryophanales > Bacillaceae > Priestia > Priestia sp. BR_2. The sequence goes on along the minus strand of NZ_JAVFHM010000104.1, from coordinate 25,839 downwards.
CTCGATGCCGAGCTTGACTCCGTGCGAGCGGGCGAACGGCACTAGTTCCGCGATCGCTTCTTCGACCGTCTTGCGGGCGAAATCGATATCCCGGTCTGGCGCCGGTCCGCAAACGAGCACGAGCACATCGGTGCCGAGCTCGGCCGCCTCCTCGATAGCGCGGCGATTGTCGTCCATCCGCTCTTTGCGCGCAGGCGCGGTGGCCGCCGGAAAATAACCCCCACGGCACAGGCTGGAGACGCGCAGGCCCGCATCCCGCACAAGCCGCTTGCTCTCGGCCAGGCCGGTCTCGGCCACTTTATGCCGCCACAACGCGATCCAAGGCACTTCGGCGCGAACGCATGCTTCCACGGCCTCACGCATATTCAGCCGATCGGTCGTAATCTGGTTCAAGCTGAGCCTGTCTATGGAACGAAGCGGTTCCATACTGATCCCTCCCGGATTTCAAACATCTCTATAAATGATTACGGCCAAATACCCGCCAGCGCCAAGACAGGCTTCATCCGTTCAGCGGCAAGCTCCGGATCGGCCAATAGCCCGGCCTTGTCGGCAAGCACGAACAGCTCGGCCAAATGGACGATCGAGCGCGATCCCTCCGCTCCCCCGATCATGCGGAAATGCGGTTGGCGGCCGTTCAAATAGGCCATGAACACAATTCCCGTCTTGTATGCGTACGTCGGCTTCTGGAAAATATGACGCGACAAGGCAACGGTAGGCTCCATAATCGCCTCATAACTGACCAAATCGCCTGCGTCAAGCGCATGAAGCGCCTGGGCGGCGGCCGGCGCGATCGCGTCGAATATGCCGAGCAGCGCATGGCTGTAGCCCTGCTCATCACCCTTGATCAGTTCCGGGTAGTTGAAGTCGTCGCCGGTGTACATCTTGACGCCTTCCGGCAGCAGCCGGCGCATCTTGATTTCTTTACCGGCATCGAGCAGCGAGATTTTAATCCCGTCGACCTTGTCCGCGTTTGCCCGAATGACGCGCAAACAAACGTCCATCGCCTCGTCCAGATCGTCCTTGCATCCCCAATAGCCGGCCAGAGCGGGATCGAACATGTCGCCAAGCCAATGCAGAATGACCGGTTGTTTTACCTGTCCCAAAATGCGCCCATACACCCGCTCGTAATCCTCAGGCCCTTTCGCGCAGGCGGCAAGCGCGCGGCTCGCCATCAGAATGACTTGACCGCCCTCGCCTTCGATGAAGCCGACTTGCTCTTCATAGGCGGCTTCCACGTCGGCGATCGTGACCGACGGTCCCGGAAACAGATGGTCGGTTCCCGCGCCGCAGGCGATTTTGCCGCCGACTGAGCGCGCTTCCGCGATCGAAGCGCGGATAAGCTCCTTCGAGCGGTTCCAGTCGAGGCCCATGCCGCGCTGCGCGGTATCCATCGCTTCCGCTACGGCCAGACCGAGCGACCACAAATGGTGCCGGTAGGCGAGCGTCGAGTTCCAATCAATCTGCGAATGATGCAGCGGATCTGCGTCCGCAAACGGATCGCAGACGACATGGGCGGCCGAGAAGGCGATGCGGCCCGTAAACGGCTTGGCCGGCACGGAGAACGAGCCTGCTTTGCCCGGAGTATATTCATACAACGCTCCCCCTGCGCGGGGGAGGAGCAACGACTTGGCCATCTGTATTCCCCTCCTTAAGAGGTAATTAAAAAATCGGCCGGTGCTGAAAAGCCGATTTTTTTAGTATTTATTTTTACAGGCTCAGCTTCGGCACGTCGATCCAGCGGCGTTCCAGCCACGACTGCAAGCTGAGATCGGCAAGCTGGGTGCCCTTCGCGCCTTCGAGCAAATCCCACGGAAACGGCGTGCCGATGACGACATGCTTCAAGAAGAGTTCCCATTGCACCTTGAACGCGTTGTCGTATGACGCGTTATCCGGCACCTCCACCCATTGGTCACGGAACTGGAACGGGTTCGGAATGTCCGGATTCCATACCGGCTTCGGCGTGTTGACCCGATGCTGCGTCTTGCAGTTCCGCAAACCCGCCACGGCGCTGCCTTCGGTGCCGTCGACCGTAACCGTGAGCAGATCGTCGCGGTCTACCCGCACCGCCCAGGACGAGTTGGCCTGCACGATAATGCCGTCTTCCAGCTCAAATATGGCGTACGCCGCATCGTCCGCCGTGCATTCGTACGGAACGCCCTGCTCATCCAGACGTTTCGGAATATGCGTAGCGGCAAGACAGGAGACAGCCTTCACTTCCCCGAACAAATTCTCGAGAACATAGCGCCAGTGTGCAAACATGTCGACGATAATACCGCCGCCGTCTTCCTTGCGGTAGTTCCACGATGGCCGCTGACCCTGCTGCCAGTCGCCCTCGAATACCCAATAGCCGAACTCCATTCGCACGGACAGGATACGCCCGAAGAAACCAGAGTCGTTTAAGCGTTTCAGCTTGAGCAATCCTGGCAAAAACAGCTTGTCTTGCACGACACCGTTTCTCACCCCGGCCTCAGCGGCGATGCGAGCCAGTTCAAGCGCCCCTTCCAAATCGACGGCCGTCGGCTTCTCGCAATAAATATGCTTTCCCTCGGCGATCGCCTGCTTGATGCTTTCGGCGCGGCGCACCGTCGTCTGGCTGTCGAAATAAATTTCGTAGTACGGATCGGCGAGGCATGCTTCAAGATCGGTACTCCAACGTTCGACGCCGTGGGCGGCGGCCAGCGCCTGCAGCTTGCTCTCCTGCCGGCCGATCAGAATCGGGTCGGGCATGATGACGTCTCCGCTCGGTAGCGCAACGCCCCCTTGCTTGCGAATCGCAAGAATCGAACGGATCAAATGCTGGTTGGTTCCCATCCGTCCGGTAACGCCGTTCATAATAATGCCGATGTTGCGAACTGCCACATTCATCGCTCCCTTCGCTTCGTATAACCGTATTGTAGTCGATGAGAAACCGCTTTTCTTACGATTACGGGAACACGATTCTCAATTTTGGAAGCGAATTATTCGAGCGAAAAACAAAATCCCCGCCGACGATAAGCCGATGGGGGGATGAAGGGGAAAATATGTTTTAATCAATCGGCCGGTCGTCCTTTGATCGTTATCTTGTTCCTTTGATCGCGCATTGTGCACTCGCTGTCCATTTGACGGAAGGATTCCCGCCTACTCAGCTTGGGCGGGCGCGTTCAGCTCCCGGTACGCCTTTGGCGACAGCTTGGCGACAGCTTTGAACGACCGGTAAAACGTAGACACGGAATCGTAGCCGACCTCGAAGCAGATCGAAATAATGTCCTTACCCGTTTCCACCAGCAACTTCTGGGCGACGCGGATGCGTACCTCGGTCAAATATTGCATCGGTGTCATGTTGTACCTTTCCTTGAAAATATTGTTCACGTGCCGCGTGCTGATGTCCAGCTTGGAAGCGATGTCCCCCGCGGTCAGCGGATCAAAATACTTCGAATCGATATAGCTGCGAATTTTCTCGGCACGCAGCTTGTTGGAGCTGGAGCCCGCTCCGGCTGCCTCCGTTCCGGCCGATCGAACCAGCAAAAGCAGCAACTGGGATAGCTGGACTTTGAGCGAAAGCCGGACGAGCGGCGACAGCTCCCTGGACTGCTCGAACAGAATTTTCCTCAGCAGCTGACGCAGTTCGCTCGCAGCAAACAATCCCGGCTTCAGCAGGCAGGAGGCCGGAAAGTAGGCGTGGAGCAGTTGCTCCCTCATATCCGGATCGAGCACTGCCTCGTCAAACGCCAACACTAACAAGGTCAGCCTGAAGTCGGACATGACGGAGTGGACGGAATACGGAACGATCAGCGCCGTATCGTCGACCGTAAGCTTCCGAACCTCACCCCCTAGCCGAATCGTGCCTTCCCCTTCCAGCACAAATAGCAGTTGGTGCGTCTGATGATAGTGCTCGGACACGTGATGCCCGCCCCTATGTTTCTGCTCGTATAAGTCTATCGCATTCTTGGACAAGTCGATCCATTTCATTGTCACGGCGAAGCCCCCGTTTTTTTGAGCGTTACATTTAGAGCCATTTTAGCGTGATCTGCGGCTTATATACAACATTTGACAAAATCATCGTAGCATATCCAAGGATGCGTCTGAGTGTAAACGAGCGCATCCGCTCAAAATTTGAAATCATCATCCGAAACGTAAACGGCTAGACCCTACCTCCAGTAATAGTAAGTGGCGATAAGGTTACACTTTTTCAGATTAAAGGAATAAATAACGACAATCCCGTCATGTTTAAAAACTTAACGTATGTTTTCGTAAAAATGTTGGCGGTCCCCTATTTGAAAGTTTATCTTGCATGGCGCTTTCTAGTTGGAAACGGTGAATATGCTTTAACATCCAATTCGCTCCATACACTCATGTCTTGGTCAATCGAATATGAACAACGGTGCCCTCCGCCTCCGGATCAAGCCAAATTTGCCCGGCATGCCGCTCAACTGAACTTCGTGCGATGGCTAATCCGAGCCCGCTGCCGCCGTCACTTCTCCTAGCCTGATCACCGCGCACGAAAGGTTCGAACACCGTCTCTCTCACAGGGTCCGATATTCCCGGACCGTCATCTCCAACGGTAAGCAGGATATCTTTATCGCATGCCTCCAGCTCCAGCCATACATGAGCACCCTCCTTATTGTATTTCAGGGCATTCGTCAATAAATTCGAAAGAGCTCTATGCATGAGACCCTCGTGATAAGACAGCATGACTGGCGATTCCGGAATGCGGATGTCCAGCGTAATTCCCTTCCGTTCAAACGAATCGTACAGATCGGCTGCCGCAGTGCGGCACAGCTCAGCTAAATCGCCTATCTTCCGCTCGTATGACAATTCCGTGCTCTCCAGTTTGGTTAACTCAAACAGGTCATCAACAAGCGAGGCGATAAACCTCGCCTTGGTATGTATGCGGTTCGCATATTTCTGACGCTGCTCTTCGCTCTGTTCCATACCGAGCCGCAGCACCTCTGCATAACCCTGTATCGTTGTGATCGGCGTTTTCAGATCATGGGAAATGTCCATCATCAGCCGGCGGCGTTCTTCTTCAAGTCTTCGCTTTGCTGTCTCCGCTTGCTCAAGCCTATCCGCCATCCGGTTGAAATGAAGCTGAAGATCCATTAACTCCTTGTTGGCTCGAAACAATAGCCTTTTCCCTCCCCTGCCTTCTGCAATCTGTGCGAGTTCGCGGGAAACTTCCGTGAGCGGATTCGTGATCCTTCTTGCCGTAATCCGGCCGTATAACCATAAACTCAATAAAAATGCGGCGGCAAACCACAGAAATCCATCAATCAGGAGTCTCGTGAAAACTTTGGTTATCTCGGCGTTTGTCTTCACCAAATGGCTTTCCTTCATCACAACTCCGCCCGGTATCGTAACAAGTAGGTGGTATTCCCGGCCTTCCGGTGAAACGAAAGGGGCAAGGGAGTGATATCCCGATCCGTTACCTTCATAGAACATGGTAAGCAGCTCCTCCTCCGTATAGGAGGCTTTTGCCTTCTCCATTCCGCTGCCCCGCGAAAAGACAACGTTCAGGCTCTTGTCCAGCACCTGGATGTAACCGCCAAAGGATTGGACGGTTTCATAGGGGATGCTCTCCCAATCGTCCCGTATCAGCAGGTTCGCTTCAACCCTGGGAAGTGTCCGACTTATATATTCCTCGCGGGCATCATACATGTTTTCATATACCACAAAACCGATAACCCCTAGGATGACGGAAAACAGGACATAATTTATCATCAGGCTGTTATGGACCCTTCTTCGACTCCTCATGGTGCCACGTCTCTCGGTACGAGTTTGTACCCAAGCCCCTTAATGGTGATGAGAAACCTCGGTTCACGAGGATCGTCCTCCAGCTTATCCCTCAGTCTACTGATCTGCACCATGACGGTGTTGCTGTCCTCCAGATACGGCTCGTTCCACACATTTTCATAAATTTGACGCTTTGTAAAAATCCGCCCTGGCGCTTCCATCAACAACCTGAGCAGCTTGTATTCCAGCGGGCCTAACGTAATCGCCTCGCTTCGCTTGTAAAGGACGCAAGCTTCATGATCCAGGGTTAGTGATCCGCACACGGTCTTTAACATCTCCGACCGTTGGGCGGGTTCCGCGCCCATCAGTTCGTAATAACGACGAAGCTGCGCCTTGATTCTCGCTACGACTTCGATCGGACTGAACGGTTTGGAGATAAAATCGTCAGCCCCGAGCCCCAGCCCGGTAACTTTATCTATATCACCGTTTTTTGCCGACAAAATAATGACGGGAAGCCTGTGATTCTCCCGGATCCGGGCGATCAGCTGATAGCCGTCAAGTTCAGGCATCATAATGTCGACTACCGCCAGATCGACCGGCTCCCGATGCAATATATTCCACGCTTCCCGTCCGCTTATAGCTTCCAGCACGCGATAGCCTTCGCGCTCCAAGAACAGCCTCAGCAGCTCCGTGATGTCCGACTCGTCGTCCGCTATCAAGATCGTCCGTCCTTTTACTAGTCTAGTATCTTGTTCCATATCGTTCCTCCATATGTATACGGCAAAGCCGGGCTCTCTTTATAAAAATATACACTGTAATTATCGGTCAGACGGAGCCATTTTTAATTGTAAGGATTATGTAAGGTTGGCTACAGCTAGGCTACAGCTCCGGCTGATAAGCTTATTTTACGATAAAATAGGAGGATACTTATGCGTATATATGAAACTGCATTATGGATCTTGAATCTGGCACTAATCATCAGTTGCATCTCGTTATTGGGAAAACACAAACGTTATGTACGCCTCTGCTTTTGGGCAGCCGGACTGTCCGGGGGCCTAAGCATTATCCAAATGTTAACCGAAGGCTACCGATGGCAGATGATCCCGGCCTATGCGGAATGTCTTATCTTAGGAGGACTGGCTCTTTATCATTTACGGCAATCCACCCACTCGAAGGATCATCCTTCGGTCCAGCCTGCAAAGCGGTTAGCCGTAATGACAGCAATCAAGCGCTCGATCATCGCCCTGCTTCTGATCGTGTATATCGGCGTTTCGGCTGCATTGCCGATACTTCTTCCTGTTTTCTCCTTTGCCGAACCTCAAGGACCATATCCTGTCGGCTCGACCACGATGGTACTCGAGGACGAACGCAGAGAAGAGCCGGCCACGGATGATCCTGCGGATAGCAGAAAGCTTAAGATCCAAATCTGGTATCCTGCGACACTGGGCACAGGGACCGGGAAATCTCCGTATATAGAGCATCTCCCGGTCGTTCTTGAAGGTTTACGGCAGGCCATCTCCATCCCCCCGTTTTTGTTAGGCCAGCTGAAATACGTGCAATCCCATTCCGAGCAAGATGCGGAGTTATCCACGGACCAGGATCGTTTTCCCGTACTGTTGTTCTCTCACGGGCTGACCGGCTTCCGTAACCAGAATACGTTTCAGGTTGAAGAACTGGCCAGTCGAGGATACGTCGTCGTTGGCATCGATCATCCCTATGATGCCGCCGCCGTCGTCTTTCCGGACCAGACAGCCATGTTGAAACTTGAGAACCTGTCGGGATTCGATGCATACGAGAAGAAGAGCCGGCTGTGGGTCGAAGATGCCAAGTTCGTACTGGATCAAATGGAGCTGCTAAACGAATCGGACCAAAAAGGGATCTTTTCCGATAGACTCGATATGGATAAGGTCGGCATGTTCGGCCATTCCTTTGGCGGAGCCACGGCAGCCCAGATGCTGCTTGTGGATAGCAGAGTGAAAGCTGCCCTTAATATGGACGGAACGCTTTACGGCCAGCCGGTGCCTGAAGGCGGATACGGGAAGCCGTATATGCAGATGAATGCGGAGTTTAGCGTAGACCGCCTCGCATTCGAGAGATCCTTGGACCAGGCAATTGAATCTTCCGGCCGTAGTCGGGAAGATTACGAGCAGTTTTGGGCCGAGTCGGCGGAACGCCGAAAACGGGCTGGTGCAGGAGAAGCATACTCGGTTGTATTCGCCCATGCGAACCATATGAGTTTCACGGATTTCTATCTGTTCTCTCCATTACTGCCGCCAACTGGGGCTGCCCCTCGTCAGATGCACCGCTCCATTAACGAGCTCTCATCCGCTTTCTTCGACCGGTATGTCAAAGGAGATACTAATGTCTCGCTGAAAAAGGTCTCTCAAGGCCTGCCCCATTTGACCATGCCGTAGTTTCTATAAAAAGGTTGTTGGTACAAGGGGGCTTCATCCTATTCAGGATGAAGCCCCCTTTCCTCGTTTACTAAAGAAGTAACACCCATCGATAAGGGATTTTGCAATTTTCCGCTGGACTTTCGACACAGAACGGTATTGACGCGCGTCACTACTTTGAGGGGGTTGAGGGGCTCGGTGATATAATCGTCTGTGCCTAATCTCGTTTTTCAAACTCCATTCTGCGTATATTGTTTAGATTATAGTAATGGTGGATCAATATGAAGATCTTCGTCAGGGGCAGTTACCTCCCAACGGGTAAACGTAGCCTCAAAGCCCTCGCGCTGCGGCGAGCAGGCAAAAGGACCGGCTTGATTATTCGAAGGGTATGGAAATCTTGCGACCCTAATGGTCCTCCAAGCATGCTTACCGCTCCGTGCCCGAATAACCGCAGCATCTTTAATGATCGATGCCCGCAAGGTAACTTCCTCCCCCTCCCATTCCGGTACAGCCGTAAGCGACCAATCTGAATATCCGTCTGTAACTACAACGGCAAGTTGAGGAGTCCCGTCATTCATTTCGATGCCTGCTTTAATCCATTGTTCCTGGCCATGATATAATAACAGACCCGCTTGATCGTATAATTCGACAAAGGAGTTGAGCCGGAAGGAAACCTCAACTCCCGTATTGCGATCCCATTTTGCCAACAATGCCGGTCCATCTTCAAATTCAAAACCGTACAAAGTCTTTTTCCAGAAGTCTCTCCCTTTCTCCGGCACAATCTTCAGCATCCCATCTTCTATGCTAGAAGACTGAGGGGAGTTGAGCCATACACCCTCATTCCAATCCATTAGGGTTCTATTTTGCCTGGACATAAATAACCTCCTAAAAATTATGTTCATTCATAACAACAGTCTATTGGGGCATTCCAGCTTACATGGTACCCAATTATTGTTATGTAATTATATTACAATCAAGAGCCATGCAAAATTTCATTTTAGGCACTGCCATTTCCGGATGCGACTCGCCCTCCTCATACCATATCCATCATGATACCGTGATAAATAAACGGCTCAAAGGCCTGGACTGACGATCTATCGACAGATCACTAATAAAATATTGTTTAAGTCGTTACATTAATCTCATCAATCTTTAAGTCTTTCTATCTGATCAGCTATAATTTGCGGGGGATCGGATTTCATTGCAACATATTCACCTTTGTCATTCGTTTTGGGGGTTACATGAACTTTTTCGCTCCCTGTTGCGACATTGGACCTCTTTGAGAACGTGTGCGGGGTGAAATCATATCCTGAATGTAACCATGTTCTTGTCATTGTGTTTTGACAAGAACTTGATAACATCAATATAAAAAGCCGCATAATTAGCGGCTTCTAATGTTAAAACGAAACGTCCATTTTGCTTCCAGATCACAGCATGGAGCGATCCGTTTAACAATAGAAGTTTTCTAATGGTTTGCCTACCAGTACTGTAAGTCAATTTACATATCCTTGTCGCCATGCCAATGCATAATCTGATGTCAGACTTCCGCTTATTTCGCACTAAACCTGCTTTCAGCAAACTTCGAGACAAGCGGCAGTGCACTAAACAAATACGCAAGAGACAATGTAGTAACGACACTAGCCAGAGTCCAGGGTGTTAAGCGTAACACCATTGCCACAATAAAGCATACCGAAATCAGACTGTTCAGCAAAGTGAACAAAGGGTTCTTCGTATTCAGTTCCGTTGAATAAGGCTGAAGCAGATAGTACAGCAGCAAATGATGCACCGAAAAGAAAACGGCCAGAGTTAGCGTCAACAGCCAGATCGGTAGCAATATACTATGAACTTCTCCCTTAGACAAAATCAGTACGAACACACTTAGCACAGTCGCAAAACCCGCGCCAATTCGTACATTCATCCCCATCATCCATCCAAGCCGCAAACGAAAATGTTGCACCGCATTCTTGCGATAGAAGTGATAACGCATCAGTGTTATATCGCAATGGTAAAACAACACCTTGCACAAATGCATTCCCATTGTCAAATGAAACATCGCTAAAATCAATAAAGGAAGAAATCGTTCGAGCGAATTGACATCCAAATGATCAGCAGCAAATAACAGCGCCGAAGACACCAACATAACGCCAACCACCATTATGGCTGCTAAACGCCTGCGAAGCGGGGCGCGAATTAGACTGTTATGTCGTGCAATAAAAAGCTCATGCATGTAGGCATAGCCTTTTTTGCGACCTGCTGCTTCCTTAAAACTGTATGGTGGCGAAGGGTTCTCCCTGTAGTCCCTCTCATTTGCCTGTACCGCTTTTCGCTGGACATCAGCCATCATTTGTTCCATATTCAATAGCGGATCATCGTGTTTTGTTACCGCGCGAACCTCAGCCGTAAATTCTGTTTTCTTCAGCAGGACATAGCCGGAGAAAACGCCAAAAAACAACAACAGCGCTATGAGCAACGGCTGGCCAAACGCCATAGCACCGAACAACGGAACTCCATCTACAGTCGTCAACGGCAAGTAAGCTGCAGCCAGTGTTAGCAACATCACCAGCACAATAATCCCCGTCTTCTTCACCAGCACTATATTACTCCGTCGGAACATGATCAAATGCAACCATTCGGATCCCACACGCCACATCGTCACAGTAACGACCAGCATCAGCGCCTGTAGTGCCGAAATACCAAAAATGCGCGCAATCACTGTTAGTGCAATCCATTGATATAAAAAGAAAGTCGTGTATCGGTAAACGAGCACGGCCCGCATGAATCGTGTCGGCGCGATACGCATGAGTCGGACTGCAGTATACTTCACTTCGTTTGTTTCCATTATTTTCGCACTCGTTATCCCTGCCATCAATACACTGATGCAAAAATACATGTGCATAAACAGTTCCAGCCGTTCTCCAGCCTCCCTTTCGTCCGCCCATAAGACCACGGGCAGCGCAATCATTACCCCGAAGTATAATAAGCTTTCCAGTAAACCGGCAATAATCCTCAACACAACCGCCACTGCGCCGGCTGTTCGCTTCGCCCGTACAGCGGCATATGCCTGTTCACTGATTAAACCTCTAAGCCATGGCAAACGCTGGGTATAAAATATGATGCGGTTCGCCAACGTTGCAATCTGCAATTGCCATATGCGGGCAATCGTATTAAACACTCCCAGCATCGGATTTCTCCTTCTGAGTTCCATCTTGGCATGGCCCCAATCCGTTTCCAGCAGCACCAGCTACGTTTTCGGCATCGCTCTGCAATAGTTCAATCACCTGCTGCTCGAAATCCGGGCGACCCAGGAGATCGGCTGAAACCCGTGACAACTTGCCATCATGTAGGACTACCAATTCATCACACAAGTCTGCCGCAAGTTGTAAAATATGTGTTGAGAAAATCAGTATATGATCCGATTTCATCTCTCGAAGTAATTGCTTCATTTCCAGAGCAACAATGACATCGAACGATGTCAGCGGTTCATCCAGCAAAATCACCGGAGGTTTCATCAACAGAAAAAGCAGCATCTGGATCTTATTTTTCATGCCGTGCGAATAATGCTTGAGCAGCTTATGCCGGTCATCCTTCGCAATGCGCATCATATCGAACAGCCCATCCACATCTTCGCTCCGTCTTGCAATTACATTCTCATTAACATCGATAAAGAAGCGAATAAACTCATACCCTGTTAAAAACTCTGGCAAAATTGGCAGCGAGTACACATACCCAACATCGTCCTCTTTCAAATCGCGCACCGACATACGATCCATTAACTTTATACTGCCGCTATCTGCCTGCATCTCCCTGCTTATGCAATTGAACAATGTGGTCTTTCCGGCCCCGTTTCGCCCAAGCAGCCCATATATCTTTCCCTGCTCAAAACGAAAGTTCCCGCCGGCCAACACTTGCTTTTTACCATAACTTTTTCTCAGGTCTTGCAGAATAAGTTCCATCTAGTTCTCCCCTCATCTATCCCATCCTTCGATCGGTCATCAAATTATGATCTAATTACCTTTTGCACATCCAAACTATACCAAATATTTTTATGAAGGAGGTTGTAACAAACTATTAAAACTGTTCTGTCTTTAGGTTATTGCAATTTCCTAATTTCAGCTGATTTGGAAGATACGTATTTTTCTTTTACAACAGTTGTATGCTGATCTAACCGGTGGTCGGCATGTTCTTGTCCTTTTCGGCAATCGGTACAAGAACTTGTACCGATAAAACAAAAAAAAGCCGCTAATAGCGACTTTCAATGGGACCATGTTCTTGTCCCTCGACAGATGTCTAATGACCTTATCACCTTTCAGCCATTATTTATTTATTTTATGGATTTGTTAAAGTTACCCTCATTATTGACACAATTTTGCCCTCTTCTACTTGTTTCTAACACATAAACTTTTTGTTTTGGAGCGCAAACAGTGAACAATTCCATTGCACCATGTAAAGGGGATCTTTATGTCGTAACCTCCAACCAAAGGGATGACTTTGTGTCATTAACTCCGACCAAAATGGTAACGTTGTTTCATATTTATCCATATTATTAACAGCATTTCGCATTTCTTCGTGCGCGCCCGGACGGTGGTGATCGTTGTGGAGCACCGTGTAGTGACAGGTCCCTCTCCCGTCATCTTTAGCGTCAGCCATTGAACAACTAATAGATATAGTACGATAAACATTCCCCTGCCAGTATAACACTACATCATCTCAGCAGTTCCCGAAGGAGTTAATGTACAATGAGGACTGGGCAACTTGATAACTGTGAAACCTTGTGGCTGACACTTCCAAGCATCATTCCTTTTACGCCCCTTAGCCCACGGCTTCCGATAATAATAAGTTGCTGCTCGGTATCCCATGCATAATTTAATATTTCATGTGCAGGATCTCCCTTAAGATGAATGGTTTCCGGGTTAATTCCCGCAGATTTTAATTTAGATTTGGCTTCTTGCAGCTGTTCCAAACTCGCTTTCTCCATTTCGTTCAATACTTCTTCCAAGAAATTCACTGGTACATATGTCATTCCGTTCGACACATAATCTTGGCTGACATGAACCAAGGTAACTTGGGTTTGTTTGTTTCGGGCTATTTCAATGGTTGCATCGAGGATTTTGTTCGTTATTTCAGCTTTATCAATGGCCACCATAATTTTGCCAAACATATTTATCATCCTTTCCGTGGCAACTCGTAACGATTTCGGCTACCTACAAAACGATTACTTGCTGCTCCTATACCGACTAAAAAGAGTAAGACCGAAGCCCCAAGCAGAATGAAAAGTGGCAGGTTCCAACTATTTGTCGCATCATGCAGATATCCTATAAGGGCAGGGCCGATTGCGGCAAGAAGATATCCGACCGATTGGGCCATGCCAGACAGTTCCGCTGCTTGATGCGCATTTTGCGTGCGCAACCCGAAAAACATCATGGACAAACTAAAAGCGAAGCCTCCACCAATTCCGAGCATGATGATCCACAACAGAATGATATTGGAGCTTCCGTAAAGAAGTCCGATCGTTCCCGTCATAAGCAAAATGGTTGTGATGACCACTAATAAACGTTGGCTAGACATGCGCCCCGCAATAACGGGGACAATAAAGGTAAATGGGAGCATCGCTAACTGCATGATCGAGAGGTACCATCCTGATTGGTTGGAGTCAATTCCTTGCTGCTTTAAAATTTCAGGCAACCATGCGATCAACACATAGAATACCATGGACTGTATACCCATAAACAACGTTACTTGCCAGGCAAGCGGGGATCGCCAAACATTCACATCGTAGCTGACCATCCTTTGACTCGTCGTGGCAGTTTGTTTTGTTTGATTTCTTAATTGGGGTAGCCAACAGAGGATCGATACAAAGCTTAGAATCCCCCATATTCCGAGTGCCCCCTGCCATTTTAGACCTGCGTTTACGGCTAGCGGTACACTGATCCCCGATGCGATTGCTCCACATAAATTCATTGAAATGGAGTAAACACCTGTCATGGAGCCAATTTTATCCGGGAAATCCCTTTTGATTATACTTGGCAATAATACATTACATACGGCAATGGCGAATCCTAGAACTGCTGTCCCAATAAACAGATTAACTGCGCCAGATAATGAACGTATGACAATACCAGCAGTCAGAAAGATTAGGGCAATCAAAATGATACGCTCAACCCCAAATCTTCGTCCTAATTTTGGTACTAGAGACGATAATAAAGCAAAGGCGAGCAAGGGTACCGTTGTGATCAGGCCTGCTAATGTATTTGAAATATGAACGTCATCCCTTACAAGACTCACTAAAGGACCGACTGACGTTAAGGGAGTACGTAAATTAGCTGCGATAACAATAATGCCGAGGATAATCAGCCCTATAGAGGACGGTATGTTTTTTGGTTTGTTCGGCATTCTACACTTCTCCTTCCTGAATTCTTACGTATGATTTGCTACCTGCTGATTGAAAAAACTTTGCTATAACATTCGCGCGAACAACAAAAGTATATTATAATATATTAAATTTAACAATAAATATTTTTAAATATACTAAATATCATCTGAATAATAAAAAACAACTCTGAATTCCCGCCATGAATTCGGAGTTGTATTTAATAAGTAGAATTTATCGACTTTTAGAAACCATATTTTAAGGATATATGGAGCACTGTTTCGCTATTCGTATGATTGGTATAAGAGTGAGGACAATCTGAACGAAAACTGATCGTATCATATTGATTCAATGTATAAATCTCTTCATTGACTTGAATTTCAATGGAGCCAGTCATTACTGTCGCGATTTCAGTTGTATTCACATGATGACCTTCAGGGTAATACGAGCTATTTGGCTGTAGGTATGCCCGACACATTTCCATATCGTTGCTTTTAAAGACTGGTTCAATGATCCAATTTTTTTCATCATTAGAAAACCGTAATCCTTCGCCTGCTCGATACAAACTAACAGGGTTCTCTGATTTGAACAAAGCAAATAGCGGTAAAGATATGCCTTTTGAAATTTTCCATATAATCGCTAAAGTCGGATTTGTTTCGCCACGTTCGATATTCCCCAGAGTAAGTTTGCTTACGCCCGTTAATTCCGCTAAATCGTCTAAGCTCATATTTTTTTCTTTTCTGTACTTTTTCAAGGCACCGCCCATTTGTAATACAATTTGTTTTGATTCGTTGGCTTCATCCATTTAATATTCACCTCAACAATAAACTGTTATAGCTAGTATATTGTTAATCTAGATTCTTTTCCACACGATACCACTTGTAAGTCCAGTGGATTTCCATACTTCCCTTACGTACTTAAATTGTTCACAAGTTCAATATAAAATAAAATCTCGATGAAAGTTGAAGGTTGACCCCGGTTCGAGCTTGAGCTTTACCAAAACTAACTTTAACTCCATACAAATTACAGCTGCATGGGCCACAGCCGACACCGGCGACAGGCGAGATCTGTATCACCTCACGCTATCGGATATATAAAAACAGAGCGGTCCCTCCAATGGGACTTCGCTCTGTTTATATATTGGATCCGCCGACATTCTCTGAACATTAGCTGTCATTTACTTGGAAATCAGTTTTGAAATGCCTACGCGTCCTTAATGTATATTTACGTTAAATTTGTGGCCCCACCAATCTTTTATCGTTTAGCAAAATTCCAATCAGTATGATGGTTGATTTTCGTTTTGAACGGTGCGTTTTCCATAAGCGCAAAGAAAGACGCGTACGCCTTCAGTGATGAGACGTTTGGTTTGTTCCTGTTCCTCCTCTAATGTCCCGTTTTTTCTCGGTTGATCAAATACCAATAAAAACGTTAAGGCAGAGAAGTGCTTTGTAGCCATTACGGGATCTGGCACATCGAGCAGTCCGGTTTGTCCAAACTCGGTAAACCTCCTGATAATCCCCTCTTCCGTTGCGCTATCCAGCTTTTCTAAAAACGAGGCTGGCAGGTTGGCGGCTTCCATTGTAACCAGACGGATCAAAGCACTGTAATCGGACGAACCGTTCGCCGATGCTACGAATTGTTCGCAGAATAAGATGAGCGCCTCCTCCAGATCCTCGAATTCCCACAGGTAGTCTGATATCCCTTGCTTGATCATGTCCAGAACCGCCCGACTGGTTTCTTCCACAACAGCAAGCAGCAAGTTTTGTTTGTCCCCATAATAATCATAAACGGTCCTTTTGGAAACCCCCGCTTTAGCTGCGACCGCATCGACGCTGGAGCGATCAAACCCATCTGAAAGAAACAGATCCCGTGCCGCTGCAATAATTTTAGCTCGTTTGTCCGAAGAGCCTTTGCGGATTTTTTTGTTTTCCGTATTATCCATGCTTACGTTTCCCCCCTACAGGTATATTATCAAAAATCAGTTTCATTTTACAAAGTACACTGCACGGTGTAGTATAATTAATGCAACATATCAAAACCACTGATCAAGGAGGATTTTATCCATGAAAACCGTGCAGTCTTTTGTTGATGTTCTCATTGTCGGGGCCGGACCAACAGGGCTTACACTTGCCTGCGACCTTGCCCGTCGAAACGTCGACCATCGTATTATGGAACGAAGCGCCTTATATAACGCAGCGTCTCGCGCCAAAGCAATCCAGCCCCGCTCGCTTGAGGTCGTCGATAATTTGGAGGCCGTTCGTTACATTATGGACACAGGTGTCGTGGATTTGCCTGTTCGTTATTATACCGCAGATGGCAGGAGTGTGGACAAGCCGGCTATTACCGTTGCAGCCAGCGCCGAACTGGAGACACCCTATCGTGATCCGGTCTGGATTGCTCAATATGATGTGGAAAAAGCATTGCGCGACCGATATGCGGCGCTTGGCGGTCAAGTCGAGTTGGGCGTGGAAGCTGTAGGGCTTGAACAGGATTTGGATGGTGTGACGGTAACCGTGAACACACCGCAAGGAGAAGAGCAAATTCGCGCTCGTTATGTCGTCGGCGCTGACGGGGGCAAAAGCAATATCCGCAAGTTTATCCATTTGCCGCTGGTTGGAGAAACACACGAACATGAACGGTGGTATCTTGGCGATGTACGATTGGAAGGGCTGGATCGTGACCGTATCCATATCTGGACCTCTTCGGAGGGGATGGTCGGGGTGACACCGCTGCCTAAATCCGATATTTGGCAGCTGCAGGCTACAATTCCGGCAGACATCGAAGAACCAGAGCAGCCGTCGCTAGAGGTGTATCAAGCCATGTTTGACCGTCGCGCAGGAGCCGGACGTGCTCGGCTCACGGATGCCTCCTGGCTGTCCATCTACCGAGTCAACGTCCGTATGGTTGAATGTTACCGCAACGGCCGGGTTTTACTTGCCGGAGATGCCGCTCATGTTCATTCGCCGGCCGGCGGCCAAGGCATGAATACGGGGATGCAGGACGCATACAACCTCGGATGGAAGCTGGAAGCCGTCGTACGCGGAGCTGACACCGCTTTGCTCGACACGTACGATGAGGAGCGCCGCCCCGTAGCTCAAGCCGTGCTCGAGGACAGCACGAAAAAAATGGGAGGGGTCGTAGAGACGGCCACTGAACGCGGAGCGTTATCCCAATCCTTGAGCACCATATCCGACGATCTGACGAGCGGGCTGCTCATTTCCTATCGGTCAAGTTCTCTTACCCACCCGTCTGCTCGAACGAATGCTACCCGTTCGTTGCCCGGGGATCGTGCTCCTAATGTCGAGGGTCTGCAAGGTACAGGGTTTGCAGGAAGTGTATTTGACCTGTTGCGCGGCCCACACTGGACGCTTTTGGTTTTTGTAAACCGCACAGATCATCTTTCTTTGGAGAACTTCACCTACGACGGACTCCATGTGCATTCCATCCTGCCATCGCATGTGGAGGGTGCCGAAGGCATAATCGACACAGCAGGGAATGCCTATCGAATTTACGATGTGGCAAGCGAAGAACTCGTATTGATTCGTCCCGACGGTTACATCGCTCTGCGTACCTCCATTGATGATACCGCATCGATCTTGAATTACTTGAATTTCATTTATCGCGAAAACTGATTTTGAAAAGCCGTCGGTGATCTGTTACAACATCTCAGGTGACCGCCGGCACTTTTGATGAACTGAGTTTAAATTGATAATACGGGAAGGACTGTTTTTATGGAAGAAATTATTCGAACCGTTAACCTGACAAAGCAATACGGAAATAAAGTCATTGTAGATCGCGTTTCGATTTCCGTTAAAAAAGGAGAAATTTATGGATTCCTGGGATTGAATGGCGCAGGAAAAACGACAACCATTCGAGCTCTTCTCGGTATGAGTAAGCCTTCTTCCGGAGAAGTGTATTTGTTTGGTCAGCGCTGGGCGAATGGGAATCCCGATTTATCGAGACGAGTAGGTTATATGGTGGAAGTTCCTTATGCCTACCCTAACTTTACGGTTAGGGAAAACTTGAGTTTGATGGCCAGGTTGCGAGGATTACCGGTTCCGGGGGCAGTTAACGAAATTATGGAGCAATTGAATCTGAGCCAATATGCGGATAGTAAGGCAAGAGATTTGTCACTTGGTAACGCGCAGAAACTTGGATTGGCCAAAGCGTTAATTCATAAGCCGGACGTTCTGATTCTTGATGAGCCAACCAATGCGCTTGATCCAGCCGGAATTGTCGAGATAAGGGAGATGCTGAAAGCTCTAGCTTCTCAACAAGGGGTTACCGTGTTTATATCGAGCCATATCCTTGAGGAAATGTCCAAAATGGCTTCTCGAATCGGCATTATTCACAAAGGCGTATTGCTAGAAGAACTGACAACAAAAGACTTTGAAACCATCCGCCGAAAGCAGTTGATGATCGGTACGAAGGAGGCTCGGAAGGCTCAAGCTATTCTTTCAGACTCCGGGTATGCGGTACATTCGCCTTCGAATAACTGCCTTGCACTACCGGATGATCATGCCGTGAAGCATCCCGAACATATTGCTAGATTGCTTGCTCATCACGAATTGCCGCTCACCATGCTTAATATTGAAGAAGAGAATTTGGAACATTATTTTCTCAAAGCAATCGGAGCCCAGGAGGGAAAACGAAAATGAGACCATTGTTGACGGCCTGTAGCGTTGAAATTTACAAATTGCGTCGATCCTTTGTTTTATGGGGCACGCTTCTGTTTATATTGTTTGTCATCACGTTGTTCTTGGGACAGCCCGATTGGCCTTCTTTTTTTGAACGGACTGCGTTTTTGTATGCATCCGTGTTTGGGCTGCTGGGGTTTGGATTGGTGACAAGCTGGACATTTGGCCGCGAGTATTCTGATCGGACGCTTAAGGATTTGCTCGTTTTGCCTATATCGCGTGGTAAAATAGCGATTGCCAAATATGTCGCAATTATATTTTGGTGTTTTGTAATGATGTTGATCAGCTTTGTTTATGCCTTAGTGCTTGGTTTTGCTATTGGCCTTCCTGGCTTTTCGTTTGCAATTGTACAACATTATTTGTTCCTGATACTTATCATTGGTGCTCTCCACCTATTATTAAGTGCCCCTCTTGCCCTACTGGCCTGTATATCGCGCGGTTATCTGGTGCCGATCGGCTTTGCTTTTACAACTTTAATGCTGGCATTGGTATTCGGTCCCACTGCCATTGGCAAGTATCTGCCCTGGTCTGTACCTGCTTTGCATTTGCAGGAAAACGGCGTCGCATCATTCCCCTTGGCAGATACCAGTTATTTTCTAGTATTTTTAATAGGACTGGCAGGCTTCATTGGGACGGTTAAATGGTTGCAAAACAGGGAGCAACGATGATTAACTAGAAAATACTTCTGAATAGAAATTTGGAAGGAGATTATTGTAGGAAAATCGGAAGCCGCGACAAGGTAGCTTGCAAGCAGGGCACGTCACCGGGTTCGAGGGGTGAAAAGCAAAGGAAGTCTCAATTTTACGAGTAGGCACGGGAGGATTGCCGAAGTCGACCTGATCTCCGATCCAGAACGCGTACGCCTGCTTGAACTGGCGGGTTGAGTAATTGAGCCTTAAACTCAGCGTCTTCGACGGTGTTAAAGACATAATTCCCCGGATAAAAGATAACAGTTATTAAAACCATAACATGCTCAAGCGGCACCCAAAGGGTGCCATTTTCTTTTTAATGTCCTTTTGTATCGCCTATTACATAATTACGTACGTATATTTTGTTCTCGTAAAGACCTTAACTTGGAAATGGACTGCATCTCTTATCCTTTGTACAGTGAAATATGACAGGAGATGGTAGTTCGTCTATGGGAAAAAATCTAATTTCATCAACTTCTCCTTCTTCATTAAAAATTGTAAAACTTGTACCGATAAAACAAAAAAGCCGCTATTATAGCGACTTTCTATGGGACCCTGTTCTTGTCCCTCGACAGGGCTATGGCATATGCAGTAAAGTTCTCCCCGATCTGCAAGCCGTATTGATGCCCTTCGAATTAAACGTCAGACAATTAGATAAACACCAGCTGCTTATTTCATGTCCTGCCAGCTTTTAAAATCGTGAACGGCAAAGCCGGCATAGCTTGCGTAGCGAGCCAATTGATTATGGGCAGATTGAAGCTCCTTTTCCATCACTTCATTGCTCATGGAATAGAATGAGACCCGCGGACCCTCCGTGCTTTTGACCGTTTCTACAGCAACAACAACTTTCTTCTTCAGAGTGGATGCTTCTCTCAGCATGGCCTGCGCATTTTCCACAATTCCATTGCTGCCTATTGCATGATTCCGATAATTCATTATGACGAGGCAATCGAACTTCTCGAGCAGCCATGCGCTCATACTGTAATCCTTCCCCGGAACATTAATCGTATTCAGCCAATACGGAACATCGATAGCAATTTTCAAGCCGCTCCCTCTGGTTTCTTTCTCGATCAGTCTCAAATTGTCCATCCAGCTTTCAATAATCGCCTTGTTGTCCTTTGTCCATTCGCTTAGCGTATAAGGTTCAATATCGAAATGCAGTCCTGTAAAGCTTGCTTCCGGGCCAACAATGGAATTATAGGTTTTAACCCACGTGATGAATTTTCGAATATCCTCCTGCTTAGACTTATAGACCCATTCGGGACGCCCCTCAAGTGCTTCCACTTGAATTCCTTCGCTTTTGGCTTTTCGTATAAAACCTTCATATATCGCTGGATCGATATCTCTATTCACCTGAAGGTAAATAGATGTCACACCCTTCATTTTTGCGAAGCTTATAATTTTTTCTTGATCCTGTTTGATGATGTGACTGTCCCATATCCATGTTCCTTTCGGAACATTGGCCACGGAGGTCATAATGCTCACCAGATTGCGCGTGGGCTGCCACTCCACATTAGCATGCAGGGCTTCACTTATAAAACGCAACGGAACCATCGTGCGGCCGTTTTTGAGCACTGCCGACCCTTCAAAGTCTACTCTTTTACCGTTCACCAGTGCATGATGATCGCCAATCACCAAAATAACAGTGTCACGGTTAAGCGAGATCGTGATTTGTTTTAATTTTGAGTCCCATTTCGTAGCAGCTCCAAGCTTGTTGGATATAAAAGCAAGTGGAACCATCGTAAGGTTGGATCTCTGATCGACATATGGGTGCTCATCCGGGAATTGTACATCACGCCCATCCACGGATACTTGGACTTCAGAAGCGTAAATAGCGGGGGTAAACGCAGCTAAACTTAGCATGATAGCTAACGTGCATACTAGCAATTTTCTCATGGGTGATTTCCTATCTTTTTGAATTTGTTCTTTTTCTTACTGTGCACGCATTTGCACATAATGAGATTATAAGGTATGTAATAATTGGTAACAAGATCAACAGGCTCGATGAATTGCAGAATTTGATAAATAAAGGATGGTTTATACATAAATCTCGCTTATCGTAATTGATAATATCAATTTTCCCGGACCCAAAAGCGTAAGCCCGCGCCTATTACCAACGAAATACTAAGGACTACAACTGGGGCCGAGAATAACTTTTATTATTCACTACTATTACCTCAAAGAGTAGTGTGAATGCCAATATAAATGATACTTTAAAATCACCGTGATCCCAAAGCTTCATGCTCGGAAAGGTACCTGAGGGCCGCACTCCGGGACGGTCCGTCCAACGAACGTTCGCTGTTTCAAGCGGACTCCTACCTTCGGCAAGCGCTCCATAAACACGCTGTCCCCATTCCCCACGGTAAATGTGATTGGCGACACGGTTACTGGGTAGACGGATCAGCTTGGGACACATCGGCACATGTTCTTGTCCTTTTCTATTTTAGCCATGAAAAAATCCCCTTCATTCGTTAGGCAAGATTAAGTCCATCTTAACAGATGCCTTTTTTCTCTTGTCTACTGAAAGGGGATTTTTCCCAAAAAAGTGATCCAAGTCCGGCAAATTGTATAAATTGGGCTCCACTGCTTAATCATATCCGGTTTCGATAATTTTTTTGAAAATGTCTGAGACAGCTCAAAAAACAAAAAGCTTCGTCAAAAGCCGAAGAAGATTTTTGACGGAAACTCACCGTGTCTAAGGCAAATACGTTCCTCTGAGCAGCTACACAGGTCATTTGCCCATGCGGAAAGTATCGGCGTAAGTTCGGAAACATCATCGGGATATACTCGATATAGACAGACGACCATACCTCGACATTAGTAAGCCTGACTCTACTGTATCCGAAAAAGAAGAATCTATGCCAAGCCTATCTGTGCCAAAACCGTTTTATCGTTGGTCAGGCAGACGTAATGCATTTGCTGAAGTTTGCGCTTGATCTAAAAATTCCTCTGCTTGGGTCAATTGCTGCCGGGCCCTCTCCAAAGCTTGTGAATTTGTTGCCGCATTAGATTCACTTATCGAGCTTATCGCCTGATTTAAAGCAGTTTGTGCCTCAGAAGCAGCGTTAGATGCATGCTGCTCCAGCGTATTACCGCTGGAATTAAGTGTACCTTCTGCCGGTTCTCTTGTAGTTTCGGTGCCTAGATCAATTTTGTTTTTATTGGGCACAGTGAGTACTCCTCCCTTTTGAGCAAGATCATTCAGTTAAGTTAAACAGAATTAAGTATGAGGTTAAGAATTTGTTTATATTCCTGTGAACGGTATGGGAATATACGGATCTTACATCTCCGGCAATCCATTTTAGTATAAGATCCGATGCGTTGGAAAATCTAACGTTGATGAAAAGGGAGGTGATCATTTCTGAATGAAAAATCCAACGCTAGCACCGCACGAATCGATGGAACTGCATGAAGCGTTAAACTTTAAAACGCTCTGCCTCGCTAAGTCAAAACTTATGCAAGGCCTGGTCTTTGATCAAGAGCTAAAGGCCTTAATGCAGAAAGACGTAATCCAATCCATACAACAGCTCGCCGAGCTGCAAGCAATCTACGCAAGAGCTCCTTTCCAAGCGCCTGTTCCGAATAGTCCGACACCTATAACACATTAAGGGGAATTCAAATGAATACCGATTATCTAGACCCGATTAATTCATTAAATATGCCGGAAATGGCAGATATGACTTTTGCCATGGACTTCCTTCTTCGTGCCAAGGAGGGTGTGCGTAATTTGTCCATCGCCCTGACGGAAACGGCTTCACCGGATGTAAGAGCCCTGCTGCACAATCATCTTAAGCAGGGTATTGCAATGCACCAAGAAATCACGGAGCTCATGATTCGCAAAAAATGGTTCCATCCCTACGAGCTGAACGAACAGTACCAACTCGACCAGCTTTCGGCAAACAATACGGTGATGATCGGGCAGATGAATTTGTTCCCGGATGATACGTCGCGTAAAGGGATGTTTGATCGGACCCCAGATGAACATATTGGAGGACACAAAGCATGAAGGCGGTAACGTATCAAGGGATTAAAAATGTCGTGGTCAAAGAGGTGCCGGATCCGAAGATTGAAAAACCGGACGATATGATCGTAAGAGTCACAAGTTCCGCCATTTGCGGTTCGGACCTTCAC
This sequence comes from Priestia sp. BR_2, assembly GCF_041954005.1. NCBI lineage: Bacteria > Bacillati > Bacillota > Bacilli > Caryophanales > Bacillaceae > Priestia > Priestia sp. BR_2. The sequence goes on along the minus strand of NZ_JAVFHM010000104.1, from coordinate 1,853 downwards.
CTGATTCACGGAATGATCCCTAACCTTCAGGAAAACTATGTCATCGGGCATGAACCGATGGGGATTGTAGAAGAAGTAGGTCCTGGAGTGACCAAGGTAAAGAAAGGTGACCGGGTGATCATCCCTTTCAACATCGCATGCGGAGAATGCTTTTATTGTAAGAATCAGCTGGAAAGCCAATGCGACAATTCAAACGAACACGGGGATATGGGCGCCTATTTCGGTTACTCCGGAACGACCGGTGGTTACCCTGGTGGGCAAGCTGAGTATTTACGAGTTCCGTTTGCTAATTTCACCCACTTCAAGATTCCTGAAAACTGCGAGCAACCGGACGAAAAGCTAAGCTTGATCGCCGATGCCATGACGACGGCATTCTGGAGCGTAGATAACGCCGGCGTCAAGAATGGAGATACGGTCATCGTGCTCGGATGCGGTCCGGTCGGACTTCTGGCCCAGAAATTCTGCTGGCTAAAAGGAGCAAAACGGGTCATCGCCGTCGACTATGTCGATTACCGCTTACAGCATGCGAAGCGAACGAACCATGTGGAAATCGTGAACTTCGAACAGGATAAGAATATCGGCAACAATCTCAAGGAAATGACCAAAGGCGGCGCCGATGTCGTCATTGATGCGGTAGGCATGGACGGCAAGATGAGCGATCTTGAGTTTCTAGCTAGTGGTTTGAAACTGCAAGGCGGCACCATGAGCGCATTTATCATTGCATCTCAGGCTGTCCGCAAAGGCGGGACCATCCAAGTCACCGGTGTATACGGCGGACGCTATAACGGATTCCCGCTCGGCGACATCATGCAGCGAAACGTGAATATCCGCTCCGGACAAGCTCCGGTCATTCACTACATGCCGTACATGTATGATTTGGTTACTTCTGGAAAAGTGGATCCAGGAGACATTGTTACGCACGTCATTCCGCTCAGCGAAGCAAAACGGGGCTATGAAGTGTTCGATACCAAAACGGATGATTGCATTAAAGTCATCTTAAAGCCTTAAATTATGGATAGATACACGGGAGGACAATCCGAATGAATTCCAATTATGCTTTGCATGAGATGCTTGAGGTACATGAAATAGCTGCGTTCAAGACGGTTTGCATGACTAAATCCAAGACCATGCAAGCTCTGGTAACCGACCCGGAGCTCATGCAAATTTTGCAACAAGACGTACAATTATCACAACAGCAGCTTCAGGAGCTTGGTGGAGTGCTGTCTAAAGCAACGGTATAGGAGATAAAAAATGAACCCAATATTAGAACACATGACAGGTCTTCATATGCTGACCGATGAAGTGATCGCAATGGATTTTTTGATGAACGCCAAGAGCGGAGTCAGGAACTACGCCATGGCCGTGACCGAATGTGCCACCCCCGAAATCAAGCAAATTTTGATGAAACAGCTCGAAGAAGCCATAGACTCCCATGAAAAGATAACAAACTACATGATGCAGCGGGGCCTATACCATCCCTACCAAATTCCAGAGCAAATTCAGCTTGATCAGAAAAACATTCAGACCGCCATGAACATTCTGTCCTGACACCGTATTTCGTCCAGGCAAAATGCATAAAACCACAATGGTTCACGGCCCTTTCCGCAAAACTGCGGAGGGGCTTTTGCTTCTAGGAAGCTACATTTTCCCGCCAAGTACACCATCGTCATCCGACCTCAAAAAGCCCTTAAATATTTGCTGCGCAAACGTTTTTCAGGGTCAGGTGCCATTTGCGGGAATATATCATAATTTCAACTGACAAAAAAGGCAGCTCCCTGATGAGGGATAGCTACCTTCGTTTAAGATTATTATGAAAAGGTAGGAGCAGGGAATTCATCAATTCTCATACGAAG
>NZ_JAVFHM010000103.1:0-3779 GCF_041954005.1 Priestia sp. BR_2 | reverse complement strand
GGCGAAACAGTGCGGATTTACGCAGATTTATACGTTTGATCAACGCAAGCCAAAAGGAGTTCGTATTTAAAAAAGAGAACTAAAAAAAGAATGCTCACGGGAGGTAATTCTTCTAAGCGAGCATGCTTTTTAGTATGTCCATTTTAGGAATAGAATCCATTTAAATATATAAATATCATTTTTGGTAAAATTTTAACCGTAAATAGGTCTTATGATATATAATAGTATAGTTTGAATAATAAACAATAAGGAGGAATGTCCTTTTTATTAAGGAATATTTGTAATTCATAACAACTAAGAAGTTAGGGACATCAGGAAAAGGAGTTAGTTATAGTTGAGTAGAAGATTAGGAATTTTAATTGCAGCAATTATCATCATAGGAGCAGGAAGTTATTTTTGGTATCATAAGTCTGCGGCCACAGCGACCAATCAAACCACAAGTGAGGAAACAAAACTAGCTAGTGAAAAAATAGATAATTCCTCTCAAAATACCCCTACGTATCTAGATACAGACGTAAACAAAGAATGGGTTATCTCTTTTGATGAAAGTTTAGATCTTAAGACGATAAATTCTAAAAACATTGAAGTATTTGATAAAAACCACAAAGTAGTTCCAGTTCATTTAGAATTAAAGAATCAAGGACAGTCTATTTCTATTCAACCACCAAAAGGAGGATATAGAAAAGGAGAACAATAGACAGTTCAAATGAGCAAAGCACTTAGGTATAAGGATGGGGAGAAAGTGAAGAATTCGTTTACTTTCTCATTTGTTACAAAAAGAGAAGAAGTAAAAGACGTAGTGTATAATCCTAACATTCACAAATTGAAGGCTAGTGACGTACTTAAGGCAAGTACAAATACACTATTGTTAAAAAAGACAGCGACAACTAGTACTCTTAAAAAGGATGATATTTTAACCGTTCCTCATGAAAAAGACGTTATTAAAGAAGTAGCTGTAAAAGTAAAAAGTGTTGGAGAACAAGATGGAAAAGTTTTATTGGAAGTGACGCAGCCCAAGTTTGAAGAATTATTTGACAGCGTGGATCTCTACCAAACTTATACACTAGCAAGTAAAGATTTAATCGTTAAGCCAGTAAAAGGTGTTACATATGAAAAGTTACAAGCGCAGGCTGCAGATACTCAAATAGCTTCTAGCAATACAAAAGAATCACACGGAGAGTTTCAAGTAGAGGATGTTTTTGACGCAGAGTTAAAAGAGGAAAATGGTGAATTATCATTTGCTGTAAACAAATTAAAAGTGTCTAAGTATTTTTCTATACGCGGACATGTGAATCTCAAAGACCCTGAGGTAATAACCGACATCCGGAAAAACAAAAGAGACGATAAATTCTCCCGTTACAATATGGAAATTAAGACTGCTGAAGAAGTGCAGCTAAGTATGGTTGCTGAAAAGAATTTTGAAAATACAATCAGTTCTGAAAAGTTGAAAAAAGCACTGGAAAAGACGCGAGACAAAACAATTGCGACTGTTTATTATCCGACCCCTGTTCCTGGACTATATGTAACGGGCGATATTCAAATTGGGGGAATGTTATTTGGGAATGAAATAAAGAAAACGAATACTAAAAAGATAGATATAAATGATAAGACGACTGTAAAGGCTGAAGTGTATGGAAGTGCTGATAGCATTCAACATGCAGGTGTTATTAAGACGAGTAAAGGCTATAAACCTTACATAAATTCAACAGGAAATGTTTCTTACGGATTTAAAGGACGGGGGCACATTGAAGCTGAAGTTGAGCCGGAAATTGGAGCTGGAGTGAGTGCTCTAGGTGTTTTAGGAGTAGGTGTAGAAACAGGAGTAGGCATCAAGTCACAGGTAGAAGCAATTGGAGAAGTAAATTTTGATGGAGATGATTATGATCCTGTAAAAAAAGTAGATATCAATGCCTGTGCCAAAGTTTCGTACTATCCATTCGCCTCAGTTGGTGTAGAGGTAGGAATGATGAAAGATATAGTTATTTATAACCCTGAATTGGAGGTTCCTTTAACAGAAGAAAAAGAAATTAGTACATGTCAACAATTAAAAAAAATTGAGGCTTTCCCAAAAGAAATCGTAGCAAAACCAGGTGATACAATCGACATGAAATATATGCCTGCAACTTATTACGATATAGAGACATCACATGAGGTTCAAGAAAATTTATTGAAGGATAAAGAAGCCATATCTTCAATGAAAATAACGACCGAAAATAAAAAAGTTGCAAATGTCTTTTTTACAAAAAGTAAAAAGGGTGACCGGCCGACTTTCAAAATAAAGATACCTAAACATCCAGAAGGTAACACCACAGTTGTTACTGTAATGGTACTCAAAGGTAGTAAGCACCTTCAAGTGAAAATTCCAGTTGCTATTAAAGAAGCAAATACGGTGATTCACAAAAGTAAAAACAGTGAACAGGAAACAGAACAAGAAGCTAAGCATGTAAGTAAAGGGCAATCAGAAGTAGCTCCTCCAATAACAGGTAAAGATGTCACAAATATTTATCGCCAAACAGTAGGCGTACTTGGCGATTTACAGCTGGAACATCAATGGGACACCGCTGTTAGTCCGCTTTCTACAAAAGAAGTAGCAATGATACAACAAAAGCTGGAGCCATATGCGACAGAAAAGTTTATTAAGCAGCAGTTAACTCCTGCTTTTAACTTTTTCTTTAGCAGTGCAGATTCTATAGGCATTCCGGATAACCTATATGACAATATAAGGTTAAAAGTTTTAAGTCAAAGCTCGAAGCGTATAAAAGTTCAAACCATTATGTTAAGCAATGATACAACTAATCGCGGAGGTTATTTAACGTTCACTGCAGTTGTGGAAAATGGCAAATGGAAGCTTGATGGTTATACAGTGATAGATGCTGACAGAAAACCATTAAATTTAACGTGGAATGAAATTGTGAAAATTAACAAATCTCCTTCCTATGAATCTAGCAGTGGCTACCGTATAAAGAGAATAGGCGAAGCTACTCGAGAGTGGGGAGAGGGAGAAACAAAGAAAGTCATGATGTATGAAGTATTAAATCCGGAAAGTGAAAGTGAACGCTATAAAGAAATTTACTTAGATGATGGCTTTATAACTTTTACATCACCAGAAGATCAACCCTCTCCAGATAACAAACCTTTAAATGATGAGATAAGTGAAGCAAATACTGAAGACACAGAAGAAAAACAAGCTACTAAACAAAAAGAGTCTGAACCACGTACTGGCTGGAACGGTACATTTTCGAATGCAACAAACACACAATCTATAACCATTACCAATGCTTCTGATGAAGGGTTTGATTTTGCACTAAGAGCTTATTATCAACAAAATACCGGAGACATCGAAGGGAAAGCTCATTTTATGAGTGAAGGTAAAGCAAGCTATGATGATTCTGGAGATGAATTTAGCGTAGGGTGTCAAGTACAATTTCAGAAGCAAAGTGACAGCACAGTGGTTGTTGATAGCAATGCAGCCTGTAACCAGTTAGGTGGTTTGAATGTAAGCTTCGGTCATGAAGAATTGAATAAGAAATAAAAAACTGAAATAAATAGAGAACTTTGAAAAGATCAGAAAACACCCCTTTGCTGGTTCTGTAGTAAAGGACCGGCAAAGGGGTGTTCATTTTAGCGTGCTTTTTTATTTAGTTCCATTAAACTCCGATAAAAATCTCCGGACTTCTTCGATAGTCAGCCCCCGCATGCGAGCTGATTCCATAAGACTTACCCACTCTTGATCGATTAACAGTACATGTTCTTTTTTCATTACGATTCATCCACCCTTT
>NZ_JAVFHM010000102.1:0-500 GCF_041954005.1 Priestia sp. BR_2 | reverse complement strand
CCACGCGGACACACGATACGTTAATGTACCCAAGATCACGGATTAATCCCGGAATAGCTCGCAATAGCGGATCTGGTGTCCTCAGCCTGCTGCTAAAAGGCGGAATTTAATGAAATAGCGGAACCAGAGTACTCAACTACGCTAATGCGGCCAACTGAGCAGTTTTAAGTCCATGCACACCAGAGATTTACTGAAGTTGTTACGCGCCACTGCGGACATTCAACCCACTAAATCACTGTAATCCAGCCGTTTGGGGAGCCCGTCCGGACACACGATCCGCTATTTGCCGATAATCCACCTACTGTCTCTTCTACACAGCTGACCGCTGCCGACAAATAGCCTAGTGTAGATCTCTATGCTCGCCTCTCCCTCAAAAACGCATCTGGTGGCCTCATCATTGTTCTAAATGCCGCAATGTAATCAATAAACTGAACCAGTGTACTCACCTACGCTGATCGCGCACACATATCCGGTGTAAGTCCAGTCCCCGACCACACTTC
>NZ_JAVFHM010000101.1:0-3185 GCF_041954005.1 Priestia sp. BR_2 | reverse complement strand
TTCTTTGGGTTTTTTATAAGATTTTAAGAGTAAATCCTTCTTTCACTTAACAATATTAAAACGACAGTAATGAGCATGTACACATAGTGTCACAAGATTTAATGGTCTTTAAATACCTAAAAATCAATTTGTGCAAACGATTGCATTAAATTACTAGTTTATTATATAATGTTCAAATAAAAGTATTCTAATGTTATTAACAATTAGATTTTATGAAACTTTTAAGAAGGTATAAGCGATAGTCAGCAGTTTACGGATGAGCAGATAGTGAAAATTTTTTAATACCCAAACAGTATTTTTAGACAGGACTCTTAGTTATGCCGTATTCCTGAGGTAATCTAGCAAAATAGAAAACAGCCAGCCAAAGACACTAGCATTTACAGTATTCATTGTTGTTTTGAAAACGTTCACAACGAATGTTGTAGCACTTTACATCAGAACATCTATCTTTTGCGGCTGTTAATTAAATCATAGGAGGCAGTTATGTTAGAAGAAAAAATCGTTGAAACCAATGAAAAAAGCTTTCAGCCCAACCTACCTTATCTACCGATCAGTACCATATGGTTAATTAGTTTTGGGTTTTTAGGTGTGCAAATGGCATTTTCATTACAGAGTTCAAATATGGGACGCATATTTCAAACAATCGGTGCTGATCCAACTACATTAGGCTTTTTCTTTATATTACCGCCGTTGGCCGGTTTAGTAGTTCAGCCCTTAGTTGGTTATTTTTCAGATCGTACCTGGATGCCAAGCCTTGGCCGGCGCATACCCTATCTGCTAATTGGCGCAATTGTAGCCGTAATTGTTATGTGCTTGCTGCCAAACGCCGGCAGTTTTGGTTTTAGTGCGGTGGCTGCCATGACTTTTGGAGCTATCACTATTTTGTTTATGGACGTATCATCAAATGTAGCCATGCAGCCATTTAAGATGATGGTTGGAGACATGGTCAATGAAGAGCAAAAAGGTTTTGCCTATTCTATTCAAAGTTTTCTATCAAACAGCGGTGCTGTGCTAGCCTGTATTTTTCCTTTTGTTTTAACGGTATTAGGTGTATCAAATAGTGCACCAAAAGGAGTAGTACCACAATCAGTTGTTATTTCATTTTATGTTGGAGCCGTTGTGTTAATTATTTGTAGTCTATTTACAATACTTAAAGTAAAAGAATATTCACCTGCAGAATTTGCAGCATACCACGGTATTCCAGACGAAGCTACAAAAGAAAATGTAAACGTTTTTAACCTGCTTCGTAACGCTCCAAAGGTTTTTTGGACGGTCACGCTTGTTCAATTTTTCTGCTGGATGGGTTTTCAATATTTGTGGACGTACGGTACAGGTGCAGTCGCTGAAAACGTTTGGTATACGAATCAGCCGTCTAGCTCAGGCTATCAAGCAGCTGGCAACTGGTTCGGCATTTTATCAGCTGTACAGTCGATTGCCGCAGTCATTTGGTCACTAGTTTTGTCACGCGTAGCCAACAACGAACGTAAGCCAGCGTATGCTTTTAGTTTACTGCTAGGCGGTATTGGTTTTGGATCTGTCTTTTTTATTCACAATCAATGGATGCTGATTGCTTCATTTATTTTAATTGGTATCGCTTGGGCTGCGATGATGACGTTTCCGTTTACGATGCTTACTAACGCCCTGTCAGGAAAGAATATGGGAACATATCTAGGATTATTTAATGGAAGTATTTGTTTACCGCAAATTATAGCTTCTTGCTTGAGTTTTGCTTTGTTCCCAATAATCGGATCTTCTATGCCAGGCATGATTTTAATCTCAGGTATTTTACTTGTTACGGGAGCAGCGTCTGTTTCAATTATTAAGGAAACATACTCAAAGTAATCAGCAGCTGTGCGCGTGGTAAAAGAGTAACGTGGTTTCTTACGTTCTTTGTCTTCAAACTGTTGACTCAAACCTATAAAAATCTTATTTTTAAGTCTATTATCATGATGAAATGTAAACGAATTCAATCTGGTGGGAATTTTGATAACAAGAATGGAGAATGAATCAATGAAAACTGAAAAAGAAAAAATGATTGATGGCGAGCTGTATTTTCCAGCAGACCAAGAATTAGTAAAGGACCGAGAATCTGCAAGACGGCTTGTTCGTTTGTTTAATAATACAGACGAGACAGATTATGAAAAGCGTACAAAGCTATTAAAGGAACTATTGGGTTCAACGGGAGAACGTCTCTACCTTGAATCTAACTTTCGATGCGACTACGGATACAATATCCACGTAGGAGAAAATTTTTATGCGAACTTTGACTGCACACTTTTAGATGGGGGACGAATTACAATAGGGAAGAACTGCATGATGGCACCGGGCGTACATATTTATACGAATACTCATCCTGTGAATGCAGAACAGCGAATTACAGAAGTTGAATATACCAAGCCCGTCACGATTGGAGATAATGTATGGATTGGAGGACGAGCTGTCATCAATCCAGGCGTTACAATTGGACATAATGTTGTAATCGCTTCCGGAGCTGTTGTGATAAAAAATGTTCCAGATAATGTAGTAGTGGGAGGGAACCCCGCAAAGATTATAAAAAAGTTGGATTAGTTTTTACTAGCTGAACATCGTTTATAAAGTAACTAGAAAATAAAGTATTGCTTTATAAAGAAAGGGAAATTCGTACGATCGGTGTTTTCAATTTCTATCCGGATCGTTTAGTTGATTTAATTCTAAATAATGAAGTTGTTCCGGCTGTAAATCAAGTGGAAAACCATCCGTTCTTTCAACAGAAAGCTGCAAAGGAAGTGATGGAAGAATACGGTGTGCAAATACAAGCATGGGGACCATTTGCAGAAGGTCAGAATAATATCTTCCAAAATGAATTACTTGCCGGTATTGGAGAGAAATATGGAAAAACAGTAGCACAAGTTATTTTGCGCTGGCATATTCAACGTGGAGTAGTTACCATTCCAAAATCTGTTCATAAAGAACGTATCGCTGAAAACTTTAACATCTGGGATTTTACGTTAAATAATGAAGACGTGGCAGCAATTACTGCTATGGACAGTGGAAAAAGTGAAATCATTGATCATTTTATCGCCGATACGGCTAAGACTTTCAATGGATGGAAGGTTCATAAATAATGAAATACTTGCATCACCTAAGCAGTGAGATTTTTGATAGTAATCTACTTAAAACAGTCATAAAATTGACTGTTTTTATTA
>NZ_JAVFHM010000100.1:0-832 GCF_041954005.1 Priestia sp. BR_2 | reverse complement strand
GAAAACAGTGATTCCATTTATTCAAAAACATCTTAAATTAGGTGGTATGGTGGCAGACGTGGGCTGCGGTGATGGGTTTGGAACGTCTCTTTTAGCTGCTTCTGGATATAAAGCAATCGGTTTTGACTTATCGGAAGAAATGATTCAAAAAGCATCCCAGCTGCATAAAAGTGAAAATTTGTCGTTCGCTCAAGCTGATATTATGAAGCTCCCGCTGTCTTCTGAAGCAGTAGAAGGGGTTATGGTAATCAACGCCCTAGAATGGACGGAGCACCCGCGATTAGCTTTGAAGGAATTGTACCGAGTTGTAAAACTAGGAGGATATGCATGCGTAGGTATTCTTGGGCCAACTGCTCAGCCTCGTACCAATAGTTTCCAAAGACTATATGGTGAAGACGTTATTTGCAATACGATGATGCCGTGGGAGTTTGAACAGCTTGCAAAAGAAAATGGATGGGAAGTAATCGATGGCGAAGGTGTATATAAGCGAAATGTTACTGATAAGCTGATTGGACAGCTCCCAAATGAATTAAAGCAAGCCTTAACGTTTCTATGGCTGTTTATGCTCAAGAAACAATAAAAACAGCACGCCTCTCCTTATATGTAGCTGTACAAAGGGTACACTACAAACTGGAGGTGAGTGACATGAGTAAAATTAAAAAAGACCGCTCAAAATCAGAGCTAGGTTCACCAAATGTAGAAGGACAAGGGACGACCACTTCTGAACAAGGCGTTCAAAGCAGTTCAGCTAACAAAAAGCAGAAGCGTTCATAACAAAAATAAAACGAACTTGCAGGGAGAACAACGAGCTCCCTGCAAGTTCGTTTTATTT
>NZ_JAVFHM010000099.1:0-934 GCF_041954005.1 Priestia sp. BR_2 | reverse complement strand
CAAATAGAGCCTCAAGTTCTTTTTCTACTAGCTTGACGAATCGCTCATTTCGTTGCAGGGTGAAAATTGTCATAGACTTTTCCATATATTCTTTACCTTGTTCAATTTTACCTAATTTAATTAAGCTCTCTCCTGCTTGGTAATGAAGTTCTCCAAATAAATACATTGATTCATTACTAATGCACAAATCGATTCCTCGATTGCTATATATTAATGATTCATCATAGTTACTCATATCTCCAAGCGTTTTGGCAAGTGCATTTAAAATTCTAATTTTTATATTTTCGTCTTTTGTTTGGGGCAGCTCATTTAAGCTTTTGAGCGCTGTTTGATATGTATCTAGAGCCTGTTCATACTCTTTCTCTTCATAAAGAATAATCCCAATGCTATTTAAAATTTCAATTTCTCTTTCCTTATAAAACGTTGCCGATTGCTTAGTAAGCTCAATCGCTTGGTACATTTTAGACAGCGCATCTTCTTTGTTGTGATGAATGTAATACACGCAAATACCTTCGTGCCACATTAAAAATTGCTTGTTCAGCGGGTTTTGAAACAGAGGACTTTCTTTTTCTTTTACAATGATATTATGAATAGCATCATAATCTCTCTGACGAATATATTGACGAATTAACGATTGAACCGCATCTACGTAATCAAGTCGAGGTGATTCTACACTATCAAAAAAGTAGTTAACATCTACGCCAAGACGCTTAGAAATTTTATAGAGGGTAATGCTTGATGGATATTCTTCACCGTTTTCAATTTTGCTGATTTGCGCTTGTGTACAAATGTCTCTTGATAATTCTTGTTGTGTCAACCCTGCCATTTTGCGAAGGTCTCTCATAACACTCCCAATTCTATACTCTCTCATCTCTTTTCTCACCCTTACTTTCACATAATATATTCTCTCTATAAACATATAGTGCTTTTATTT
>NZ_JAVFHM010000098.1:0-522 GCF_041954005.1 Priestia sp. BR_2 | reverse complement strand
GTACTAAATCCTAATTCTTCAGCCATTTGTTTCTTTATGTATGCATTTAAAACCACTATGTTATCATAGGCCATTCTTTTAAGAAGAACGTTTAATGTCTTTTGGATGCCACTTGATAGGTTATTTATCTGTAGGATATTATCCAAATAAATTTTTACGTAATCAGGTTCTTTGGAAACATATGATTCTTCGATATGCTTTTGAAATAGCTTTTCTCCATCACCATTAGTAACTGTTTCTTTAACTTCTTTACTGATCCTTTTTCTTTGTGTATTTCCAATTAGTTCTTTTTCCCAACTTTTCAATTACACACCTCTTTTATATTATCATTTATAATCTATATCGTATTATAAAAATCAAATAGGTTCAAGGTGTTTTGTTTGTTTTTATAATCTGTTTTAGATTATACTTTATAACAAATATGATTATGTTCTGTAACCTATGTGATTATAATTTATAATAAATACGATTATAGTTAATTCATATAAATGTTGCTGCATCAACGTTTATATAGGTTTATTT
>NZ_JAVFHM010000097.1:0-961 GCF_041954005.1 Priestia sp. BR_2 | reverse complement strand
AAAGTCTCCTTAAATTAAAATATTTTACCATTTAAATATTTTAATGGTATTAGAGAATGGAAGCAATTTAATTCACTCGACAAAATATGACAAAAGAATTATATTTATGGATAATATATAAGAATTAAGACCTAAATATAGGTGGCGAAAAAAGATTAATTTATAATGGTAACGATAAAAACAAATTTTTCTCTTCATTTTTTCTAAATTGAGATAGAATAGAAATGAAGAATTTTACCAATTGTTAGAGAGAAGAGTATTGAGCTAAAATGTTTCCATTTGGCCAAGAAATAAAAGGAGATACGAATGAAACAATCGATTAATGAGTTAACCCTTGAACTTCAAAACTTTTATCAGCTTGTAGTAACATGTCACGGAGAACACAAACATACAAAAGTGTCGTATTACTTAATCAAAGATCAAGAAGTCATTGAAAAGATTCGGTATTCTAGAAATCATTCACATACGTTTAACTTACATGAACGAGGAAGATATAGAGTAAAAGTCTTTATCCGAAATGCTGAAGGAGAAAGAACAATAAAAAACAGCGAAGATTTTCGCTACAAAGATTTTGAAACGAAAGATCACCCAGTCTACCAACAGAAAATGTATTCCATCGTAGGTGTCCACCGAAACGCAGCTTTTATTAAACTATTGATGGAAAAGCATAATACAATTAGAAGTTTTATTGATCCTACCAATCAATACTGCGGCCAAACTTTTTTTGACCTTCCAGTTGAAAGCCTTGAAGACATTAAAGGACAAAACGTTACGTTAGTTGCTTTAGAAGGTCTTGAACTAGACGACTATCAAACGGAGAGCTATACCTTAAAAGTAAGTGAAACAAATATACTGACAAATAGCTTACATCGCTTCTTAGCAATGGATCTTTACAAGTTATCCAGAACCTTTTATGAAAATGGATTAACAAAAGGAGCAGAATATGTAAAAGACTTTATTC
>NZ_JAVFHM010000096.1:0-2824 GCF_041954005.1 Priestia sp. BR_2 | reverse complement strand
GAATAACGATGGCCAATCTCTCCATATTGAAGAACGGAAAGGCGAAAGCGATTCGATTATCGACATTAGAGGCGATTTGTAAGGCTTTGGAATGTCAGCCCGGAGATATTTTAGAATATCGAATGGACGAAGACCAGCTGGAATAAAAATGGAGCATCCTAATTAAACGCAAAAAGGCTTAGGACCCGCCATAAAAGGCTGCCCTAAGCCAAACGGTTTACACAGCGAAACAACATACCCTATCATCCGCTTGAAGAGCGATCGGTGATTAAGCCCTCTGAATGATTTTTTTGTCCTCGATTACATATACGGTATCGGCTACATTCTCGATCAAACGGACATCGTGCGATATGAATATGATCGTTCCCGCATAGTGATTCATCAATTGTTCCAGCGCTTCCACCGCAGGAAGATCCAGAAAATTGCTGGGTTCATCCATCAGCAGGATGTTGTACCGTCCTAACAGCATTTTGGCAAGCTGCAATTTCATGATTTCTCCGCCGCTCAACACGGATAAAGACTTTCTTACGTCCTGTTGAGAAAATCCCATCGATGCCAGAACGGCTCGGATGTCCGACACTTCATAATCACTGTCTTCCAACATGAACTCCATAACCCCTTGATCACGGTCAAACTTGTAACCCGTTTGGGCGAAATAGCCGATTTCCGCTTTAGGGGATACGGAAATACCAGGCTCACGATGGAGTATCATCTTGAAAAGCGTCGTTTTCCCGGATCCATTCGCGCCGGTGACCGCGATCTTGGCGCCCAATGGAAACTGGAAGGAGGCCTCCTCGAAAATTTCCTTGCCCTCAAACTGTTTGCAAATGTCTTTCCCTGTAATCGGAAACGGATGATGAAGCTCCAAGGCTTTGCTTTGCCGAAAACGGATGGATCGCATGGCTTCAGGAGGTTTCACCTCACCAAGCGCTTCGATTCGATGCTCCATATTTTTAGCGGCATTATGGAGCTTTTTCTGTTTGCTTCCCGTCGATTTTTGATGAGCCAGGCGGCCGCCGCCTTCGGAGCTGTTTTTTCGTGAAGCGCCTTTGGCCTTTTGATCCACTTTTCGAGCCTGGCTAAGCTTTTCGGTAATGGCTTTCTCCAGCCGCTCCCGTTCCGCAGTAAATTGCTTGTATTTTGCAGCCTGACTATGCCGCTCCTCTTCTTTTTGGCGCAGGAAATCGGAATATCCGCCCCAGTACTCCGTGATTTTCCCCTCATTCAACTCCCAGATCTTATCGACGACTTGGTCAAGGAAATAACGGTCGTGACTGATGATGAGCAAGGCGCCGGAATAATATTTAAGCTGGTGGATCAGAAAGTCTATGCCATCCCGATCCAGGTGACATGTCGGCTCATCGGCAAAAATTCCGTGCACCTCTCCGGAGAGGGCCTGTGCTATTTTTAGCCGTGTTTCTTCACCGCCGCTCATATATTCCGCTTCACAGCTCTCAATTCCCAGCTTGCCGATTAAAGCGTAATCTTGAATCTCCTGTACAATGACATCATCCAATTGGGGAATATAACGGAAGTTGCCTTCCCGAATGACAGTACCTTGGGACAAAGGAATTTCCCCCAGCAAGGCTTTTAGCAGTGTGCTTTTACCTGCTCCGTTCGCGCCTACGAGACCGATTCGGTCATAGTCGTAAAGCTCCAGTCCATCAATGTCCAGTACATCGCGCCCCGAATATTCCACAACCATATCTTTTGCTTTTATCAAAAATCCCATATGGATTCCTCCTTCAAAAATCGCAGTTTCTGTTCGCAGGATCGCCTGCGATTGAAGAAGAGAGGATTAAATAAAGAAGAACCAATGCATGGATCTCATAAGATTTGCCCCTTTACGTTTTTATTGACCATACGCCTGATAGAGAAAAAAACACCTGTCCAGCCCAAATCGCAGGGATGTCGTTTCCCATGAGGTTGGATTGTACCATGTCCGATGTTCGGCCGTTTTTTGGCAATAAAAAATGCAGATCCGAGTCCACAACGGGGCTTAAATCTGCATGGATAACGAGAGAAGATGGCGACACAAAGGCATAGCAAAAAAGCTAACCGTGTCGCAATCTATGTCTACATACGCAGGAAATAAGCAGCTCAAAAAAAGCCCACATTTGTGGTTGGAACATCCGCTTTTTTGATTGCCAGCTTATCTTATACGCATGGAATGTAACATAGATCACGAGCCTCCTCATCAATGATACGTTGAATTCTAACATTGACGGCTATACCTGTCAATGAAGATGGGTCAGTCCACCATAAGGAGAAGCGGGGTGTTTTTAAAGAGAAAGAAGCAACATGGTTAACTTTGGTGGTAAGGCTGCACAAGCCGACTTATGATATAATTCTTCGTAATTAATATATTTCCATCCTTACCCGGATATCTACGTGATTTGTGAATGAATACTGTACAAAAAAGGAAGTGGATTATATTGGAATTCGACGTGGTTATGCAGGAACTGGAGGCACTCGGCAAGGAACGGATTAAAAAAACCTATATGAGCAATGGTGCGCAGGAGCCGCTTTTTGGGGTCGCTACTGGCGCAATGAAGCCGTTAGCAAAGCAAATCAAGAAAAATCAACCTTTAGCAGAGCAGCTTTACGCCACCGGCAATTATGATGCGATGTATTTTGCCGGCATTATTACAGACCCCATGATCATGACGGAAGCCGATTTCGATCGTTGGATGGATCGCGCTTATTTTTATATGTTGTCAGATTATGTGGTTGCCGTGACTTTGGCCGAAACGGAAATTGCGCAAGCTGTTGCCGATAAGTGGATCGCTAGCGGTGAAGAGCTTAAAATGTCGGCAGGCTGGAG
>NZ_JAVFHM010000095.1:0-660 GCF_041954005.1 Priestia sp. BR_2 | reverse complement strand
GAATAATCCCATCAATAACAAGGGGAAGTAAAAATACAGATCCTGATTTATCTTTGCTTTCTGATTTTTTAAATACAGATAATGTACCCGAAGGCTCTAATATCGCATAATCCACCTCACGGATATCTCCTATATTTTTATCCCGCAGCTGTAAAAGCAAGTCGTCCAAATTATAACGTGATTTCTTCATCTGCTTTTCATCAATCTTTCCTTGTCTTATTACAATGATAGGTTGCCCATCTAGTACTCTGCGTAACTTTTGACTTTTTAATTGGATATAGGTAAGACCTATTTGGATAAGTGTTAATATAAGAATCGGTACAAGCTGATGTAGTAAAGACTCTCCCGTATCCTCAATTGCCACAACCCCAAGTTCACTTATCATAAGCACAACAACAAGATCAATGACATTTAGCTGATTTATACCTCGTTGGCCGATAAAACGAAAAATAATAATAATAACAACATATAATAATATTGTACGCCAGCTTACTTCGATGATTTCCACTTTACGCTCTCCTTTCATTAGAATCTTCTTCTCTCTTGGAGCCAAGATGAATGCAATGTATAGATTTGTACACTCAGCTGATTCTCTAAGATGTATATTTCTTTATGTTGAAAATTAAATGAATGACGTACAAAGTGTTTAAAGTGTCATCC
>NZ_JAVFHM010000094.1:0-716 GCF_041954005.1 Priestia sp. BR_2 | reverse complement strand
TTCTTTTACTTTATATGGACCTGTTCCTATGTAGTCTTTGATCCCTTCATCAGATGCATTGTCAACGACTTCTTTTGGTAAAATAGCTGCTGCGGGGATTGGATCAGCTAATAAAGAAAGCGTGTTAACATTTGGTGATGGTAAATGAAGCTCTACCGTATAATCACCGGTTTTGGTCATTTCAGCACCAGAGAAGTTTGTTTTTCCAAGAGACGATAGCTTAATCCAGCGGTTAATAGAAGCGACAACGTCATCTGCAGTCATTTCTTTACCGTTATGGAATTTAACCCCTTTTCTTAATTGGAACGTGTATGTTTTATTATCATCGCTAATATCTACTTTAGACGCTAAGTCAGGCTTAGGATTTCCTTTTTCGTCTAAAATCATTAGTCCTTCGTAGATACTGCGCGTTGCGTCTTTCACATCTGAGTCCCCAGTAATTTGAGCATCTAGCGTTGCTGGCTCACTTTGAGACGCGATGTTTAGCGTTCCGCCTTCTTTTCCTTCTTTTTCACTTGAAGAATTTTTGCTTGCATTACCACTGCACCCTGCTACTATGAGGACAATGGTTAAAAGAGAGATGAAAAGTAAATAAGTCCTTTTCACTAAAATCACTCCTATTTCCTTGTATAAAATTTTAATCCGACTATAATAAGAAGAATAGTAGGAATGTGAACAATTGTAGCACTACCTTCTACCTTTGGCAATTAGTATTT
>NZ_JAVFHM010000093.1:0-1587 GCF_041954005.1 Priestia sp. BR_2 | reverse complement strand
GAATATACAGAGTTTATAATACTACCTTTATATGTAATAACTTGGCCAAACGTATCTTCCACGGCCTGAGCGATACGTTCATCCCAATAGTCACCACCGTACACTTGGTAATCTGTCTTGTCATTAATTAATACTGATTTTGGAAGGCTAATTACGTATGTTCTTGCTGCTATCGCTTGGGCTTTAAATGTATCTGTTTTGAAAGACCAATACAGTTCTTTTCCTACTACGCCTTTTATGTAATCTTCCATAGGAAGCGTATTAATAGGACGAACATACTTATTACCTTCATTCGTAAACTTCATGTCTCCTAAATAAGACATGCTGTTAATAGTAAGTTTGGCGTCGTAAGTAGAAGGGGTGACTTCAAAACTAGGAAACTCGCCTAACTTTTCTGCTCCTTGATATAACGCTACGTTCGCACCAGCAACTTTCACCTCGTAATCTCTGTTCGCTTGCAGAGTTACATTTTCATCTTTCACACGGTATAATGCTGAAGGATGAATAGTAATGCTGCTTTTGTTGCCTAGATAATTTTCTAGTTTTACCGACACAAGAGGTTCTGTTCCTGCTGCTTCTGCTGTGGTGAACCAGGCTAGTGGAGTTAAAACAATGGCTAGCCCTAGTACAACTTTTAATATAAATTTCATTTTCTTTTCGCCTTACCTTTCTCTATTTTTCTAGTAATATTGCATAAAAAATACTCTTCCCTAATATCGGATACAATTTCATACTTGCCAGAGGTACGCTGATTTTTTTTTACTTTTTTTTACTTAAGTTGATAAAACCCTTAAATCATGTACTTTTTTCAACTTTTTGTTTATATTCGTCGAATCCTTATGCTATAATGTCGAAGATATGACTTTATATCATGCTTGATTTAAACCTAATTAAAACCGAAAAAGAGTCCTTTTCTACTTGTAGAAAAGGACTCTTTTTTCTATTGGACTACGGTAATTATTTTAGCCACACTTTGATTTCCGCTTAAATCGGTTGATGTAATTGATAGCTTTGTTCCTACTTTCTGCTTTGCTATAGCAACTTTGAACTGCCCTTTGGCATCCGCTGTGCCGCTGCCAATCAGCCTAGTACCTACTTTAATTGTAAGTTTTGCATTTGCTTCCGTTGTACCTGTTACAGAAGTAGATTGGCTCGTGACCTTGTTTACGGCAGGAGCTGATGGCGCTGTTTTGTCTTGAACGGTAATTGTTTGAGCTACACTTATATTTCCAGCTAAGTCTTTTGCTGTAACAAAGATTTTTGTTCCTGCTTTTTGCTTAGGAATGGTAAGCTTAAATTCTCCTTTAGCATTAGATGTTCCTGTTACAATAACCGTATTACCAATTTTTATATCTACTTGAGCATTAGGTTCCGCCGTTCCTGTGACGACTGTTTGCTGATCTGTAATGCTATTTGCTGTTGGTATAGAAGGTGCTGTTTTATCTTTAACCACAACTGTTGTAGGTGCACTTTCTCCCGTACTATTTTTGGCATTCACAGATATTTTTGTTTCTGATTTTTGCTTAGAAATTGTCATGAAAAATTGTCCGTTACTTGCTACTTTAGTGCTTCCAATAACAACTGTTC
>NZ_JAVFHM010000092.1:0-768 GCF_041954005.1 Priestia sp. BR_2 | reverse complement strand
ATATCTAAGTTGGAACTTACCAGATTGGATTGTTGTACCTGATGGAGCTTTAAGTAACGCAACAGCGCTAGGTAAAGGACTAAATGATTTATTTACACTTGGATTGATAGATAAACTTCCGAGGATGGCAATTATACAGGCAGAAGGGGCGAGTCCATTTCACCAAATGATAGATCAGAAAATGAAAGAACTTATACCTGATGGATCTCCATACACTAGAGCTTCTGCATTGAATATTGGAAATCCACCAAGTTGGAAGAAGGCGAAACATGCTTTAAAAGAAACAAATGGAATTACAGCTTCCGTATCAGACATTGAAATTCTTAATGCAAAAGCTATTATAGATAGAAGTGGGATTGGATGTGAGCCAGCTTCTGCAGCTACAGTTGCCGGATTGAAAAAGTTAGTGGATCAGCAGAAAATTGATAAGGACGAGACCGCATTATGCATTCTAACAGGAAATATTTTAAAAGATACAGACGCTTTAAAGGAATATCATTCTGGAGATAATATGGTCGCAATTTTTAAAAATACACTACAAGCAACTTCCTTAGATTACAAAACTATTCAAAACTATATATAAATCCTTGTAATGATTCAGAAACCTCCTGTTACTTTATCAGGAGGTTTCTCTTTTTATATACCATATACAATCTTAGTTAACATAGTCCAGATTATCGGTAGAAAGAGAACCTGTACATAAGAGGTTCTCTTTAAATTAAAATGTTTGATTATCTAAATTCAAAATATATTTCATTAGCTATATTA
>NZ_JAVFHM010000091.1:0-515 GCF_041954005.1 Priestia sp. BR_2 | reverse complement strand
ATACAGGTTGTCAACGGTGCGAGTCCGTTTCGGGGGGCCATACGGGTAGGTGTCCGAGTTGGCCGAAGGAGAGCGATTGGTCATCGTGTAGGCAACAAAAGCGTCTCGAGGGTTCGAATCCCTCTCTCTCCGCCAGCAAGGACTTTATATACGGCCCGTTGGTCAAGGGGTTAAGACACCTCCCTTTCACGGAGGTAACAGGGGTTCGAATCCCCTACGGGTCACCACTTTCTTTAATGCATCAGGGGATGAGAATCCCGTCGGTTCGTCGGAGGATAACTTCGTAAGCATAGACTTCGCAGTCTCGAACGAAGTGAGAGTATCCCCTACGGGTCACCACTTTCTTTAATGCATGTAACAATCCAGATGGAGGCTTAGCTCAGCTGGGAGAGCATCTGCCTTACAAGCAGAGGGTCGGGGGTTCGATCCCCTCAGCCTCCACCATAATTCATCCCCATAAAGTGAAGCTCACGCTTCGCAGGTAATTCCGATTACTTTTCGGGGACCCCATATTA
>NZ_JAVFHM010000090.1:0-9038 GCF_041954005.1 Priestia sp. BR_2 | reverse complement strand
CAATCAATTCAGATTGGTGAGTAATCCTGCCCGTTACCTTAATGAAATTGAATGGAAATATAGTTAGACGCTTATCTAATTGTAATCGGCTCATGTTCTTATCCTTTACGGCAATCGGTACAAGTTCTTGTCTTCGATTAGGGACAAGAACTTGTACAGATAAAACAAAAAAGCCGCTAAATTAGCGACTTTCTTTGGGACCATGTTCTTGTCCCTCGACAATATCAGTAATATGTCCCGTTTTGTGCACCGTACCGGCCACCTCCCCTGCCTCGCCTTATCTGGGACGCGTAGGGGTTCGGCACATTGAATGGTATAAAACACAGGCCTTTCAGTGACTGGAGTGACGCATGAATTGTTTGATTCGTTCGTTCAATGGTCCGGGGGCTTTCGTCGGAATCCGATGATCGACCTTTTCAATGATAACCAACTCACTCATAGGCAATTTTTCATGCAACATTTTGGCGTAAGGATGGAAGTGCTTGTCTTTTTCTCCGTAAACGAGCAGTACTGGAAGTTGGATTTCCCGAAGTTGCGATGTACAGTTATACTTTAAGCTGTACTGGTAATACTGTTCTGCATTTTTGGCATTTCCTTTTTTCGCATCGTTGAATAACTCACGGAACAACGAAATATTTTTAGCTTGCGTCAAAGCAGTGGAAAACGCGATCGTGCCGACTGCTCCGATTTTAGAGAAAACGGCTCCCAAAGATATTTTATTTCTTAGACGCCATTCGTTCACTTCCGACATTCCCCCGATGATGATACCTCCTAATGCTCGATCGGGATGAGACAAGAGAAACTCAAGCACAACCGAACCGCCAGTAGAATATCCACACAAGAAAATTTTTTCGATGCTTAATTGGTCTATCAACTGTTTAATATCCTCAACAATTATAGGATATGTAACCGCTTGTTTGGAAGGCTGACTCTTGCCATGCCCTCTGATGTCAAAAGCAATGGTTCGAAAATGTGGTGAAAGCCCTTGAATTTGATATAAGAAATTTAAGCTCGTCAGTACAGGTGGATGAATAAAGAGGATTGCTGTTCCTTTTCCACAATCGATATAATTCATCGAGTATCCATTTATGTAAGCATTAGTCATTTTATCGTCACACTCCAGGTAAATCATTATGAGTTTCTGCCCAATTATGAATTAGAGTGTCCAAATGAAAGGAAAGTACTCCATAAAATAAATCGTCTCGATGTTTGAAACTTTTTTAGTTGTTTCGCTACAATCGTACGAAAAACACGCGCAAGAGGAGTTCCTGCGATGCTTAAAGGTGTCTCTTGGCACGGTCACATAATGTAAATTGATCATAGTCTCCTTTCTTCTGTGTGCTGATGAATAAGGGGTATTAAAAATGAAGGTTAAGGAAAACTATATATGACTTATGACCAACTTAGTAATCAAATGTAACGGAGGAGTTTTATGCCTATTTTCAAACCTTCACAAAGTGTGCGTTCAATTTATGACATTGATGGAGACGCGCTGCAACGGGCAGGAATTAAAGGAATAATAATTAATTGGAATAATACATTAGTTTCGAAAAATTCTTCGGCTGAATCGGATTCGATGAAGAAATGGCTGAAAGACTTTAAGTCCCGATATGCGATTAAGCTGATTATCGTCTCGAACAGTAAACCTCCTTCGCAAGGAAACGAACTGGTTAATGAGATTCCGGCTTTATTCGAAGCGAGTAAACCAAAGAAAAAAGCTTTTATGGCTGCTTTGGATATACTCGGAACCCGAAAAAATGAGACAGCGGTTGTCGGCAATGGCATTATTACTGATTTATGGGGTGGAAATCGATTAGGAATGTATACGATTTTTGTTTCTCCTTCATGGACAAAACCTCGGATTATGGGTGCAATAAAACGTTTGGTGGTAAAAGCGCTTCGAGTGTAAAAGGAAATAATAACGCGGGGATACTCTTTACTGTAAGGGTGGTCATTTACCAGTCTTTTTACGTAATACGGTGGCTACAGCTACCCAACCAGCAGAAGAAGCCGCGTAAATTAGCGGCTTCTAATGTTACTATGTTTTTTCACCCGACATCATTTTATTTTACTTTGCTTTTAACATAACAGTCATTGCTCTTATAACGTTTAGTGACATCCTGCTGCATTCATTAGTTTACCCGCAAATGAAAATCATACATAATTTTTTTGCTTTTCTCTTCATTGAAAGCATGAAGTAGTTCTTTTACGACTGCCCAAATTATGTCGGCAGCCTCTTCGTAAATTGCTTATTAAGTTAAAGTTAAGGTAGTCAATCTGACCGGCTGCCTTATAGTCTTTATTAAGCTAACGTTTCCCGTTAGCTTAATATCCTTTAGTAAGGCCCACGTAATCTCAGGTTTATCTCCTACTATGGTTAACAGAAACCATAGCTCTGATAAATAAAAATGGCCTATATAAATTGAAATGACGGGTGTCGATCATACGGAGTAAATCACTCACGTATGATCGACACCCGTCACCAGGATACATAACTTGGGGTTATTCCAGAAGCCCAGCCTCCCTGGCTTTTTGCACCGCTTCCTCCCGGTTGCGGACCCCCAGCTTCATATATGCCGATGACGCATAGTTTCGAACCGTACCATCGGATAAATACAATTTGGAAGCAATGCTTTTATATCGCAGCCCTTTGGACACAAACTGTAAAATTTCAAGTTCCCGCGGCGTTAAATCATAGGCCGAGGACGCTTTGATTGACGAATGGTCATCGACGCTATTGTCCGCTTCCAGTTGGGCAAATAATTTGTGCGACATGCCCTGATCGATCAGCGTGCCCCCGCGGTGGACGGTGCGAATCGTTTCAGCCAGCTCTAACGGCTGCATGGACTTCAATAGGTATCCATCCACCCCGCTTCGCATCGCCTCCAAAGCCTGTTTGGTATCCTCGAACGTGGTGAGAATCAGAATCCGGATGTGGGGCCACGATTCTTTTATCGTACGGGATGCGGAGATCCCATCCACATTCGGCATCTCAACATCCATAAGCACCAGCTGCGGCTTAACTTGCCTGCACAGCTCGATCGCTTGCTCGCCATCCTCTGCCGTCCCGACAACCTGAAAATCCTGCTGCTCTTCCAGCAAAGTCCGCAAGCTTTCACGAATAACGGGGTGGTCATCGACGACCAACAGGCGGATGACTTCATCCTTATGCTCCGTTTGTCTGGGTAGCGTGCAGGTAACGAGAGTGCCTTCTCCCCGCTCCGTATAGACGGCCACATGGCCTTGCAAAATCATCGCCCGCTCTTTCATGGCGTTGAGGCCAAAGCCCTCCCTTCCATGCTCCATCCCGCGGCCGTTATCTTGAATTTCCAGTCTCGTCTGTTGGGGCTCGAAATGCACGGAAACCTTAATCTCTGTCGAGTGTCCATGGCGCACGGCATTCGTCAACGACTCTTGCAGGCAGCGGTAGAGCGCTGTCTTCGCTTGCTTCATTACAGGGTATTCCTCCCCGTAGGCATGGAAAGTAACCGGCACCTTGGCATGTTCCTGAAACTCCTCCGCCAGCTTCCTCAAAGACTGAAGCAGGGGGAGAGTCTCATGCGGCGATTCGATTTGATGTACGTAGCCTCTGACCTCCTCCATATTTTGGCGGGCCAGGTTCAATAGGGAATCGAGACTTTCGGTTCCCGTATCCGTTGCCATCTGAGGACGCAACGTTTCCAATCCCATAATGAGCGAAGTGTAGGCATGACCGACGGTATCATGAAGCTCTTTGGACAGCCGGCTCCGTTCTTCGGCAAGCGTGATACGCTCGATTTGGGACAGGTACTGCTCCAACACCGCATTTTGCTCGCGAATCGTTTCGCCTTGACGATGATTGAGCACGAGTAAATGGAAGGAGAATCCGAAGATATACGCCAGCCCGATGTGAACGGCCATGACCCAGTATTCACTCTGCTCTCCAAGCTGCTTGATTATGGCTGGCAGGAGCAAGATGGTAACAGGCCCTGACCAGAGATAGGCCCTATGCGCGCTATGGGCAGCAATGAAAAATGCATACAGCAGGAATGCTAAGTAGGCTTGGGGAAAAAATGAAGCCAGATACAAACACAACCCACCCGAGATCACAATTTCGGTAAACAAATAGTATTTATAATTGAGCTGCAAGCAAAGCCATGGAACGGAAAAAGCAATCAACTGCCATAGGACAAGGACCACAATCGGCAGCGTGAAATATTGTTGCAGACTTATTGTCGTAAACACGAGAGAAATGCTGGATATCAGGCGGATTATAAACATGAGCCAGTCGTACCAGTACCATTGCTTGACCATATCGAACAAAACCATCATCCCCTAAAGACTTTCAGTATGACATTACGTAACTATTATAAAGTAAACTGCTATAGAGTAAACTATCCTCCGACGACCTACGAGGCGAAGCGGGGCATTCGTCTACCGGTTCACATGCTTGATCATTAGACGCGTGTAGCCGCCTATCCAGCGCGCCAAGCGGTCTGCAAGCCAGCAGCTCACCAACATCAGTACGATCCCTGTGGCTGATACCATCATAGCTTTGGCAAACGTGTCTACCGTCGCACCCATAATGGAAAGGCTGATAAACGGATAGAGGAACGGAACACCAATCAATACAGGCGGTGCCACATAGAGTAAGGCCGCACTGATCAGACTTAAAATCCCTACCGGAAACTTCAACATCAGCCAGCCAATAGCGATCCAGTTGCGTCGGTTCAGCAACTCCTTTTTCGCTTGGAGCCAGTTGGATACTTTCGGGGTGACAGCTTTAACACAAGGATCGGTGGTGATATCCATATAGATCTTGGTTTGTACTCGTTCGAATTGCAGGAAGGCAGTTGTCGTGCGCAAAACGTTAGCCAGGAGAGGAACGCCCACGACAGTAAACGAAAGACTCAAACCCAGAATAATGGCAACCAAATAAAAGCAGAAGTAAAACAATCCGGTGACGAAAGTAAACAGCAGGAAATAGCCGTTTTGAACAAAACTGGCGACGGTTCTTGCCATCAAAGAGCTCACATCCTTTGCAAGTAGTAAACGTATCCTACTGCTCTTGATGTCAATTCTGCCAGTGTCATAATGTCATATGACATAAAATGAACGGAGTGTAAGCTACGGTTATGACCAACTGCACATTAGAATTGTTCAAAACTCAGGAAGACCCCTGTGTGCCAGTATTCTCTTACTATACTACAGGGAAAAAAGTAATTAGGCACTATACCAAATCAGCCAGCTTTATGCATTTTCTCTTTCAATGTGCTTTCATATTGAATGACCGCTCTAAAATTCAGCCCAGAACAAAATCATACACCGTATTCTCGCTGTCAACATGACAGTCCATATTTTGGAAGTCTATCGGTTTTTGACAAACATAAATCGTAAAAAACAAAAAAGCCGCAATTAAGCGACTTTTAAGCATACATAATTAAGATTTTATCGATTCAGTTGAGATGGCTTCACTTTCTGAATGTGAACGAGGATGTCGAATGTTTTACCTAATGATACATCAACAGTCGTTGGGATATCTGGACCTACCGTTGTTACTCCGGCAAAAATGGGATGTTGCTCGTTTAGCCAAGTTTTAGTCACTCCGCTTGCCTTACGTAAATCAACAAAAAACTGGTCGTATTTGACTTGTCCAAACGTATAATTAAAATTGTTCGGGTCATCTAATTTTAAGATTCCATAGGGCCCGAATTGTTGGCTGGTGTTATAAACATTGTAACGTCCCTCGAAAACAGATGTTCCAATGGTTACATACCGTTTGCCATAATGTTCTGCTAAGTGCTGCCCAGCCATTTTAGGGTATACGAAAGGAAGCATATTTGTTTTCGACACGTGCCCGTTATGGCCCCACACGATTGTTTTTCCTATATGTTCTTCAGTCCATTTCGCATTCTCATACATGGCAATATCGTGTTTCAAATAAAAGTCTTCCAGGTTATCAGGATATGCGGCTGTCATTGTCGTAAATTGCTCAATAATACGGGCATTTTGTTTGATCCATGCGAACTCTGGGGATTTTCCATTCAGTTTATGTTTATTTTGCTCTAATAAAGCGCTAATTTGTTTCGCATCTGAAACATACCGTGCTTTCGTTTCTTTCTTAAGGCCGCCAAAGGTATCTAAATCCTTGGTTACAGGAATAAGGCCTTTCATCTTTTGATCGAAACGAGTGACAAGTTTTGGATCGTATTTCTTTACATACGCTAGGATATTGTTATAAACACTCTCGTTTACGGTTTGTATATCCATGCCGATGATCCGTATTTTGGATTTATGCTTTGGATCCGCATTATATTGGCGTATCCATTGAAGCAGATCAATGATTTCTTTCGTGTTAAATACAGGACTTAGATATTGGCTTGGGTCCCCTTTACCCGTACGAACATAGCGATCGAGTCCCAATGCTCTGTCCCATCCCTCTTCTAACACTAAGGCCTTAAAGCCCATTTCAGCTGTCAAATAATTAACAATGCGATGCTTCATGGTAAAAACTTCGTGAGCTCCATGCGTCGCTTCGCCTAAACCAACAATTGTAGCTGATCCGATCATATCCTTAAGCGGTCTTAAATCCTGAAGAGATGCTGTTGGATCCGTTGACTTTAATGGCATGGCATGCTTTTCTAACCATTTTATCTGCTCGGCTTTCTGATTGGAGTTGTAGGGAGCTATAAGAGAAGCACCTACTTTCGAAGCTGCATGAATATTTCCTGTAAAACCAGCCAGTGTGATCATCGAAGCAGCAATTGCGATACCCATTTTCTGTTTCATAAAATCCTCTCCTTAAATACTTTGTGATTTGGTTTGATGAGATATATTCTAGTTCCCAGAACTCTCTTCTGTATCCTACTGCACTCCTTGTTATGTACAACAGTGTCAAAATGTCATATGACACGCCTTCCCCCGTTTACTTAATAAAAAGACGTCTGCTGCCTCGATGAAATCAAATCGGGAATGTAACCATGTTCTTGTCATTGCTTGATAACCTAAATATAAAAAGCCGCATAATCAGCGGCTTCTAATGTTACTATGTTTTTGTCACCCGACAATTTTTACTAACTTAGTCAATCTCCTCCCCCACCGCCATCTCCCGAACCTCCATCATTGCCACTGTCACTACTGTAGTCGTATGAACTCCCCCCGTCTGCTCCACTGTCACTATCGCTGCTCGGAGTTCTCCCGGAAGTTGTCCCCCCAGGTATTCCCTTCCAAGAACGATTAAAGACATAATCGATAGCGGTATCCACATCGTTATCAAACAGGGAAGAAGCCTCTGATAAAGGAAAATCCGGGTTTTCTTTGCTGACATTTCTCATAAAACGTTCTCCTACATCAAGTAATAGCGCATCTTCCCTCATCTTTTCCAGCCATTTTGCGGTCATTATTAGCCCTTCCTAGATCA
Source organism: Priestia sp. BR_2 (assembly GCF_041954005.1). Classification (NCBI taxonomy): domain Bacteria; kingdom Bacillati; phylum Bacillota; class Bacilli; order Caryophanales; family Bacillaceae; genus Priestia; species Priestia sp. BR_2. Next base: position 1,639 of record NZ_JAVFHM010000090.1, on the reverse strand, counting down.
TGTCCGCCTCTAGCCAGCTTTCGTCGATACCGCTTTATAGCGCTTCGGTAAGCTGCCGAACGCTGATCTAATGCTCCTCGGGGTAATAACCCAACAAGTAAAAATGAAAGAATTACGAAGTTCAAGTATTCGTCTACCAGGGGATCATACAAAATTGGAGCTGCCACGAAAAAGCAAACGACCAAAAAGACGATGATGTATCTTTTGAGGCGCCAGCGAAAAATAGCTAATATGAGTCCGCCGCCCAAAACAATGGCCAATACTCCTACCCATCCCCAAGGTGTTACGTCTGCAATGTACAGATAGATGAGCAAAACCAGATGTATGAGAGCTAGAGCCGGTATGATGACTTTTCTCGCCGCGTATTCCTTGTACATGATCCCTTTGCTATTCTCAGTCTCCACAAGCTCCTGCCAGCGGCTGAGTCCCTTATTAAGACTTCTCATGCGCTTTATGTATTTACCCATAGTCGCTTTATTCCTGCGCTCTGTTTTCGTAGGGCCAGAAAATTTATCCAGGTTCAGGACAGTCGTACCGTGAGACAGCCAACCAAGCAAGTAACGGTCTGGTTTGTTCAGGGCTGTACGATTACCCTTGAATGTAAACTCGGGAAGCCTCATCGGCGCTCTCGAATCTTCCTGGAATCTCATAGCTGATGGCACTAAGGAAAGACTCACCATACCTTTACGGCGCAGCGAAAATACACCGGCCAGCCCATCTTGTTCACGCTTTTCGAATCTTTGCTGAAGCTTCTGTTCAGCTAACAGTCGTTCCGAGAGTGAGGCTGAGGTCTCTTCTGTTTCCCTCTCCGTCAGCACCTCTGGGGGGAAATACAACTTCAGCCTCGCACTATCCCCTTCAGGTAATAGCGTGTTTTCGTACCTGATCCAACGATTGTTTACTTCTGTCAAGCTGCCTCTTGAGCGATCGTAAGCAAATCCAGATAAATTCTCTTTTGCAGGCTGTTCCGTATATACCCTAACGGTTACGTTGTGATGATCAAACCTGTTATCTTTGAGTACGGTCCAATCCAGCTCTCCACGATCGTCATATTTCACATTATAGCGATAATAGATCTGCCTCGTTTCATCTTTAGCTTGTAATTCGATGTAATAAGAACCCGATTTAGTTCTTAAATAGACCGGATAACGCTCCAAATTAACATAACCAAGATTGCCGAGCTCTCGGTCATTCGGTGGTACATAAGCTTCAAAAAATTCAATATTAGCTCCCCCGAAATTGTCCATATATCTAGGAATTCTTTCATACTCTCCTTGTACTGTGTAAGTGAATAGCTCTTCCACATATAAGTCACCGTCCGCCATTACCTTGGCCATAACGTCCACTTGATCAATCGTTAACTCATTGTCGTTGCCACACCCGACTAAGATAACAACCCAAACAATACTAACTGCCAAAAGATCGCATGTTTAATCTTTATTTTCACAGTAAACCTCCCGTTAATATACCAGGGCCTCACTGTCCATTTGTTGAACAAGAAGGCAGCAGATCACGTTGATATAAGCATCTTGCTTCTATTGATAATAGATGTCTTTCTGCTCCCAGACGCCATTGTCGCACTCTATGATGGATCTTAGCTCTACGTTTACATAATCTCCCCAATATCCCATTGTAATAG
>NZ_JAVFHM010000088.1:0-1649 GCF_041954005.1 Priestia sp. BR_2 | reverse complement strand
ATATTAAAGCAGTAGGAAACTAATACATCCTACTACTTCGCATGTTATAAAGCCGATACACTCTTACCTCTTTTAGGAAAATTAATGAACTTATTCTCACTAATGAATGTCGATCCTAAAAGAAGTGCACCACCTAGTATTTGAACAATTGTCATATGCTCTCGCAAGATAACTGCAGAAATCAATATGGCTACGAATGGATCTACGTAGCTTAGCATAGCGATACTTTGGCCTTTTAATTTTTCCATCCCGGAGAAAAACAACCAAAATCCAATACCAGTGTTCACAATCCCTAGAATTATTATAAAGGGAACGGACGATTTAGATACTCCAAGGATACCGAATCCTTCCGTCAAAAACACATATGGCAAGAGCAGCAAAGCTGTTATTCCAAGTTGGATGATTGTAATCTCTAACCTACCCATGAGCCGAATAAATTTATTGAGTAACATCAATGCAGCATAACATGCAGCTGCGAGTAATCCAAAAAAGATTCCAAGTAAATCTTCTGTCCCAGAGGCACTTACACCATTTCCAACAATCATTAACATACCTATTATCGCTATACCGATACAAATAATTTTTTTGACAGGTAATTGTTCTTTAAGGATAAATGGTGAGAGGATCATGACGAATACAGGTGCAAAATAATAGCCTAGTGTTGCATTAGTGAGCGTTGTTTGATCATATGCTTGGTAAAGAAACATCCAATTTCCTCCTAATGCAATACCTGAAAAGAATAAGATACAAGCATTAACTCTTACCAATTTCCATGAAATGGTTCTCTTCCTCGTGAGAAAAACAATCATTAAAAATAAACACCCTATTGAACTACTTAGTAAAGCTATTTCACTCGAAGACAAATCAATATACCTTACAATTAAACCCATCGTACCGAAAATAATCATAGATAAAACAAACTGTATCTTATATTTCACTGCCTTCACCCACTTAATCCATAGGCAATACGATCAAACGATTTTAGATTATTTAGCTTTATTTTATTTGCGAGCGTAGAAGTTCCAACTTTTATGGCTATTCTATTTTTATATAAATACATATCACACCTCTATAATCGATACCTTATGGTTTGTATAAGGCAAAAAATCATTAATAATTTGCTCTGTTCGTACTTTTATATATCCGGTTGTTGTTCCATCACTGCATCCATACCATTCTTCATAGGTTACATCTTTATCAAAAACAATTTGTACATTATTATCCTTATCAAATAGTGCACTGAAAACAGTTGCTGCTCCAATTTTTGTTCCTAACATATCTTTCATCAATTCCTCAGGAGCAAACGAGACTCTAGCTATATTTAGAGCACTACTGAAGTCTTTTGAGCGAAAAGGCTTATCTCCTTTAGTGATAAATAGATAGAAAGAAGTTTGCTGTCGATTACATAAAAACAAGGTTTTAACCATTTTCATGTTCAACTTTTTATTAATAAGAGTACAGTCAGCCATTGTAATGGCTTCATCTGTATCAACACGTTGAAAAGGGATATTTAATTGTTGGAAAGCAATATACGTACTTTCTTGTAAAGGTGTGGAGCCTTTTCTTGGAGCCATGGTATAAACCTCGCTAATAAAAAACATATTTTTTCATTCCTTTGCTTTGTATATTTAATAAATGTAGATTATCAT
>NZ_JAVFHM010000087.1:0-87852 GCF_041954005.1 Priestia sp. BR_2 | reverse complement strand
GGTTCCACGCGTTCCCATACCGAACACGACCGTTAAGCCTTCCAGCGCCGATGGTACTTGGACCGAAGGGTCCCGGGAGAGTAGGACGTCGCCAAGCGAACAACCATAAAGACCGTTATCGAGTAATCGATAGCGGTCTTTATGGTTACACATAAAACGTAATCAACAATCATCAGAAAGAAGGGCACCCGAATGTGGGTGCCCTTCTTTTCTTTATCATAAGGTTCCATATTTAATATGTTTGCTTAGCTTAATATCTTTCCAGTATCAGCTGTGTCTTCAAACCGTCGACAGGAAGCAGCCAATCGTGAGACTCCAGTGAGTCCATCAGCTGGGATCGGAGCTGGGAGGCTGTCGCGACATCGTCTGTTTTGAATGAGATTTCGATCAGATTCTCGGTACCTGTACCGTCTGCAGTACGAATCGGCCAAACTTCCAGACTCATTTTCTGGCCATTCCATGATCCTTCATAACGCTGGAAAGTCAGAGGTCCATGGATGCGGGACAGTGAAAGCTGTTGTTGTCCCCAATTCGGAGCGGACCATTTATTAAGCTTGCCTGGCAATTTATCCAGCAGCAGTGCAAGGGAGTCCTGCTCGGATGGCAGCACCGTGCCGGTTGCACTCGTACTTACCTTCTTGGTGTTGGAGAAACTAAGCGTTTGTTTGCCATAACCCCAATCAATCTCGGCCTCGTAATTGTCATCCGATGCATCAAAGCCTTCCTGATTTGCCAAGCTGAGCGCAGCGTTGATATCTCCATTTACGATGGGATACCGTTTCTTGTAAGTAAGCTCATAGTTATCCTTGTCCTCTTTTTTACGAAAACGGACATCCCAGCCTTCGGCATTCAACCCCAAATGGTCCGTGTCATAGTAAGCTACGCCGATGGCTTGGGGAGCAGAAGCCAAACCGAACGTCTGAATGACTTCACTCCGAGGGCTGCCGCCGTTTTCCAGCACGGCTTCGGGTTTGATAAGGAATTTCACTTCATAGGCAGGCACGGCATTAGCAGCGGCCGAAACTTCGGAGGCGCTAAAATCGGATAATCCGCTTCCCAGCATCGCAAATCCCACCATACATGACAACGTCAGCTGTTTCCATTTTTTCAATTCCATCACTCCCATGAAATGGATTTAGGTACACAGCTAACTTTAAACGCCGATTAATTACGAGCTGTTAACGGGAAGGGCTGACTGTATCAAATCTATATAGAATAATTGAATACTTGCATACATTTTTTGTTAATTCCTCTGCTGGGAACCAGAAGGCATCTCCTATTCCCACATAGCTTGCTCCAGTTGTTGGCCCATCTCCCGCAAAACCTCCTGAAAACGCTGAATTTGCACGGAAGGAAGACGGTCCTTATTATGGACGCAGTATATATGCCTGGATGCCCGGTGGCCGGGAATAGGCATGACGTTAAGCATCCCTTGCCGCAACTCTCGCTGCACTGCCATGCGCGACATAAAGGAAACATGATTCCCCAATAACACAAGTTGTTTTATCGCTTCCAGCGAGTCCAGCTCCACGGGACTCCGCATATGCAGACCATGCTGCTGCAGCCACAGATCGGTCAACTGCCTTGTGCTGGACTCGGTTCCATGAAGGACAAAGGGGCTGCGAATGATCTGCTCGGGCTGCGGGTTATCCGATGCAGCCAGGGGATGGCCCGGTGAACATATCAGGGACAGATCATCCTTGCACAAGGGCTCGGCCTGCAGGCTCGGACCCGTGAAGGGCTCCGATGATATAATGCCCAGGTCAATTTGGTGCTTTCCCAACATGTCGCGAATGACCGGCGAAGGTTTGACAGACAAGGAAATCCGTATGCCGGGAAACTCATGCGAAAAGGTATTCAAGATCCCTGGCAGCAGATAGGTTGCAGGGACATAACTGGCTCCAATGTGCAGCGTTCCCCGATATAAGCTGTCGTATTCACGGACGACCCGCTCAGACTCTTTGGCCAGCGCGTTTATTTTTATCGCATAATGGAGCAGGGCTTGTCCGGCCTCGGTGAGAAATGTTTTTCCGCTTCGGGACTCGAACAGTCTTACTTGCAGTTCCTCCTCCAATGACTTCATATGAAAAGTAACCGTCGGCTGCTTAATGCCAAGTATCTCTGCCACGGCAGTCATATGATGATGGCGTTCGATCAGCTCCACAATTTGCAGCTTCATCAGATTCATTCGTTCATCTCTCCCCTGTATGCTCCTTATTTATCTCTCTATATAGATTTAATCTATGAGTATCAACAGAATTCAAACAAAAAGTTAATTCCTGTTTTACATTTATCTAATACAACGCTTAAACGTGAGCCTTACACTGGAAACAGCTTAAGAAGACAGGCAGGGATCGAAAATGGATATTGAAATCAGGGGGATTCATAAATCATTTGAAGGCACACCCGCGCTGCTTCCTACCGATTTAAAGCTGCGTCATGGTCGATTCACCACATTGCTCGGGCCGTCAGGCTGCGGCAAAACCACGCTGTTACGGATGATCGCCGGGCTGGAGCAGCCGGACGGAGGAGAAATTTATGCGGCAGATCAGTGTATTTATTCCAAGCACAAAAAGATTGACGTTCCGGCGCATAAACGCAATTTCGGGATGGTATTCCAGGATTTTGCCCTCTGGCCGCATATGACGGTATACGAGAACGTTGCATTCGGATTGAAGGCGGCTAAGCTTAAAGCGAATCTCAGGCAGCGAGTAACCGAAGCGCTGGCCATGGTTCGCTTGGAAGGGATGGAGAACCGTTACCCGCACCAGCTGTCCGGCGGACAACAGCAGCGGGTTGCTTTTGCCAGAGCGGTAGCGATCCGTCCAGCCCTGGTTCTGTTGGACGAACCGCTAAGTGCATTGGATGCCGTGCTAAGGGAGGAGATGCGGATCGAAATGATGTCGCTGGTGAAGGACATGGGGCTGACTGCGCTTTATGTCACTCACGATCAGGTGGAAGCCATGTCGATGTCGGATGAAATCGTGGTGATGCGGAAGGGGAAAGTACTTCAGCGTGGAACCCCAGAGACGATATATGAAGCACCCAGCCATCCGTTTGTGGCTTCTTTTATCGGCAAGTCCAATTGGTTGACGGACGATCAGGCGATGGTGAGGCCCGAGCATGTGGCCTGGAAAAGGACAAGCGAGGAGGACGAATGCTTTCAGGCAACCGTTCTAAGCGTCAGCTATGTAGGCGAGCGATATGAAATTCGCCTGCAGGTGGACGGCTTGGATCCGTGGACCGCTTATCTCGACAAGCGGACAACTGTTGGAGAACGCGTGAATCTGTACGTGTCTCCCCGGTCGATCTGCCGGATGGGTGAAGAACCGTTTCATGATAGGAACACAAAGAATGCGCAGCCAAATAAAACAAAACGCGCGCCTGCTGCTGCAGGCTTAGGATGAAGGGGAGTTGGGGAGAAATGAGTCGATTGAAGTTACGCAAGAAAGGCGCGGTGCTGTTGTTGGCATCCGTCATGAGCCTGAGTTTGTTTGGATGCGGGAGCTCGACGAATAGCGATTCAGCCAAGCCGGCACAGGATAGCGGCAGCCCGTTGGTATCTGGAAATGCATCTGCTGCCGGTGGCAAGCTCGTTCTGTACAGCGCAGGCCCTCAAAAGCTGGCCGACAATATCGTGAGCGGCTTTGAGGCCAAGACGGGTGTGAAGGTAGAGATGTTCCAAGGGACAACCGGCAAAATCCTGGCACGGATGGAAGCGGAAAAATCGAATCCGGTCGCGGATGTGGTCATCCTGGCTTCACTCCCTTCCGCACAGGCGTTGAAGGCGGATGGTCTGACATTGCCTTATCCTGAAGCAGCCAATGCCGACAAGCTGAACAAGGATTGGTCCGACGCGGAAGGAAACTATTTCAGCACAAGCGCATCGGCGCTCGGGATTGTATACAACACCAATCTGGTCTCTGCGCCGCCTCAAAGCTGGGCGGATCTGGGTTTGCCGGAGTGGAAGGATGCGGTCAATATTCCGGATCCGACGCTGTCGGGATCGGCACTTGATTTTATCACGGGCTATTTGAGCGTGAAGGGCGACGCGGGCTGGGAGCTGTTCGAAAGCTATAAAGCGAACGGTACCGCCATGGCAGGAGCGAATCAGGAAGCGCTGGACCCGGTGATCACCGGTGCCAAGAGTTTGGTTGCCGCAGGCGTGGATTACATGGCGTATTCGGCCAAAGCCAAGGGCGAGCCGCTTGACATCGTATATCCGGAGGAAGGGACCGTCGTAAGCCCAAGACCGGCGGCGATTTTGAAATCCAGCCCGAATGTGGATAATGCCAAGGCCTTCATCGACTACTTGCTGTCGGACGAAGCCCAGAAGCTGGTGGCGGATGCCTATCTGATCCCGGGTCGTGAGGATGTGGAGGCCGAAGGCCGGACCAATCTGAAGGATATTCCGGTGTTTGAAGTGGATTGGGCTTGGATGAACGATCATGGGGATGAGACCGCGGCCCGTTTTTCCGATGTATTTAAGTAGATCGCATACAAGCGAACCACAGGAAGGCAATGTGAGGTGAACCGCAGTGAGACCAGTCATCATGGACAGTCCGCGATTTTTATGGAAAATGGGCGTGCTTCTCGCCCTTTTTCTTCTTAGCCTTAGCATTGGTTTGCCGCTGCTGCTTATTTTCTGGCAAAGCGTATACCCCGATCAGCACTTCGATTGGCTGGCACCGATACGGACGATTGCGGGCCATGAATTGTCCGGCATTTTGCTGCAATCCATCTGGCTGGGGGTATGCGTGGTGGCAGGATCGACGCTGCTCGCGCTGCCGCTTGCCTGGATGATGGCAAAAACCCGGCTGGGACAGCATCGTTGGGTTGACGTGATTCTGATGATTCCGTTCATGACCCCGCCCTATATCGGTTCGATGGGCTGGATTCTGTTTATGCAAAAGGGCGGATATTTGCAGCAGTGGCTTCCGGGAGCAGCCGGATGGAGCGATTCCTTCTTCAGCTTCGGGGGAATGGTGCTGATCATGAGCCTGCACTTGTTCCCGTTTCTCTACCTGCTGCTGCGGGACGCCCTGATCCGGATCGGGGGGAATCTGGAGGAGGCCGGCGCCGTTCATGGCGCAAGCGCGGGATACCGGTTTAGAAGAATCATACTGCCGCTGCTCTTATCTTCCTACGGCATGGGTGCCATGCTGGTGTTTGTCAAAACGATTGCGGAATTCGGCACCCCGGCAACGTTCGGCCGCCGGATCGGCTATTATGTAATGACCTCGGAAATTCACAAATACATCTCAAGCTGGCCCATCGACTTCGGAAAAGCGACCTCGCTTGCCTCCGTTCTCCTGTCGGTATGCCTGGTGATGTGGTACATGCAGTCTACGATCAGCCGAAGGTTTACTTACCGTCTGGTCGGCGGCAAAGGCCAACGTGCCAAACGGTATTCGCTGCGCGGGGGCAGAGGTGCCATTTGTGCGCTATATATCGGTTTGCTGCTGATATTATCCGTCGGCATTCCTTACTTTTCCGTTATTGCGGCGTCCTTGATGAAGCTCAGGGGAGCCGGATTGTCCTTGGATAATCTGACGCTAGCTCATTACAAGGAACTGCTGGCCTGGGGTTCCGTCAGCCAGAAGGCACTCGGTAACAGTCTGGGCTTGTCGCTTGCAGCATCAACGGTTGCCGTTCTGCTGGGTACCGGCTTTGCCCTAGCGATCGGCAAGTCCCAGGCGCGGATGCAGCGGGTCATCGATCTGTTGAGCCTCCTGCCCAATACGGTGCCCGGCATCGTCATGGTAGTCGGTCTGATCCTGCTCTGGAATGCGCCTTGGATGCCGGTGACGCTCTACAATACGTACGGGATGGTGGTGCTGACATACGTCGTGCTGTTTCTTCCATACACGGTCCAATACGTAAAAGCCAGCTTTACGCAGATTGACAGCACCCTGTTCCAGGCGGGTCAAGTCTTCGGCGGCGGCCCTCTGCTCATCCTGCGGCGAATTTTGCTGCCCCTGATTATGCCCGGAATGCTGGCGGGATGGATCATGACGTTCACCATAGCGTCACGGGAGCTGGTCGGGTCACTGCTCATTCTGCCGCCGTCGATGCAGACATCGGCTACGTATATTTTTGCCCAGTTCGAGCAGGGGCAGGTATCGCTCGGGATGGCCATGGCCGTTGTCTCCGTCGGCATGACAGTGCTGCTGTTGCTGCTGGTCGAAGCTTTGAATTCTAAAAGAAAGTGGAATGCATCATGATGAAACTGACGGTGTGGGGCGGTGCGGGAGAGCATGGCCGCTCCGCCTATTTACTAAACGGCAGCCAGGTACATTTGCTTCTGGATTGCGGCGTCAAAAAAGAAGGAGCGGGAGACTATCCCATGATCCAGCAAGAGCAGGTGCCAAAGCTGGATGCGGTCTTTCTGTCCCATGCCCACGAGGATCACTCGGTGGCGATACCGCTCCTCTACCGGCTTGGATATAAAGGGGAGGTATGGACGACCCGGGAGACGGCGGCGCAGTTAACCGCCTATTTTGCCTCTTGGAAGGAGTATACCGCCAGAGTCGGCGCGGTGCTTCCCTATATGGAGGAGGATCAGCTGGCGATCCGCTATCGGTATCTGGAGGAAGAGGGCGATAGGCTGACATGGTTTGAAGCGTTTCCCGGCGTAAAGGTCATGTGGGGGCGAAGCGGCCATATGGTCGGGGCCGTCTGGTTCCTCGTAGAGGCGGAAGGAAAACGGATTTTCTATTCAGGCGATTATACGTCGGAATCTCTGCTGCTTGAGGATGATAGTCCGGCTCTGGCAGATAAGCCTTCTTCCACGCTGCTGGACCTGGCTATCGTGGACGCGGCTTACGGGACCGACCCGAACTCCCAGGCCGATAAGCTGAGGCAATTGGAGCAGCAGATTGAGAGCACGCTGCATAGCGGCGGGAAGGTGCTGCTGCCGGTTCCGGCCGCAGGCCGAGGGCAGGAAATGATTGTGTGGGCATACCGAAAATGGAGAAACGTGCCGATCGTGATCGAAGCGCCGCTGATCGAAGGGATGAAGCGACTGCGGCGTCGTTCGGAGTGGCTTCGCGAGAAGGATTCCGGCCTGGAATTAAGAAAGCAGTTGGAGCTTGTGCTGAACCGGAACGATTGGATCATGCCTGCCAGCGAAACGGAACGCGAGTCGCTGCTTCAGACGCACGGGGCCTCGCTATGGTTCGTAACCGACGGGATGATGCAGTCGAAGCTTGCGCAGTGGTACTATCAGCAGATGTCGGGCGATATCCGAAATCTGGTTCTGCTGACGGGTCATGTTTCACAGGGAACCTTTGGACATCGTCTCCTTCAACATCCGGCGTCGTACGGGGCCTGCTCTGTCAGGAAAATCAGGTATAAGGTACATCAAGGCTTGGCGGACGTTCGTCGGATGATAACCGGCGTGCCGGCGCTGCATACCGTGCTTGTCCATGCGGACAAGGAAGAAACAGACCGGCTGCAAGCCTGTCTGACAGACGAATTGCGGGATCCCCGCATCCAGATACATTCCATGTCGATTGGTGAGGAAGTCTGTTTCTGATTCTAATTAGAGAACCTTTATCGCTTTAAACGATAAAGGTTTTTTCGTGTAAGAGGGACCGCGTGTTTAGATCGGGGCGAAGATGGTGAAGGCTGTAATAATCATATATAAAAAATTAATTAGTACCAAGTCCTAATACTTGGTGTTATAATGGTTATAAAATTGGAGGTGGGAATGATGAGCCAATCGAAGTCGAGAATAACGGCAATCGGGACGTACGTTCCTGAACGGATCTTAACGAATGCGGATTTAGAGAAGATGGTGGAAACGAGCGATGAGTGGATCGTCCAGCGAACAGGCATGCGGGAACGCCGGATTGCGGCTCCCGATCAGTACGTGTCCGATCTTGCCATTAAGGCTGTGGAGGATATGGTTGAACGGTATGGCGTTACTGTGCAGGATGCGGATATGATTCTTGTGGCCACGAGCACGCCGGAGTACTCTTTTCCCAGTACCGCTTCCCGAGTGCAATCGAAGCTGGGCATCGCAAGCACGGGTGCGCTGGATCTGAATGCCGCCTGTGCCGGATTCGTATATGCGCTGCAGATGGCTGACGGATTGATATCCGGGGGAGCCTACCGTAAAATTCTGGTTATCGGCGCGGAAACGCTATCGAAGATTACGGATTACACCGACCGAACGACATGCGTATTGTTTGGGGATGGCGCAGGTGCCGTATTGTTGGAGAGAGACGAGTCTTCGGCGGGGATCATCGCTTCCGTCTCGGGCACTTTTGGCGAAGGCGGCATTCATTTGTATAAAACCGCTCTCTCCGAGCAAATGGACGGTACGGAATTAAAGAGCGGATGCCTTGTCCAAAATGGCCGCGAGATTTATAAGTGGGCCATTCGGAACATTCCAGACGGCGTCCGGGCCCTTTTGTCCAAAGGGGGCATGACCGCGGACGAAGTCGATTGGTTTGTTCCGCATAGCGCCAATCTCCGCATGATCGAGGCGATTAACGAGCGGGGGCAGTTTACAATGGACCGCACCTTGACCAGCGTCGAGTACCGGGGGAATACATCGGCAGCTTCCATTCCGCTTGCGCTTCAGCTGGCCGTCGACGAAGGGCGCCTGAAAGCGGGAGACCACGCACTGCTCTACGGATTCGGCGGAGGCATGACCTACGCGGGTTCCATCGTCAAATGGACGATATGACAAATCTAAGCTATTTAAACCGCTATCGATATTCGATATGCGGTTTTTTAGTGCTGCGATTTTTCGAGATGTACGTGAATCGTAATATATTCAACTCAAATTCGAAAGTTTGCCTCCTCAAAATTTGGCGCCGCTTTCATTAGACTAAAGAAGAAAAATACGTTCCATGGAAGAGGGGTAGAAGAATGAAAAGGTTTAAATCATGGAGCTTGCTGCTCCTGAGTGTCATCATGGTGTTCACGCTGGCCGCATGTGGAGGCGGTGGCGGAAACGGAAGCAGTACGGCTGAATCTCCGGGGGGAGGCAGCAGCAATGAAGGAACGGACAATACGAAAGAAGGAACCGAGTCCACAGAGAAAATCGAGCTCTCCTTCTGGTCGCTCGGAACGACCAACTATGAAGATCTGGCAAAGGAATATACGAAAGAGCATCCGAACATCACGTTCAAATTCCAGAATACGTCGGACCAAACGGCGCACCACAACAATCTGACGACGGCGTTGTCCGCGGGCTCTGGCGCACCCGACATTTTCCAGCTGGAAATTGCCTTCATGGAGCGCTTCATCAATAACCAGGATAAGTTCTATAACCTGTACGACCTCGGCGCCAAAGACTTAGAGGGCAACTACCTGGAGTGGAAATGGAAGCAGGCCACATCGGTCGACGGCACCTTCCAACTCGGTCTGCCAACAGACATCGGCCCTACGGTCGTCTATTACCGTACGGATCTGGCTGAGCAAGCAGGACTGCCAACCGATCCGGACGGCTTCAGCGCTGCGATCGATTCATGGGACAAATTCGCCAGCGTGGCCAAGGATTTCACAAGCAAAACAGGAAAGCCTTTCGCCGATTTGACGGACCTGGTCTACAACGGGGTGCGTGACCAATCCCCGGATCAAATCTACTTCAACAAAGAGGACGGCTCTTTTATCGGAGATACGAACCCGCAAGTGAGAAAAGCTTACGACTTTACGGTAAAAGGAATTCAGGAAGGCTGGATCGGCAACTGGATTCTATGGTCTCCTGAATGGCAAAAAGCGATCAATGACGGCGACTTCGGCGTTATGCTCGGTCCGGCTTGGATTGCCGGTACCATCCGCAATGCGAAGGACACCGCAGGCAAATGGCAGATTGCCCAGCTTCCTGAAGGAGCAGGCAACTGGGGCGGTTCGTTCCTGACCCTGCCGAAGGAAGGCAAACATTCGAAGGAAGCTTACGAATTCATCTCGTGGGTGCTGAACAAGGAAAATCAGCTGAAATCGTTTAAGGACAGCGGTTTGTTCCCGTCCATCCCGGCGGTGTATAGCGAGCCTTCGTTCACGGAAGAGAAGGACGAATTCTTCGGCGGCCAGGTCATTTCCGAAGCGTATGCCAAATCGGCGGAACGCATCAAGCCGGTTTACTACGGACCGCTTCATGACCAGACCGACACGATCATCAAAAACGCGCTCAAAAACGTCCTGGAGAAAAAGGCCGACCCGCAAAAAGAATGGGAAAGCGCAATGAAGCAAATCAAGACGCTGGTCGATCGCAGCTAGGTTAAACAGAAGGATCATTCCAGCTCCCGTTCATATCCAATAACCGTCCGAACCCGAGAAGGGATAAAGCGCCCTTCGCTCGGGTTCGGATTTATCCTTACCTACCTGGAGGTGCATCATGGCAGACACAGCAACGGCAGAATCGCCGCAACCGGTGCCGCAAAGGCGGCGCTTGTTGACGGAGACCGTGCGAAGCCGGTTTACGGCTTATACGTTTATATCGCCATTCTTTATATTGTTCGCAATCTTCGGTCTGTATCCGATCCTGTTTACCATCTATTTGTCCTTCTTCAAATGGGATGCGCTCGGACCGATGAAATACGTCGGCTTCAAGAATTACGAGCTTATTACAAGCGACCCGACCTTCTGGATCGCATTTAGCAACACGCTCATAATGGCTCTGATGGGAACCGTGCCGCAGCTGATTGTGGCATTATTTGTTGCGGTTATGCTCAACTCGGCCTTGAACAGATTCAAGAACACGTTCCGCATCCTGTATTTTATGCCGAACATCACCTCCATCGTTGCGGTGACGCTGGTGTTCAGTACGATGTTCGGAAACAACGGGATGGTCAACTGGCTGCTGAACACCTTCGGTGCGGAAAGCGTGCCGTTCAACTCCGGCTGGTGGGGAGTCAAAATCGCCATATCGTCCATGGTCATGTGGCGGTGGATGGGCTATAACGCCATTATTTTTCTGTCGGGGCTGCAGAGCATTCCGACCGATATTTATGAAGCGGCCAAAATCGACGGGGCCACCCGAGGCCAGCAGCTGCTCTATATCACGCTGCCGCTTCTTCGCCCATTCATTCTGTTCGTCACTTTGGTATCGACGATCGGCGCGCTCCAATTGTTTACGGAGCCTTATGTATTCCTCGGTCAGTCCGGCACGGGTTCTACGCGTCAGGAAGGGGTCACGATGGTCACCTATTTGTATAACGAAGCATTTAAGAACGGATTCTTCGGTACGGCTGCGGCAACGGCGGTTCTCTTGTTCATCGCCACCATTCTGTTCTCGGTATTAAATATGATATTGGGCCGCGAAGGCAAAGATTCGGGAGGTAAAAAAGCATGAGCACAGTCGCCATAAGCCGAAAAAAGCCGGATGAACCCGGTGTTGTCGCGAAATTCTTTTTCTATCTTTTCATGGTCCTTGGCGCGCTGGTCTCGGTCTTCCCGTTCTACTGGATGTTTGTCGTGGCTACCAATGACAAAGATGCGGCATTTCACATTCCGCCGCTGCTTACGCCCGGCACGCAGTTTTTCGATAACTTCGCGCGCGTGCTGGAGCGGACGGATTTTTTCAGGGCCTTGATGAACTCGGTGGTGGTGTCTACGGCCGTGACCCTGTCCGTTGTGTTCCTCTGCACGCTGGCGGGTTATGCTTTTGCCAAGTATGAGTTTCCTCTGAAAAAGACGCTGTTTGTTTTTGTCATTGCCACGATGCTGGTGCCTGCCCAGCTGGGCGTGCTTCCACAATACGTCATCATGGCCAAGCTGCACTGGATCGACAGCTACAAAGCGCTGATCGTGCCGGCCATGGTCAATGCCTTCGGCATCTTCTGGATGCGGCAGTACATCGCCTCTGCCGTTCATACCGAGCTGATCGAAGCGGGGCGGATCGACGGCGGCGGACATTTCCGGATCTTCTGGAACATTGCCATTCCCGTTGTTACCCCGGCGATGGCCACGCTCGGGATTCTGAACTTCATGAACGTGTGGAATGATTTCTTCTGGCCGCTCGTCGTATTGAAAAACAGAGAGAATTACACCATTCAAATTGCGCTGCAGCAATTGTTCACCAATAAGGACGGCCTTGATTTCGGCATGATCATGTCGGCCACCTTCACGGCGACGCTGCCGCTTCTCATCGTATTTCTGTTGTTCAGCCGATGGGTCATCGCCGGATTGACATCAGGCGCCATAAAAAGTTAACAAGCAAGGTGAAGTCGACAAGGAATGCGGCCTGTCATGAAGAATAATAGACATAGTAGAGTGGAGGGAGGAAGGATCCATGAAACTCCGCCGAAAGATATTGCTGGCTATTATTCTTCTGGTCTTCATTCCGGTCATCGCGCTGGGCGGGGTATCCTATTACAGCTTTTCGGAAGCGATGGAGAAGAAGTCGAATGATTTCTACTGGATTTCGCTCCTGGAAACGGATCGGAAACTGAAGTTCGCCTTGAACGAAATCACGACGATTTCGAACTCGGCGATTACCCAGCAATCGGTTCAGCAGATGCTGAAACAGCCGGAATACGCGGTTACCTATGAACGGCGGCAGGAGATCAACAATCTGATCAATCATCCGATGATTGCGTCGTTTGCTTTTTATTCGAATGACCGGTTGATGTATAACACAAATGGCGGAATGGAGCTTCAGGAACTGAGGCAGCAGGCATGGTATGAAGCGGTGGAGAAGGCGGAGGGGCGTCCCGTATGGGTCGGACCCGGCGAGAACGGCTCTGCGGCTGACGGCGCTCCCGTTTTGATTCAATCCAGGGTCATCAAGGACTATTACTCGCTGGAGGATATCGGAACCGTGGTGATCTACGTGAAGCCGGATCTCCTGGATCAGGTGTTCTGGGAGGCGGCAACGCTGAAGCAGGGAGATATTTTGCTGGTCAACCAGCAGGGGCACATCGTGTTCAGCAAGTCAGGCGGGCATATCGGGGAGCGGACGGAATTCCCGTTTCTCTCGGATAGTTATAAGACGAATGGAAAAGGCTACTACATCGATCAATATGCAGGCGAAAAATCGCTGATCACATATTCACCTTCCCATAATAAAGATTGGTTTCTGGTCGCCATCACGCCAAGCAAACTGATTTCGGCCGAATCGGTCCCGATTCGCAACCTAGCCTTGATCCTGGGACTGATCTCGCTCGTGTCGGCGTTCCTGTTCGACCGTTTTTTTGTGCGCAGAATGGTGCGCAGCATCATTAGCGCGGTGAACGGAATGAAGCGCGTCAAGCAGGGCATCTTCGTTCCGATCCCGTCGCATAACGTGGCGGAGGACGAGACGGATTTGTTGATCGACGGCTTTAACCGGATGAGCACCCAGATCCAGGAGCTGATTGGGCAGGTCGAGACGGAACAAGCACGAAAAAAGGAAGCGGAGCTGCAGGCGCTGGTCGCTCAGATCAATCCGCACTTCATCTATAATTCACTGGAATCGATCAATTCGATGGCCGTGCTTCAGGGCAATAAGGATATCAGCAAGATGGTGGTTTCGCTTGGTAAGCTGCTGCGTATCAGCATCAGCGAGCATCATGAGCTTATCCCCCTCAGCATGGAGCTGGAGCATGTCCAGCATTATATGCGGATACAGAAATTCAGGTTCGAGGAAAAATTCGATTACGGCATTGAGCTTCCGAATGAACTGAGGCACTACGTAACGCAAAAGCTGATCGTTCAGCCGATTGTTGAGAACGCTTTATATCACGGGATCGAGCCGATGGAGGAGAGCGGACTCATCTCCATCCGGGTGTCCGAGAACGGCGAGGATATCGTGATTGACGTGGAGGACAACGGTCCGGGCTTCGATCCGGAAACGCTGATGAAGCTGTGGAATTCGGATCCGGGACAGCTCAAAAAGTACCGCGAGAACGGGGTCGGATTGAAGAATGTCCATGAAAGGCTGCGGATCCGGTTTGGCAGCCGTTACGGCCTGATGATCTGTTCCTCCCCGGGTTACGGCTCCTTGATACGAATTCGAATACCGAAAATACTGACATGACAGGGGGGCTGCAGGGTGAGATGGTTTTGGAATTGGGGCTGGATCGTCGGATATGCCGCTCTGTTGGCGCTGTCTGTCGTGTGGGTGACGGTACAGAATCAGGGACCGGCCCAGGAGGAACAGCCCGAGAAAATCACGCTAACGTTCCGGCATTTCTGGAACAAAGAGCATGACAAGCCGGTGCTGGCCGTATTCGAGAGCATCGTCCGCACTTATGAGAAAGCGCATCCAAACGTAAAGGTGAACTTCGAGAGCATCGATCAGACGATTCACCGGGAACAAAAGCTGAAGAGCGAGATGGTGACCGGCACGCCGCCGGATATGTTTGTTTTGTTCGGAGGGGCCGAGATCGTGCCTTATGCCAGATCCAACCGGTTGATGGATTTAACGGATTTTTTGCAGGATACCGGATTGAAGGAGCAGTTCAAGGATCTGCACCATTGGACCTTCGAGGACAGGATCTATGGCCTGCCCTTCGAGGGACACGCAGAGCCGATCTATTATAACCGGGCTTTATTCCGGCAGCTGAAGCTGGAGCCTCCGAAGACGCTGGGAGAGATGGACGAAGCTATTCGTGTCCTTCGGGAGAACGACATCATCCCCTTTGCGGTCGGCAACGAAGACAGGTGGCCGGCGGGAATTTTTGCCCATTATTTCATGGATCGCTACGCCGGGCCGGAACTGATTGACCGCCTGGTTGAAGGCGATGATCAGGCCAGCTTTGTGCAAGAGTCGTATTTGGAGGCGTTTGAGCACTTGGAGCTGTGGATCGAAGAAGGGGCGTTCAGTCCGAACGCAAACGATCTTTCCACAGAAGAAGCGATTGCCCAGTTCACGGAAGGAAAAGCGGCGATGTATATGAACGGCAGCTGGGATATCACGCTGCTGCAGAATGAGGATTACCCGGATTTTCAGAATGAGATCGGCGTCATTCCCTTTCCGTCGCTTTTTCCCGGCGAAGAACGCTCCTTGGCAGGGGGATATACGATCGGCATCGGGCTGTCATCGGACTTGGATGAAACGAAAAAGCAATCGGCTCTGGAGCTGCTGGGCATGTTCTATACCCCGGAGGTGCAGACTCGGCTGGTGTATGAAGGGCTGCGCGTCCCTTCGATGAAGATTGACTATGATTCGAAGAAAACCGGGCCCGTTTTTGCCCAAGTCACGGAATTGATGGAGGAATCCACGAGCACCTTTCTGCCTTACGACAACACGTTATCACCCGAGGTGAACAGTTCGTTCCTTAAGGTGATCGAGGATATGATTGGAGGACGGATCGATGCTGCCGGCGCATTGGAGCAAATTCAGAAGTCCTCGGTCCGGTATTGGAAGCTTAGGCGGAATACGGCAGCAGAGTAAACAGGAGACAGGGGGGAACGTCATGGGCGGATCGGAAGGCAAATTCAGAGTCATGCTGGTCGATGATGAGCCGATCATTCTGCGCAGCCTGAAGGCGGCTATTCCATGGGATGAGCTCGATCTGGAGGTCGTTGGGGAGGCCAAGAGCGGAGACGGCGCATTGAAGCTGGCGCGCGAAGTGTCGCCGCATATCATTATCAGCGATATTCGGATGCCGGGGATGGACGGCATTACGCTCATGAAGGAACTGAAGGCGGATCAGGCAAGACGAATCATTATTTTCATCAGCGGGTACGGCGAATTCGAATACGCGAGGGAAGCGCTGCGCGAAGGGGCTTTCGATTATTTGCTGAAGCCGATCGACCACGATGAACTGACCGAAACGATTGCCAGGGCGGCCAGAACGCTGGAGAAGCAGATTGCGGATGACCAGATGCTCCACTCGATCAAGGTTCTGTCGCTGCTGGCCCGGGAGCGGATGCTGACCGAATTCATCGAAGGGAACCGTAGTCCCCTGCAGCATATGCAGTGGCTGGAGGACAGCGAGCTGGAGCATGGATACACGATGGCCGTCATTCAATTGGATCAATATTTGCGGCTTAACGAGCTGTGGAGCATGGACGAGAAGCGCCTGTGGCTGTTTGCCGTACGGAACGTCCTCGAGGAGTGGTCCTTGCAGCATGGCGGGCTGACGGTATTTCCTTTCCGCAGCGGGGAATGGGTGCTGCTGTTTCCGAACCTGACGAAGGAGCGGCAGGAGGATATCGGCCGGGATCTGGTGCAATTGATCAAGCGGAACACGAAGCTGTCCTGCTCGGTCGGCTTCAGTCCCAGCATGGCCGGCATCGACCGCTTGGGAACGGCTTACGAGACGGCCGTGCGCGCATTGTACCAGCGGTTTTATTCCGGGGAAGAGGGCGTGTTTCTCGGGGCGCCCGATTCGGTGCTGGAAACGGCCAGCGAAGCGAAGTATCCGAAGCATCTGGAGTCGCTCATGGTGGAAAGCATCCGCACGCTTCATAAGGAGCGGCTTCTGGAGCTTTTTGACGAAACCAAGGCTTATATCGAGGAGCATGCGTTCAGCAGGGAGATGACCGAGCGGGTGCTGCTGGAGATGAGCGTCGTGCTGTATCGGCAGTTTGAGCATATGAAGGTGCTGTTTGAGTGGTCGCTGGAGGAACTGCTGCAGGAGCTTCATGCATCCGGCACGCTTCAGCAGCTGATGGACGTCATCAAGAGTCACTTCAGCAAATGGATTGCCGAAAGCCGGTCCGGGCAGGTCAAAGACAATGTTCAAGCCGTGATGGGCAAAGCTAAGGAGTATATCGCGGAGAATTACCAGAAGGATCTGACCATCGAAGAGGTTTCGGAGCTGGCGGATTTGAGCATTAGCCATTTCTGCACGCTGTTTAAGGGAACGACGGGCTATACGTTTCTGGAGTACCTGACGGAGTGCCGGATCGAGAAGGCCAAGAGCATTCTGCTGAATACGGACGTGAAGGTGTACCAGGTAGCGCCGCTGGTAGGGTATCAGGATCCGCGATATTTCACCCAGGTATTTAAGAAAATCACGGGGAAAACGCCATCCGAGTATCGGGAAGAGGCGGTCTCCAAAACATAAAACGGACCTTGATCCCATGATATTGAAATCGGATATTTTGCGGATAGTATTCAACATAGGAGGGAATGAATAACAGATCCATTTTTCCGGGTTCGATCGGGGAAAAGGAGTTCTGTTATTTTTATTTTAAATATCTTAATATTAAGACTTGACGATTTAAGGTTTAAATACTAAACTGAGATTAAGCAAACGTAAAGAAGCCAGCGAAGAACGAAGCTGCTCCCGAATCAGAAGGCAACTATGAATATTGAAGATGGTTAACATGCTATTAATAACGAAAAAAACGATAAATGGAGGTTGAAGTCATGAAGTTTAAAGGAATTCATCACGTATCCGCGTTAACGGCTGCGGCTTCGCGGAACTTCGAATTTTATACAAAGGTTCTGGGCATGCGATTGGTTAAGAAGACGGTGAACCAGGACGATGTCTCGGTATATCATCTGTTTTATGGCGACGAAAAAGGAAATCCAGGCACGGAGCTTACCTTCTTCGAAATTCCGATGGCCGGCCGGACCCGTGAGGGAAACAACAGCATTTCGGCGACATCCCTGCGCGTGCCGAACGACCGCGCCTTGGAATATTGGACCCGGCGATTGGACGAGCACGGCGTAGAACGCGAGGAGATCAAGGAACGTGCGGGCCGATTGACCCTTCTCTTCAGGGATTTCGAGGGCCAGCGCATCATTCTCGTTTCGGATGAACATAACGAGGGAGTACCAGGCGGCGTTCCATGGGAAAAGGGGCCGGTTCCGGCGGAATACGCCATCATCGGTTTAGGCCCGGTGCAGCTGACCGTGCCTAATCCAGTGCAGACTGTGAAGGTATTGACGGAGCTGATGGGCTTCCGCTACAAAGGGCACTATGCTTCGCCAGTAGACGGGCAGCCCGATATCCTGGTCTTTGAGACGGGAGAAGGCGGTACGGGAGCGGAAGTGCATGTGGAGGAACGAACGGATCTTCCGCAGGAGCGGCTTGGCCGCGGCGGCGTTCATCACGTTGCATTCCGCGTCGAGGACGAGGAAGAGCTTCGGTCCTGGATTGACCGGATCGGCGATGTGGGCTTTTCGAATTCGGGATTTGTCGATCGCTTTTACTTCCGTTCCTTGTATTTCCGGGAGCCTAACGGTATTTTGTTCGAGGTAGCTACCGATGGTCCGGGCTTTGACACGGATGAGCATATCGACCATCTCGGCGAGTCCCTTGCGCTGCCGCCGTTTCTGGAGCCGAAGCGGGAACAGATCGAAGCCAACCTGAAGCCTCTCCATACGATTCAATGAAAATGGCGCACATCGCGTCACGCAATACACACGACACCGGGTAAGCCTCTGTTTTGGGGCGATTGCCCGGTGTTTTAATTTGATCTATTCATATAGCCGCGATATGGCATTTGCCGTTATGCTGACATGCTCCCTAAGCTCTTGGGGGGCCATCACCTCGATTTCCGCCCCGCAGCTTAGAAGAAATGCCGAAGCCGATTCCAAGGTGTTGAACTCCAAATCGGCCGTTATCCACCCGTCGTGCTGGTTATCCATATCGCATCGGAGTATTTTTACGTACCGCTCCCGCTCAAAGCGTTTGATCAGATCGACGGTCATGCGAACCTGTGCGGGATACTGCGGGAGATTTTGCATGAACCGTGCCAGCGACTCCTCCCAATACTCGGCTAGATTAAAACCGGCCGGACGCTGGAATGTATCCTCGGACATGACGGCATCCACGATTCTCGATACGCGATAGGTTCGCAGCTCGCCTTGGGATTCGGCCACCACATACCAGGTACTCCGTTTGGCAACCAGCCCGAGCGGATGAATCCTTCTTTCGACTCGTTCCTCTCCTTTCATGTATTGGATATCCATGATGCGATCCAACCACAGCGCCTCCTGCAAAACCGTAAGATACGGATGCGATTCGCGGTAGGAGTGCCAGCCTGCGCCATCGATATGGATCTTCTCCCGAATGATTTCGGCATCCTGCCGAATGGAGCGTGGGGAGGAAGCCAATAATTTTTGATAGGCAGCATCAAACTGTTTACGGATCCCCAAATCCCCGATCAGCGGGCTGTGGCTGGAAACCAGCAGGGAGATGAGCTCGTCCGGCGTCATGCCGGTCAGGTTCGTTCGATAGCTCTCCTCCAGCACCCACCCGCCCTGGGATCCTCTTTCCGCATACACGGGGATGCCCGCCGAGCTCAAGCTTTCCATATCGCGTATAATCGTGCGCTCCGATACCTCAAGCTGCTCCGCCAGATAACGGGTGTTCTTCTTCCCCCCGTTCTGAAGCATCAGCATAATGGATAATAGACGATCCGCCCTCAAGTTATGTCACCTCTCTGTATCTATAGAAGTTAATTGTATTGTAGCATGGATATAAGACAACGGATGTCATATATGTCTGATACGATGAAGGCGTTGAGATACTTCAGTATATAGTTGGAGGTAGCGCTATGAATAAGAATGATCCTAAGCCATTGCAAGGAAAAATCGCCGTCGTGGCCGGAGCGACCCGGGGAGCAGGCCGCGCCATTGCGGTGATGCTGGGTGCCGCGGGGGCAACGGTGTATTGCACGGGACGGAGCGTACGCGGCCAAGCGTCGGATATCAAGCGGACCGAGACGATTGACGACACGGCGGAGATGGTGACGGACCGGGGCGGCACCGGCATTGCCGTGCAATGCGACCATACCGTGGAAGAGCAAGTGAAAGCGATGTTTGAACGCATTCGTGAAGAGCAGCAAGGCCGGCTGGACATCCTCGTCAATGATATATGGGGCGGCGAGAACCTGACGCATTGGAATATTCCGTTCTGGGAGCAATTTCTGTCCGATGGACTGCTGATGCAGGAGCGGGCAGTGACAGCGCATATGATCACGAGTTATTACGGCGTTCCGCTGATGGTGGAGAACGGCGGCGGATTGGTCATTGAGGTCACGGACGGCTCGACGTACCGGTATCGCGGGAATTTGTATTACAGCCTGGCAAAAATTTCGGCGATTCATCTGGCCGCAGCCATGGCGGAAGAGCTGCGTCCCTATCAGGTAACCGCACTATCCGTGACGCCGGGATTTCTGCGCTCGGAGCAAATGCTGGATCACTTCGGCGTTACGGAAGAAAATTGGCGGGATGCCACGGCACAAGAACCGCATTTCATCGAATCGGAGACCCCATATTTTCTTGGGCAGGCGGTCGCGGCGTTGGCAGCCGATCCGGATGTTTCCGACAAGAGCGGGAAGGCGCTGACCAGCTGGGACTTATCGGATGAATACGGGTTTAGCGACATTGACGGGCGTAAGCCGCATTGGGGCAATTACGCGAAGAAGCAGGGACTTCCCATTACTTAAACATGTAAAACAGGGTGACCTATGCCATGATGGCGAATAGGTCACCCTGTTTTGTTACGGAAATTGTCCGTTGCACTTGCGAATACCGCTGTAAGTACGTCTAAACCATGTCATAGCGGAACAATCGCAGAAACTACGCATCAACGTTCAATTTCAAGTGGTTATGAGCGGCCGCGTCTCATCGAACCCATGATCAGGCTGACGATAAAGACCAGAATGACGGCACCGATCAACGCAGGCAGGATGTAGAATCCACCCATTTCCGGTCCCCAGGATCCGAGCAGAAGTCCGCCCAGCCAAGCACCGACGAAACCAGCAATGATGTTACCGATGATACCGCCGGGGATGTCTCTGCCCATAATCAAACCAGCAATCCATCCGATGATACCGCCAACGATTAATGACCAAAGAAAACTCATGTTTATCACCTCGTATAAGTTATAGTTGTTTGTGCCTTACTATTAACCAAAGACGTGACTTTTAAACCGGATTGACCAGCAACTTGGATAAAATCATTATTTTCCAACGTAGTGATAGGCTGCTTCGTTCTTTGATAAATGCGGTTTTTTTGATTATGCTTGAAGAGAGTGGTTAGGTTGAGAAAATAAAGGAGCTGGCATGGGACTCATGATAGAAAAATGGACAGAAGAATATACCATTCAATCCGTTGACGCAGACTTTAAGGGAGACTGCCGATGGTCTTCGCTGCTCAGTATTTTGCAGAGAGCGGCTGACCGGCATATTGAGGCGCTGGGAATCAGCCGCGAGGAAATGATCGAGCGGGGCATGGGCTGGATGCTGATTACGCTGGAGCTTGAGATGCGGCGGATGCCAAGGGATATGGAAACCGTATATGTGGACACCTGGAGCCGCGGGTCCAAAGGGGCGCTGTGGCATCGGGATTATCGGATCAAGAACGGCGATGGGGAATTGCTGGGCGAGGGCCGCTCGGTATGGGCGCTGGTGGACATTCATAAACGGAAAATTCTGCGTCCGTCCATGTTTCCGTACGAGGTGCCGATCGGTCAGGAAACGGTTGGAGAGCTGCCAAGCAAAGCCGTATTGCCTGAAGGGGTACTGCTGGATGATGCGTATACGTATACGGTCCGGTATAGTGGAATCGATACGAACGGCCATTTGAATAACGCCCGGTATGCGGATTTGTGCTTTGACGTGCTGGATGAGCAGGAACTTCGGGAAGGGCGAGTGACCGGCTTCAAAATTACATACCATAACGAGGCCAGACTGAAGGATACGATGGTGATCAAGCGTTCGGCCGAGGAGAATAATCGGGTGTACGTGCAGGGCACAGCGCCGGACGGAACCAACTTTTTTGAAGCGGCTATCGTTAGGGGATCATAAACCATCAGGTTGTTCTTTCGGAGGGGAGAGAGCGGCCTGACGCTTCATGGAGGGTGAACGGATGTACAAAATCATGATCGTTGAGGATGACCCCAAGCTGGCGGGGCTGCTGCAATCGCATATCGAACGGTACGGAAATGAAGGAAACATCGTCGAGGATTTCGATCATGTGCTGGAGCAGTTCCATGAGATAAAGCCGCATCTCGTTCTTCTCGACGTGAACCTGCCAAGCTTTGACGGATATTATTGGTGCCGCCAGATCCGGTCGGTATCGACCTGCCCGATTATATTCATCTCGGCCCGTAACGGGACGCCGGATCAGCTCCGGGCCTTGGAGAACGGCGCGGATGATTATATCACCAAGCCGTTTGCTTACGATATCGTCATCGCCAAAATCCACAGCCAGCTGCGCCGCGTATACGGCGACTATGCGGCAGCATCCGCCGAGCGTACGGTGGAGAAGGACGGGCTTGTCCTCTATCCCGAACGGATGGAGCTGACTCTTCACGATCAGACATCCGTGCTCACGAAAAAAGAAACGGTCCTTCTGGAAACGCTGCTGAGCCGGAGCCCCCGGCTAGTGACGCGCGAGACGATTCTGGAGAAGCTGTGGGACGATACGTTCGTGGACGATAATACGCTCAGCGTGAATATTAACCGGGTGAGGAAACGGCTAGGGGAGTTAGGGATTGAGAATGCGCTGGAAACGATTCGCGGTTCGGGGTACAGGCTGCATACCGTATGGAAGAGGTAGGCAATGAAGAAGCTGTTTTGGCGTGAGCATTTGCCCCTCATTCTGTTTGTAACCGCGGCCTTGTTCGTGGTGCTGCTCG
Source organism: Priestia sp. BR_2 (assembly GCF_041954005.1). Taxonomy (NCBI): domain Bacteria; kingdom Bacillati; phylum Bacillota; class Bacilli; order Caryophanales; family Bacillaceae; genus Priestia; species Priestia sp. BR_2. The sequence continues at coordinate 65,368 of NZ_JAVFHM010000087.1, read as the reverse complement.
TATTCTGGTATGACGGCTATGATCATCCGGTGACAGCGGCTTATGCCGTTTTCCTCGGTCTGACCATTCTTGGCGGGTACTTGGCATTCCGGTATTTCACGCACCGGGATTTCTATGAGCGGCTGTCGCAGCCCATCAGGTCGTTGGAGGAATCGATCAAGCATAACGAGTCGGCCCCGCTGCCTACGGCCCTTAGCGAGCTTATGGAAGAGCAGTACCGTCAATACCGCACGGTCATGGAAGAGTGGGAGCGCCGGCGGAAAGAGCATATGATCTTCATGAATCAGTGGGTGCATCAGATGAAAACGCCGCTGTCCGTCATTGAGATGATCACGCAGGAGGATGATAACGACGCCTTCAAGAGTTTATCCGAGGAATCCGACCGGATTCGGCGCGGGCTGGAGATGGTGCTCTACATGTCCAGGCTCGAAACCTTCGAGCAGGATTTCAGCGTGGAGCCCGTGAAGCTTCATCAGGCGGCAGTCGAGGCGGTGCACGAGAACAAGCGTTATTTTATTCACAGTCATGTGTATCCGGAGGTCCGGATCGATTCGGATCTCACCGTTCAGACGGATGCCAAATGGCTTCGGTTCATCATGCTGCAGCTGCTGTCCAACGCCATTAAATATTCTGCCGGAACCGGGCTTAAGGTGACGATCCAGGCCAGCCGGACGGAGGACCACCGCCATGTGGTGCTGGAGATCACGGACCGGGGAATGGGCATACCGCCATCCGACTTGAAGCGGGTGTTCGACCCGTTCTATACCGGGGAAAACGGCCGCAAGCTGAAGGAATCCACCGGCATGGGCTTGTATCTCGTCAAAGAAGTGGTCCATAAAATGAACCACCAAATCGAGCTGGAATCCGAGCCGGGAAGAGGAACGACCGTGAGGCTGATTTTCTGAGGGTGAGACTGGCAATAGTTAGTCCTGTTGGCGTTTGACTGGCGAAGGCTTTTGTTGTCAAGTGAGTTGGAGGCTGTCTAAGATCAAGATAACCGGATGGATATAGGCGTTTGAGGAGGGGCAGTCAGACTATATCTAAGTTATCCTTAGCTTATGGAATGGTGTAATAAGTCACCTAAATACTTTACGAGAACACCTTATCTCGGGTAATTGATGGTTGAATACATCATGAATCCCGGAGATAAGGTTTTTCTTTTGTTTAAATAGGAGTAGGAATCCGCACGCATCAGCGAAAGAGGACGAAACGATTCCGAAGAAGCGAAGCGGTCGCCTTTGCACCCGAATTTTCACCTCGGTGTAATCGTTCAGAAAATTTGGGGGCAACAGCGATCGTAGGAACGTTACGTACTCGAAGCGCCTTTAGAATCGCAAACAGTGACGTACTCGAAGCGGCCTTAAGAATCGCAACAGTGCGTACTCAAAGCGGTTTTTTAATATACGTACCCGAAGCGCCTTTAGAATGGCAACAGTGACGTACCCTGAGCCGGTCTGCGCATGTATCTTACACCGATGTAAGGTTGGCGAAAGAGTGATCGATAGGAGATGGCCCGCCCGATGCTATACACTAACCTTACAGGAACGAAATAACGAAAGTGAGGTTTACAACAAGATGGAAATACTAAACGTGCGCAATCTGGGCAAAGTCTATAAGGCCGCAGTGTCCCACGAGGCGCTTTCCAATATCAATCTGAGCATCAACCAAGGGGAATTCGTCGGCATCATGGGCCCCTCCGGCAGCGGAAAAACGACGCTGCTCAACATGATCTCCACCATCGACCGACCTACGTCCGGGGAGATCACCATCGGCGGGGAGGATCCGTTCCGATTATCCCAGGATAAACTCGCCATGTTCCGCCGGCGTGAGCTGGGATTTGTCTTTCAGTCCTTCAACCTGCTTAATACGCTGACGGTGAAGGAGAATATCCTGCTCCCCCTGGCGCTGGACGGCGTGGATCTGGATGAGATGAACCGCCGTGTCGGCATTTTGGCCGATAAACTGGGCATCACATCGATACTGGACAAGCGGACTTATGAAATATCGGGGGGACAGGCGCAGCGGACGGCGATAGCGCGGGCCATGATCCACGTACCGAAGCTGGTTCTGGCCGATGAGCCGACAGGCAACTTGGACTCCAAGTCGGCCCGCGACGTCATGGAAATGATGGACCGGAGAAACAAGGAAGACCAAGTGACCATGCTGCTGGTCACCCATGACCCGGTGGCAGCAAGCTACTGCAATCGGGTGGTGTTTATCAAGGACGGGCAGTTGTACAACGAAATCACGTACGGCGACAGCCAATCGGCCTTTTATCAAAAAATCATCAACGTGTTATCGCTGCTGGGAGGTTCGGGACATGAATTTTCGCCAGTTCGCCATTAACAATGTCCTGCGCAGCAAGCGCACATATATTGCCCATTTCCTGAGCAGTGCTTTTTCCGTCATGATTTTCTTTACCTACGGGCTGCTGTCGTTTCACCCACAGCTGAAGGACGGCTTGGTCTCCTCCAGCGGTACCATGTCCATGCTGGGTACGATGGGCATGACGGTATCCCAGTACATCGTGTTCGTTTTTTCATTTTTCTTTCTGCTGTATTCGGTGGGGGCTTTCATCAAGGTTCGGAAAAAGGAGTTCGGCATTCTGCTGATCCTCGGCATGTCCCGCAAGCAATTGAACCGGATGCTGTTCATCGAGAATATCCTGATTGGCGCTGCAGCGATCGTAGTCGGCATCGGAACGGGATTGCTGTTCTCCAAGCTGATCCTGCTAATCAGCGCCAAGCTGCTGGCCGTGGATAAGGGACTTCCGTTTTATTTTCCGCTCGAATCGCTGATCGTTACGGCTGCGGCTTATGCCGTATTGTTCCTGCTGATTGCGTTGTTCTCCTCGTTCATGCTGCGGAAGGGCACGCTGCTCGCCCTGGTGAAAGCAGAGGAAAGCCCCAAGCCGCAGCCGAAAGCATCGCCTTGGCTGGCCGTGCTGGCTGTCCTGCTGATCGGAACCGGTTACGGCATGGTCATGGTTTTTGCCATTCTCCAAATCTTCAATCTGTTCCTGCTGCTTGGCGGCGTTATATTCGTCATTATCGGCACGTATTTTCTCTTCACTCAGTTCAGCGTGTTTTTTATGCGGTATCTGCAGAAGAAAGAGCGGTTCTTCTTTCGCCGAACCAACCTGCTGACGATCTCGGAGCTGCTGTACAGAATCAAAGACAATGCGGTGATGTTCTTCCTCGTATCGGTCATCTCGGCATCCGCCTTTACCGGGATCGGCACCACGCTTGCAATCGGGGATCCCGGCCTGTCGGCCATGGAGAATCCTTATGCCTATACGTACACTATGAATGATGAGAACGCTGATAAAGGGAATCGTCATCTTGATATGATCAGGGAGGAGCTCAAGAAGGGCGGATTTCAGTACAAGGAGGCGGAGGTTACTCCGATATTCTCGGATAACGGGATCAATCTGATTAAGCTCAGCGAATATAACAGTCTTATTCAGTCGATGGGTTACCCGTCAGAAACATTGGGCGACCTGGAAGGCATCCTGACCCCGGGGACCGTCACGGAGAAGAACAGCTACCGAATCGATGGTCCTGGGAATGATCAATTCGAGGTGATAAACGGGAAAACATCGGAAATCGTCAAGGTGCTCAAAGCCGAAACGTTCATTGCGGTGCCCGCGACCTACGGCGATACGCTGGTCGTATCCGACCGCCTGTACAATGATGTGCTCCAGGCACAAGAGGATCAGGAATTCGGTTATGCGGCATTCCATACGTTTTACGTGCAGGATTGGAAGAATACGGGGGATGTGTCCAGATCGATTCAGGAACGTCTTAAAGAGCCGGAAGACTACAGCTATTATCTCAAGTCATTGTACTTGGATTGGAAAAGCGCCCAGCAGCAGAACGGCATTCTGCTTATGGTTAGCGGCCTGGTCGGCATCGTGTTCTTTACCTTCGCGGCAAGCTTTGTATATTTCCGGCTATACGCGGATCTTGCCCGGGACGAACAGCAGTATCGCATGATTGCCAAGGTGGGACTCAGCAAAAAAGAGCTTGGCACCATCATTACCAAGCAGCTTGTCATTATGTTCTTTTTGCCGATGCTTATTGCACTCATCCATAGCGGCGTTGCCTTTGTTGCGCTTCAGCAGCTGGTAGACTTCTCGATCGTAGGGCATAGTTTGAAGATCTTCATCTTCTTCCTGAGCATCCAGATCATGTATTTCTTTATTACTCGCTGGCGTTATCTGGAGCGTCTCAACAAAATCATTCAGTAAAAACCGCCATTTCTTCGTTGAAAAGGGCCAAAACGGGTATGTTATTACAAGAAGCACTCAACAACGAGAAATGGGGGCGATTCCATAATGAATGATCACAGCATGTTAAAGACGGGTGCCGTAGAGACCGAAGAGGTTACGACCGATATTCTTTCCTTGCGTACCGTCATGGTGAACGTCCAAATGATCGGTACGCCGGGAACCGGTGACTGGGTGCTGATTGACACGGGACTCGGAAATTTCGAGGGCTCCATTGCGGAAGGAGCGGAGAACCGATTCGGCAAGCCCCCGATGGCCATCGTGCTGACGCATGGCCATTTCGACCATGTGGGCAATGTGAAGGAATTGGCCGATCGCTGGAACGTTCCCGTCTACGCACACCCGAGCGAACTGCCGTTTCTTACGGGACAAGAAGACTATCCTCCAGGGGATCCGAGCGTAGGCGGGGGATTGATGGCCCGCGTTGCTCCCATGTATCCGAACAAAGCCATCGATCTGGGATCGAGGATACGACCGCTGCCGGAGGACGGAAGCGTACCCGGTCTTCCCGAATTCAAATGGCTACCGACGCCGGGGCATAGCCCCGGACATGTTTCCCTGTTCCGCGAACGGGATCGGGTCCTCGTAGCGGGAGACGCGGTCATTACGGTGAAGCAGGAGTCGGCGCTTGCCGTCATCGGGCAGGAGAAGGAGCTTCACGGTCCGCCGATGTATTTTACTCCGGATTGGGATCTGGCGCGTGAATCGGTTCGCCGCCTGGCAAGCCTGAATCCCGAAATTCTGGTCACGGGGCACGGCGTCTCCATGCGCGGTGAAGAGCTAACGACTTCGCTTGCGCGGTTGGCCCGGGACTTTGACCGTTTGGCCGTTCCCGAGCAAGGTCGGTATGTGGATAAGGATGCGGATGGAAAGTGAATCGAGGGCAGCATTTAATTTTCATGGCATGAACGATTTATAGGCTAAACGAGACACCGTGAGGTTAACGACCTTGCGGTGTCTTTTCATATGTTGAAGATTCAATATGGAAAGAATGAACGGAACTGTGCGAAAATGTAGGTGATCGCGGCACCCGCTTTTTTCAAAAAAAATAATAAAGTGCGTGAACCTGGGTGCGCTCTCAGGCATCTAACTTATGTAAGGCCCGAGGAAGCGCCACAAAGGAGGTCTCATAACGTGAACAAAAACAAGAAATCCGATATAGAGCGCGATGTTCGGCTTGCCCAGCAGGGGGACCCGGAAGCTTTCAGCAGGCTGATCCTTGCTAACGAGCGTAATTTGTACGGTTTGGCCTTTCTGTATCTGAAGCGGGAAGAGGACTGCGCGGATGCCGTACAGGAAACGATCGTAAAATCCTTCGCAGCTATGCCTTCCTTGAAAGAGCCTGCTTTTTTCAAAACATGGCTGAGCCGCATTCTCATTCATGAATGCCTGCAATTGCTGCGCTCCCAGCAGCGGCAGCGTACCGTTGCGCCTGTCGATGAGGTTGCCGATGCAATGCCGTATGAAGCGATCGAGCTTAAGGAGGCCGTAGCACATCTGGAAGACGATTTACGCAGGGTCATTCAGCTTCATTATTACAGGGACATGCCGATCAGAGCGATCGCCGAAATCGCAGGGATACCGGAAGGAACGGTGAAATCCCGTCTGCACCGGGCGCGCGCCATATTGGCGGAAAGACTGGAATCCTCCACGGAAAGGAACGTGAGCCATCACCCGATAGTTTGTAAGGAGTCGAGTCTGAATGACTTTGCTCCTATATTCATGATGATCCGGACGGTTAGGCTTTTCGGGGATAACGATATTATTCACAGATCATGGGGTGTAACGGCTTGATGGAAACGAAACAGAATGTCAGATTGATGGACAAACCCGACCTTGGAGCATGTTCCGAGCTGATGCTCAAGGTCTTTAGCGGCGAACCCTGGTTCGATCAGTGGGACTCCGTGCAGCATGTACAGCAATACCTCGGAGAATTTATGGACAATCCGGTATTCCTGGGATTTGTTATAGAACAAGATGGTAAGGTACTGGGAGCTTGTTTTGGTCATACGAAGAGCTGGTATAGCGGTGAGGAATACTATATCCAGGAGTATTATATCGATACCGATCTCCAGGGCGGCGGACTAGGTTCGGCATTAATGCATGGCATAAAGGAGTATTTGAAATCGATTAACATTCATTGCATGGTGCTGCTTACGGAAAAGGATCTTCCGGCAGAAGATTTTTATCGGAAACACGGTTTTGAAGTGAAGAAGGATATTATTTTTATGGCGAACAGATTTTAGTCGGCGGGATTTATATTGAAAATAGGGGAGCTGTCTTGATGTCGGTGCGTGTTCTTAACTAACCAAATTGTATAGGACTCTGGCTTGTGTTTTGGCAAAAACCCACTTTATGTGAGGTTTATTTGTCATGGCGCGAAGGCTCTGAGTCCACCTGGTTAAGAACACAACAGCCATCCCTTATATATTGACTGTACGGCCGTGCCCCGGGCACGGCTTCCCGCTTGGGGGACAGAAGGTGAACGATGGTTCATGGACTTCTGTCCTTTTTTTATTACTGCAGCATGTATGGGGTCACGTGTGTTCTTTTCCAGGGGCAATAACCACCCCATATTCAGGAAAAGAGCGTGATTCATATGATGAATTATATAGAAGAAGTGAAAACCAAGGTTCGTTTGCAGGAAGGCGTTCAGGTGATTGAACAACTGCTGGTAGCGAGTTATATGCGTCCGGGCATATCCACCAAAGAGCTGGCACGCCATACCTGTCTGCCGCTTCCGGTCGCTGCCGCAATCAAGAAGGAGCTCATCAAGGCAGGTGCTCTCATTCAAGAGCGGGGAGTACGCTGCACCTCTGCCGGAAAGCTCTATGTCGAACAACAGCTGGGATACGGAGGCATCGATATCGATCTGTATCAAACGATTCTGGCCGGCGAAGCCGATTGGCGGACGGAGCTTTCCGATGTGCTGGCGAGGCTCACGGAGATTCTGGACCAGCGCCCGCAGGTCGATGTTCAAATCGACCAATCCCAATGCACAGTCGAGACGAGTCTCCGGAGGGCGATTCTGTGCCTGAGGGAGCATAGCCTGATCGGGAAAAACATCCTGTGCGTGGGCGACGACGATCTCGTGAGCATTTCGCTTGGCCTGCTGTTGAAGCGGCTCTTCCCGAACGCGAAGGAGCAGAGAGCGGGCCTTACCGTGATGGATATCGATGAACGCTTCCTGCGGTTTATCGGTGACGTGGCTGCAAGGGAAGATGTATCGGTTACATGCAGGCATGCCGATCTCAGACGGCCTCTGCCCCAGGAATGGACAGGGCAATACGATTGCTTTTTCACGGATCCGCCGTATACGCTCCAAGGCTTGACCTTGTTCTTGTCCCGTGGCCTTAGCGCGCTGAAGCCCGAGAAGGGCTGCCCCATCTTTCTCTCGTTTGCGCATAAATCACCCGACTTCACATGGTCCATGCAGCGCGAATTCGTCCGCATGGGGTTGTCGGTCAGACAGGTGCAGCTTCATTTCAATCAATATATCGGAGCGCAGATGATCGGCAATAGCGGCCAAATGATCGTGCTGACAACGACGGAATATACGGATCCGCCGATTAAGGGTTCTTTTGAGGATGAGCTTTATACAGGCGAGGTTCGGCGGACCGTCCGAACCTACCGATGCACCCAATGCCAGAGCGAGCTGCAGGTAGGCGTGCAGGGCGATTTTACCACGATCGAGGATTTGAAGAAGCAGGGCTGTCCGGCATGTGCCCATCATGCGTTCACCCTGCTGGCGAAGAAAATGATCTGATTCGTTTTTGTGGAATCAATCGCTGGGAGGTTATAATAGGGGAACAGAGGAAGGGGAGGGCTATGAAAGTATTAGTATTGGCTGAGAAGCCGTCCGTTGCGAAGGAAATTGCGAGAGTGATGGGCAGCCGCGAGAAGCAGAAGAATTATTTTGAAGGACCGAAATATATTGTGACCTGGGCGCTTGGACATTTGGTGGGGCTTGCCGAACCCGAGGATTATGATAAGAAGTACCAGACCTGGGCGCTGGAGGATCTGCCGATCTTACCGGACAACACGAGGCTTAAGGTGTTGAAGGAAACAAGCCACCAGTTCAAGACGGTGCAGCATCTGATGAAGCGTTCGGACGTCGGGGAGATGATTATTGCCACCGATGCCGCCCGCGAAGGGGAACTGCTTGCGCGCTGGATCCTGAAAATGGCGAAGTGGAACAAGCCGTTCAAACGGTTATGGATTTCTTCCCAGACGGATAAGGCAATCAAGGAAGGTTTCGCATCCCTCAAGCCGGGGCAGCAGTTCGACCGGTTGTACGAGTCCGCACGCTGCAGGGCTGAAGCGGATTGGATGGTTGGACTGAACGTGACGCGCGCGCTGACGACCAAATTCAATGCGCAGCTGTCCGCAGGCCGGGTTCAGACGCCGACGCTCGGAATGATCATGGACCGCGAGAAGGAGATCGTGAATTTCCGCTCCCAGGAATACGAGACGCTGCAGGCGGATCTCGGAAGCTTTGAGGTTTCGTGGCGTCCGGCCGGCGGAGACGGCCGTTTATTCGAGAAGGACAAGGCCGCCAAGCTGAAGCAGAAGCTGGAAGGCAGCACGGGAAAAATCGTGAGCGTGAAAAAGAGCGAGAAAACCGAACCGCATCCGCTGGCATACGATTTGACCGAGCTTCAGCGGGATGCCAACCGCCGATTCGGGTTCTCGGCCAAGCAGACCTCGAATGTGCTGCAGCGCCTGTACGAGCAGCATAAGCTGGTCACCTATCCGCGCACGGACAGCCGTTACCTGACATCCGATATGGTCGGGACGTTGAAGGAAAGGCTGTCGAGCATTGCGATCGGACCGTATGCGTCCATTGCGCGCCCGCTGCTTCGCAAGAATTTGTCGCCAGGCAAACGGGTCGTGGACGACAGCAAGGTTACGGATCACCATGCCATCATTCCTACCGAACAGATCGTGCTGCTGAATCAGCTGTCGGTCGATGAACGCAAGCTGTACGATCTCATCGTGCGCCGGTTCATCAGCTTGTTCTATCCTCCTGCCCGTTACGATAACGTATCGGTGACCGTGCAGATTGAAGGCGAACAGCTCTATGCGAAAGGGACAACGATCAAGGACAGCGGATGGCGCGAGGTGTATGGCGGCGACTATGAGGATGACACGGACGACGAGAGTGACGATGGTCAGGGCCCATCTTCTTCGGGCAAGCTCCTGCCGGAGCTGAAAGAAGGAGAATCGGTGAAGGTGGTCCGCTGCGTGCTGAAGCCGGGACGGACCCAGCCGCCGAAGCGGTATAACGAGGCGGCGCTGCTCTCCCAGATGGAGAAGCACGGCCTTGGAACCCCGGCAACCCGGGCCGACATCATCGAGAAGCTGGTCAGCTCCGACACGATCGAACGGCAGGGGCAAACCCTCCATCCGACAGGCAAAGGCAAGCAGCTGATCGAGCTTGTTGCTCCGGAGCTCCGGACGCCGGAGCTTACGGCGCGGTGGGAAGCCGAGCTCGAGCGGATCGCGAAGGGGCAGGGCAAGCCGGAACCGTTCCTGCGCGGCATACGGGATATGACCAAGAAGCTGGTCACGGACGTGAAGGGAAGCGAAGCGGAATACAAGCCGCATAATGTTTCGAACAGCCACTGTCCGGATTGCGGCACACGGCTGCTCGAGAAGAAGACCAAGCGCGGCAAGCTGCTTGTCTGCCCGAGTGACGATTGCGGGTACAAGCGCTCAGGCGAGAAACGCCTGTCCAACCGCCGTTGTCCGCAGTGCCATAAGAAGATGGAGATGAAGGAAGGCAAGGCGGGGCTGTTCGTGCAGTGCCTTGGCTGCGGCATTACGGAAACGCTGAAGAAGGACGCCAAGCACGTGAACAAACGCGAGGAGCGGAAGCTCGTGCAGCAGTACAGCAAGCAGGAGTCGATCGGTTCCAACCTGGGCGATCTGTTGAAGGCAGCGCTTGAGCAGAAAGGGAAGGAATAGTCTCTCGAGCGTTAATCTCATAGGGCTAAGATGGATTGCGTTTTTCTTGCCGTTGTTAGAATAACCTCGGGTGCAATGGCCCATTCTACGGACAGGGGGTGATTTGCATGCCGAACCATAAAGCGAGAAAGACCGAAAACCAGCAGAACAAATCAAGCATTCTGGAGGAGAGCAAAACCCTCAAGCCGAAAAAGGCTGCAGACTATGTTCCGAGCCTGAACGAAATATCCAAGAACGAATCTTGATGGCTCGTGGCGGTTAAGAAATGTTTAGGTTGTCATTATGCCGGGCACGGGCCGGTCGGATCTTACGACCGCCGGCCGGTGTCCTCGTAATGGCATCAGGGACAGCGCTTGGCGTCATGCCCCTAGGGCATGGCCGGGCATTGTCTTCATCAGCCTGCGGTTTTATAATAGCGGTAGAACGTATAGCTAATGGCTGATTGGCAAGATCGATCAGTTGAAATGGGGGTGCGTGAACCAACGTGAGACCTGCACTGATCGTTTGGTTTATTTTTATCAATGCGGTAGCTTATCTGGTCATGTCCGAGGATAAACGGCGTGCCCGGCTGGGGAGGGATCGCGTTCCGGAGAGGACGCTTTTTCTGTTGGCCGCCATAGGCGGGGCTTTGGGCGTATGGATCGCGATGTACCGCAAGCGTCATAAGACGAGGCATTTATCATTTAAAGTCGGAGTACCGCTGCTGCTAGTCGTAAACGTTGCATTGTATACGTATTTCTGGGGTTAGCTTGTTTGTTGCCATGAGTTACATAGGGGTGTCGCCGACAGTTAGTCGGCAAGCTCGTTTCATACCGGTATGAAGCTGTTTAATAATAAGTAGTAGGTCTTAACAACAGAAAGAGGTGGCCTGTATGCTTTTCACTAAAATTCTTCTAGCTTACGACGGCTCCAAAGCAGCGAATAAAGCGCTCGGACGTGCGGTGGAACTTGCCAAGGTAACGCCGGGAGCGACGCTGGATGTCATTCATGCTTACGATTTTCCTCGCTTCTTCGTTGGGGAAGGGCTTGCCCCGATTCCAGCTTCACTCAATAAAGATGTTTACGATCTGGCCGTGCAGACGACGGAGGAAATCCGCGAGCGGATCGAGAATTCGGGCGTTAACGGTCAAGTGGAGATGATCCAGGGTCCTCCGGCCGAGGTCATCCTGGAGTATGCGGATCAGAACGGCAGTGACCTGATTGTCATCGGCAGCCGCGGTCTTGGCGGCATCCGCGAGTTCGTGCTGGGCAGTGTCAGCCATAACGTGGTGCAGCATGCAACGATTCCGGTACTTGTCGTAAAATAATGTGGAAGGGACGCGAAGGCGTCCCTTTTTGATAGGAACGTATACACTTCAGTCGACTCCCCCTCCTGATCTCGCAAGAATAAATTCGTCAAATGCGGTCTATCTTCTTATGAGATACGTCGATCGATTTTTTTCTTATAGCGCAGTTCATGTTGGGTGTTCGTGATTATTTGGTCAAAGGAGGTCCTATGGAAATTATACTTCTTATCATCTTGGTCGTTCTGGTCGGACTTATGGCTTCAAGCCGAATGACGGCCATAGAGAAGCGAATGAAACGGCAGCAGGCCGCGTTGAACCAAATCGCAAGCCATTTAGGAATACCCGAGCCGCCGGTGCCTGCGGAAGTCAAACGGCTGCTGCAGGAAGGGCAGGATATTAAAGCGATTAAAACCGTAAGGGAAGAATTGGGATTGTCTCTGGTTGAAGCCAAACAATATGTAGATGCCATCAAGCATGGGGAGCGGTAGAACAGGCATGACGTGAATGTACGATGCTCGATTATAAGTGAGGGGTGGCATTCTCGATGGTAAGCTCCCAACGCACGTCGCGATACTCGATTCGGTGCAGCCCGGTGTTCGCCGCCGGGAAGAACGGATTCTTATTGGTCCAAGCCGTATCTTTAATTAGATGATAAATGATGTTGATCACTCCCCCGTGTGTGACAACCAGTACGTTCTCATGATGATCCGCCGATTCCTGATCCTGGCATAGTTTGGTGAAGGTATCCTTGATCCGCTGGAAATTTTCTAGCGGGCTCTCACCTCCAGGGTATTTCTCGTCCATCCGTAAGCTGGAAAAATACAGCCCGGGGAATTTCTCTTCCGCTAATGCGTGGGGCATTCCAGCGAGCAGACCGTTGTTGGTCTCCCGCCATTCCTCGGAGCCGATCAGCGGCAGGCTAAGTTTATCAGCAATGATTGCGGCTGTCTGACAAGCCCTTTGCAGATCGCTGCAAATGATCCGCCGGATATTAAATTCATGCTTGTGTTCATTCAAGTACTGCCCCAGCTTCTCCGCTTGCCTGATCCCTTCATCGATGAGCCCGCGCTGGCTCCATCCTCCGCGATATCCTTCTTCGTCCTGACCATGCCTTACGAAATAGATAGCCATGGGTTCCTCCTTAGAAATAGATTCTGATTTTGCGAGATTCAAATTTAAACGTCGGATTAGATGATTCGTCGTATTAAATTCTAATGACGGATGTTAAGATTTCGACACTCGACTCCATCTTCCTTGCAAGTAATTACAATTAGAGAGCAGAATCCGATCTTATTTTATTCTGCGATAATACTTTTCCCTTACCCTCTATGCAGCAGCAAAAAAGGTTCTCCAGCGGAGCGGACGAATCGTGGATGGAGAAGCGCCAGCGTTCGCCTTTAAACACGGGAAACCTCCATTATAGTTCAATCCAGTTTCCCGTGTTTAACAGCGATCGGAATCACGATGCGTCAGCGCAGCGCTGCCATCACTGCCCATACCATTTTTATGTACGGCCGTTGCCCGTGCCTTCAATAAAGCCCGCAATCTCCAAGAAGTTTTTGCTGCAGCATTGCTCACTCCCTAGATACGAACATTATTTTTTCTGTAAATCCGATTGTTCGTGTTTAGGTTGACATTAGGTGTCAGAAATTGATAAACTGAGGATGTTGAGGTTCAAAATAACTTATGAAGCATGATTGATGAAATTGAATATGTCTCGTATAAAGCCGGGGATATGGCCCGGAAGTCTCTACCCGAAAACCGTAAATTTTCGGACTACGAGGGAATACAAACGGTGCGGCAACGACGGGGCTTGGCTTCATGTTTGCTTCTTAGGCGGCGGATGCGCAAGACTCTTCCGCTTGACGCAGGCGGCAGCGTTCGTAATCCTTGTATGTCCGAGACCTGCACAGAACTTTGTGTTTACGGGATCGGACTTTTTTTTCAGCAGTCATATGAATGTCGAATTTCGCAGAAAGCGGGGGTAACTCATGACAGCACAAGTAGGAGTCATTATGGGAAGCCAATCAGATTGGGATACGATGTCCCATGCATGCCAGGTGCTAGACGAGCTTGAAATTCCTTATGAGAAAAAAGTCGTATCCGCTCACCGGACGCCGGACCTGATGTTCCGTTATGCCGAGGAAGCGGAGGGCCGGGGGCTTCGCGTCATTATCGCCGGAGCCGGCGGAGCTGCCCACCTGCCCGGGATGGTCGCTTCGAAGACGGTGCTGCCGGTCATCGGCGTTCCGGTTAAATCGAAAGCGTTGAAGGGTCTGGATTCATTGCTGTCGATCGTACAGATGCCAGGGGGCATCCCGGTAGCAACCGTAGCGATCGGCAAAGCCGGAGCCACGAACGCCGGGTTGCTCGCAGCCCAAATTCTGGGCGCCTCGGATGCAGGAATTCGCGAAAGAGTGCAAGCGCGCCGGGACCGGATCCGGGACGAAGTGCTGGAAAGCAGCGATAACCTATGATGGAGAACGGAGCACAGCAGATGCAAGCATCCGGCAGAAAGCTTTTGCCGGGTTCCGTCATTGGCGTACTCGGCGGCGGGCAGCTCGGACGAATGATCGCGCTGGACGGAATCCGGATGGGATATTCGTTCGTCACCCTTGATCCGACGCCGAACTCTCCGCTCGGCCAGATGGCCGAGCAGGTTACGGCCCGTTACGACGACGTCGAGGCTGCCCGGCAGCTCGCGGCGAAAGCCGATGTCATTACCTACGAATTCGAAAATGTCGATGCGGGCGTGGCCCAGCTTCTGGAGGAGCAGTCTTATGTTCCTCAGGGAAGCAAGCTGCTGTACACTACGCAGCACCGCTTGCGCGAGAAGGCCGCGATCGAAGCGGCCGGCGTGCCGGTTGCACCGTATCGTGAAATAACAAGCTTGGAAGATTTGTTGTCCGCCGCCTCCGAACTTGGACTTCCATGCGTGCTAAAGACCGCCACGGGAGGTTATGATGGTAAAGGGCAAGCGGTTCTCCGCAGCGAAGATGAACTCGAATCGGCTTACAAGGAGCTGGCTGCCAGCGGGACTGAGCTGGTATTGGAGAAGTTCGTCAAGTTCGCATGCGAGATCTCCGTCATTGCGGCGCGTACGCCCAGCGGCATCGTGAAGAGCTTCCCGCCGGCAGAGAACGTGCACGTCAACAATATTTTGCACTTGTCGATTGTGCCTGCGCGCGTGCCGAGCGAAGTAAAGCGCAAAGCATGTCAGCTCGCGGAACGCGTGGTTGAAGGTTTGGGAGCTGTTGGCCTGCTGGCCGTCGAGATGTTTGTGACCGAGGAGGGGGAGTTGTTCGTGAATGAGCTTGCGCCTCGTCCGCATAACTCGGGGCACTACACGATGGAGGCATGCTCAACCTCTCAATTCGAGCAGCATGTGAGAGCGATTTGCGATCTGCCGCTCGGGGATACGACGCTGCTGAGCCCGGTCGTCATGGTGAACCTCCTGGGGCAGCATCTGGAGGAAGCGGTACGGCGTTTTGGAGAGCACGACGCGCTTGCAGAGTCTCTCGGCGTTGTGCCCAAGCTTCATCTTTACGGCAAAAGCGAGGCGAAGGCTAACCGCAAGATGGGACATATCAACCTCTTGTGCGGGGACGTCGATGACGCGCTCGAATGGGTAGAGAAAACTAATATTTGGAGGCAGGATTAAACGATGATTGAACGTTACAGCAGACCGGAAATGCGGGCGATTTGGACCGAGGAGAACAAGTTCAGAGCATGGCTGGAAGTGGAATTGTGCGCATGCGAGGCATGGGCCGACCTTGGCGTCATTCCGAAGGAGGACACCGTTAAGCTTCGCCAGAATGCGACCTTCAATATAGATCGGATTTATGAAATCGAGCAGGAAACCCGCCATGATGTCATCGCTTTTACCCGTGCGGTGTCGGAAAGCCTTGGCGAGGAGCGCAAATGGGTCCACTACGGCTTGACTTCGACGGATGTGGTGGATACCGCGATGGGATATCTGCTCAAGCAAGCCAACGATATTCTGGAGCAGGACATCCTGCGCTTTATCGGTATTTTGAAAGAGAAAGCACTGGCTTACAAGCATACCCCGATGATGGGCAGAACGCATGGCGTGCATGCAGAGCCGACGACCTTCGGCTTGAAAATGGCGCTGTGGCATGAAGAAATGATCCGCAATCTGGAGCGTTTCCGCCATGCGGCTGACGGCGTGCAGTACGGCAAAATTTCGGGCGCTGTCGGCACGTATGCCAATATCGATCCCTCGGTCGAAGAATTCGTTTGCCGCAAACTCGGCACGAAGGCGGCGCCGATCTCGACCCAGACGCTGCAGCGTGACCGTCACGCGGAATACATGGCGACGCTTGCCCTTATCGCTACTTCGCTGGAGAAATTCGCTACCGAAGTACGCGCGCTCCAGAAGAGTGAGGTTCGCGAAGTAGAAGAGGCATTCGCCAAAGGACAAAAGGGTTCCTCCGCAATGCCGCATAAACGGAATCCGATCGGTTCGGAGAACATCTCGGGCCTTGCCCGCGTCATTCGCGGCCACATGGTTTCCGCTTACGAGAACGTGTCGCTCTGGCATGAGCGGGATATTTCCCACTCCTCGGTAGAACGTATCATCCTGCCGGACGCTACGATGCTGCTGAACTACATGCTGAACCGCTTCGGCAACATCGTGAAGAACCTGACGGTCTTCCCGGAGAACATGAAGCGCAACATGGCCCGCACATATGGCGTTCCTTTCTCCGGCCGGATCCTGACGAAGCTGATCGACAAGGGCTTCAGCCGCGAGCAAGCGTACGACACCGTTCAGCCACGCGCCATGCAGGCATGGGAAGAGCAGCGTCAATTCCGCGAGATCGTGGAATCCACGCCTGAGATCACCGAGGTGCTCAGCGCCGAAGAGATCGAAGATGCCTTCAATCCAAGCTGGCATCTGAAGCATGTGGATACGATTTTTGCCAAGCTGGGACTGGAGTAATTAAGATACCAAATTAATCCGCATTCATAAAAGATCTAGAGAAATTCAATTTCTACAACGGAGAAGGCGGAATTGTTTTGGAGAAGCGATAGCGGTCTCCTGAAAGCTTTCCATCGGAAAGCTAGCATCGAAAGCATATGCTGCCCCCGGATTTCAACCATTAAATCTTATGTAATAGAAATCTGGGGGCAACAGAGATCGGAAAAATAATCCGCATTCGTAGTGATGACAGGCAGACAATCTCTAGTCTAAGGGGAGGAACACATGACATTACCGGCATTATCGACCGCCACTCATCTGGTCAACGTACCGCTGCTGTACAAGGGCAAGGTTCGTGAATTGTACGACCTGGGCGAGCACGTACTCATCGTAGTAACCGACCGTATTTCCGCTTTTGACTATGTGCTGGAGCCGCCCGTGCCGGCTAAAGGAACCGTGCTGAACAAGCTGAGCGCCTTCTGGTTCGAACAAACGGAGCAGCTAATCCGCAATCATGTCGTGCATACCGACGTGAACCTGCTGGGCGATGCCGTCAAGGACAAGGACCTGCTGGACGGACGCATCATGGTGTGCCGGAGGGCCGAGCGCATCGATATCGAATGCGTCGTGCGCGGGTACATCACCGGCGGAGGCTGGAGGCAGTATCAGTCGTCGGGTGAGGTCAACGGCATTCAGCTGCCGGAGGGCCTGCGCAAGAACGAGGCCTTTCCGGAGCCGATCTTCACGCCGGCGGCCAAGAACGATGTCGGTCATGACGAGGACATCCCGCTTTCCCGCATGAAGGAGCTTGTCGGCGAGGAACTGGCATTGCAGCTGCAGGACAAAAGCCTGATGCTGTACAAGTTTGCCCGCGATTACTGCCGCAAGCAAGGCATTATTTTGGCCGATTGCAAGTTTGAGTTCGGATTGATCGACGGAGAGATCGTTCTGATCGACGAGATTTTCACGCCGGATTCCTCCCGTTTCTGGGATGAGAAGAATTATGCGCTCGACATTGAGATCGACAGTATGGATAAGGAGCCGGTACGCACGTATCTTGCTTCGTCCGATTGGGATAAGAACAGTGAGCCGGATCCGCTGCCGCAAGCCGTGGTGGAGGAGACGACCCGCCGCTACAGCGATATTTACAGCCGAATCACGGGTGTTAGCCTGTAAGCTTTGATAAACCATTTCATTCATATATACCGAGGAGGAACAGGATACAATGTTGAAAGCAAAGGTCTACGTCACGATTAAGCAGAGCGTATTGGACCCTCAAGGGGTAGCGGTGCAGGGGGCGCTTCATTCGATTGGGTACAAGGAAGTGGAGAGTCTGCGGATCGGTAAATATATGGAACTTGAGCTGGGTACGGACAACCGTGAGGAAGCCGAGCTGCGAGTGAAAGAAATGTGCGAGAAGCTTCTGGCCAATACGGTGGTAGAGAACTACCGTTATGAATTGGAGGGCTAAACCAATGAGATTTGCAGTGCTGGTCTTTCCTGGCTCCAACTGTGACATTGACTGCTATAAGGCGGTAGAAGAGACGATCGGTCAGCCGGTGGATTATGTATGGCATACGGCAACGGACCTTTCCCCATACGATTGTATTTTGGTGCCGGGCGGATTTTCCTATGGAGATTATCTGCGGTGTGGTGCGATTTCCCGGTTCGCCCCGGTCATGAACGAAGTGGCGAAAGCGGCGGAAGAGGGCAAGTATATTCTGGGCATTTGCAACGGATTTCAGATCTTGACGGAAGCCGGACTCCTTCCGGGAGCCCTGCGGCGCAACGATTCGATGAAATTCCGCTGCCATGACACGGTGCTTAAAGTGAACAATAATACAACGCCGTTTACCCGCGATTACGCGGAGGGACAAGAGATTGTCATTCCGATCGCGCATGGCGAGGGCAACTATTACTGTGATGAAGAAACGCTTCAAAAGCTCCGGGACAACCGGCAAATCGTATTTACGTATCAAGACAATCCGAACGGCTCGATCGAGGATATCGCGGGCATCTGCAACGAGCGCGGCAACGTGATCGGCATGATGCCGCATCCGGAGCGCGCGGTGAGCAGCCTGCTCGGCTCGGATGACGGTAAAGCAATGTTTACATCCATATTACAGGCATGGAGGGATACTCATGGCGCAGCAAACGTCCGTTAAGGAACCGACGGCAGAACAGATCGCAGAGCATCAGATTTACAAGCAAATGGGAGTTTCGGACAGCGAGTATGAGCTGATCTGTTCCTTCATGGGACGCAAGCCGAATTACACGGAAATCGGCGTATTCAGCGTCATGTGGTCCGAACATTGCGCCTACAAAAACTCCAAGCCCCTGCTTCGCCGCTTCCCGACAAGCGGCCCGCGCGTCCTGATGGGCCCGGGCGAAGGCGCAGGGATCGTCGATATCGGCGACAACCAAGCGGTCGTATTCAAAATCGAAAGCCATAACCACCCTTCCGCTGTAGAGCCTTACCAAGGCGCAGCTACGGGCGTAGGCGGCATAATCCGCGATATTTTCTCCATGGGGGCAAGACCGGTAGCGATACTGAACTCGCTTCGTTTCGGCAAGCTGGAGAGCGATCGCGTTAAATATTTGTTCGAACACGTGGTATCCGGCATAGCCGGCTACGGAAACTGCATCGGAATCCCGACGGTAGGCGGCGAGGTGGTATTCGACGAGAGCTACGAAGGCAATCCGCTGGTCAATGCGATGTGCGTAGGCGTTATCGACCATGACAAGATTCAGCGCGGCGTTGCAAAAGGGGTAGGCAATCCGGTCTTCTATGTCGGGCCACCAACTGGCCGCGACGGTATTCATGGCGCGACCTTCGCTTCCGTAGAACTGACGGAGGAATCCGAAGCGAACCGTACGGCCGTTCAGGTCGGCGATCCGTTCATGGAGAAACTCGTGATGGAATCCTGCCTTGAGCTGATCGATTCCGGCATCGTGCTGGGCATTCAGGATATGGGCGCGGCCGGATTGACTTGCTCCAGTGCAGAAATGGCAAGTAAAGCAGGCAACGGTCTTGAGCTGTACCTGGATCAGGTGCCTCAGCGCGAAGAGGGCATGACGCCTTATGAAATGATGCTGTCGGAATCCCAGGAGCGCATGCTGTTCGTCGTTGAGCCGAAGCATGAAGCGCAAGCGCGCGAAATCTTCGAGCGCTGGGGCGTTATCTGCGCAAAAGTCGGCAAGGTAACGGACGATGGCCGCCTGAAGCTGATCCACCACGGCGAGGTGGTTGGCGACATGCCGGTTAAAGCGCTCGTCGACGAGTGCCCGATCTATAACAAACCATCCCAAGAACCGGCTTATTATCAAGAGCAGGCTGCGGTGGATACGCTCCGTTATGAAGAAGTGAAGGACTTGGGCGGCGCCCTCAAGAAGGTGCTCGCTTCGCCAAGCCTTGCGAGCAAAGCATGGGTCTACAACCAATACGATTACATGGTTCGCACCAGCACGGCCGTTCGTCCGGGCTCGGATGCTGCCGTCGTAACGGTACATGGAACGCGTAAAGCCCTGGCGATGACAACGGACTGCAACGGTCGTTACGTCTACCTCGACCCTGAGCTCGGCGGCAGAATCGCGGTCAGCGAAGCGGCGCGCAATATCGTGTGCTCCGGTGCCGAACCGCTGGCAATTACGGATAACCTGAACTTCGGAAGCCCGGAGAAGCCGGAAATTTTCTGGCAGATGGAAAAAGCCGTGGACGGCATGGCGGAAGCTTGCCGTGAGCTTGAAACGCCGGTCATCGGCGGAAACGTCAGCCTCTACAACGAGAATGCCAAAGGCGCGATTTATCCGACGCCGGTTGTCGGCATGGTCGGCCTGATCCATGATACGGATCATATTACGACGCAAGCCTTCAAGGCGGAGGGCGATGCCATCTACGTTCTGGGCGATACCCGTGCCGAACTGGGGGGCAGCGAGTTCCAAGCGATCCTGCACGGAGTGTCGGAAGGAAGACCGCCGGAGCTGAACCTGGATACCGAGAAGAAATTGCTCGGCGGCGTACTGAAAGCCATCCAATCGGGTCTGGTCCAATCGGCGCATGACGTGTCGGAGGGCGGACTTGCAGCAGCGCTTGCGGAAAGCTGCATCAGCGGCGGCATCGGCGCGAGCGTGAAATGGGCAACCGATCTGCGCAACGACGTGGCGCTGTTCAGCGAGAGCCAATCCCGGATCGTGCTGTCCGCGTCTCCTGATCACAAGAATGCGCTGGAGAAGCTCCTGCAAGAAGCGGGCGTTCCTTTTACCGCGCTTGGCGTAGTCGGCGGAAACAAGCTTAGCATTAACATTAACGGTGCTTCTGCGCTGGAAGAATCCGTGGAGGCTTTGAAATCCGTCTGGGAGGATGCCATTCCATGTCTCATGAACTGATACCCGAAGGACTGTGGACAGGGGATTACTACAATGAGGGAACAGGTCAGAGCGATATTTTCGATACTTTAAAAGAAGAGTGCGGCGTATTCGGGGTGTTTGGGCATCCCGATGCCGCCTCCCTTTCCTATTACGGGCTTCACGCCCTCCAGCACCGCGGCGAGGAGAGCGCGGGAATCTGCGTGGCCGACGGCGAAAATTTCAATTATCACCGCGGTATGGGGCTGGTAAAAGAAGTGTTTGATAAAGACAAGCTGGAATCGCTGCAGGGCAGCATGTCGATCGGGCATGTCCGGTATTCGACCAGCGGGGACAGCAGGCTGACGAATGCGCAGCCGCTCGTCTTTAAATATCGTGAGGGCAATCTGGCGATTGCCACGAACGGCAACATCGTGAACGAGCCGAAGCTTCGGCGCGAGCTGGAGATGGAAGGCTCCATTTTCCAAACGACCAGCGATACGGAGGTCATTGCGCATCTGATCGCGCGTTCGCCGAAGGATTTTGTCGAGGCTGCCAAGGATGCCTTGCAGCGACTGGTGGGCGGCTTTGCGTTTCTGCTCATGACCAATGACAAGCTGCTCGTCGCCTCGGACCCGAACGGACTCCGTCCGCTCACGATGGGTCGTCTGGGCGATGCGTACATCTTCACCTCCGAGACCTGTGCGCTTGAAGTTATCGGAGCTGAGTCGATTCGCGACGTCGCTCCCGGGGAGCTGCTGATCCTCGATCGGAACGGGCTTCGGGAAGAGCGGTACACGGAAGCGGGACGCAAAGCGTTGTGCGCGATGGAATATATTTATTTTTCCCGTCCGGACAGCGATCTGAACGGCTCCAACCTGCATTCGGCCCGCAAACGGATGGGCAGCAAAATGGCCCTGGAATCGTTCGTGGATGCGGATGTGGTCACGGGCGTACCGGATTCCAGCATCTCGGCCGCCATCGGTTATGCCGAACAGACGGGCATTCCTTACGAGCTGGGATTGATCAAGAACAAATACACGGGCCGGACGTTCATTCAGCCGAGCCAGGAGCTGCGCGAGCAAGGCGTGAAGATGAAGCTGAGCGCGGTACGGCGCGTGGTCGAAGGCAAACGGGTGGTCATGATCGATGATTCCATCGTACGGGGAACCACGTCCCGCCGGATCGTCAACCTGCTTCGCGAAGCGGGCGCGACTGAAGTGCATGTGCGAATTACGTCGCCGCCGTTCAAGAACCCATGCTTCTACGGCATCGATACGCCGGACCGCCGGGAACTGATCGCCTCCGAGAAAAGCGTCGAGGAAATCTGCCGTGAGATCAACGCGGATTCCCTGTCGTTCCTGAGTCCGGAGGGACTGATATCCGCCATTGGCGGTTATGATGAGCACAGCCCTAAAGGCGGCTTGTGCATGGCATGCTTTGATAATGAGTACCCGACGCAGATTGATTTCAACGGGGAAGAGAAAATGGGCTGCAGCTGCTGATTCTGCGCAGCGGACAGCCATTTTTTCTCGGATACACCCTTTAAGTGAATATTCAAAAAGGTCGGTTTTCAGCACCGGGAAGGTTGGTTAGAACAACCTCTTTAAGCTGATTATTGATTAAGCCCATAAATGATGTGTGAACTGATACTTTCGTCATAACGAAAAAGGAGTGTTGAGCGCGTGTCTGATACTTACAAACAAGCAGGCGTGGATATCGCTGCAGGCAACGAAGCGGTAGAGCGGATGAAAAAGCATGTCAAAACGACTTTCAGGCCGGAAGTCATGACGGACCTCGGTGGTTTTGGCGCACTGTTCAAGCTGAATAAAGACCAATATGAAGAGCCGGTACTCGTCTCAGGCACGGATGGCGTCGGCACAAAGCTGAAGCTTGCATTCGCGATGGACCAACATGATACCATCGGCATCGATGCGGTAGCGATGTGCGTGAACGATATCGTGGTGCAGGGCGCAGAACCGCTCTTTTTTCTCGACTATTTAGCGTGCGACAAGGTCATTCCGTCCAAAATCGAATCCATCGTCAAAGGGATCGCCGACGGATGCAATCAAGCGGGCTGTTCCCTGATCGGCGGGGAAACGGCGGAGATGCCGGGCATGTACAGCGAAGGCGAGTATGACATCGCGGGCTTTACCGTGGGCATTGTCGACAAGAGCAAAATGATCAACGGGTCGAATATCGCGGCAGGCGACACGGTGATTGGTTTGGCATCCAGCGGCGTGCACAGCAACGGCTTCTCGCTCGTCCGCAAGCTGCTTTTAGAGGATGCCGGCTACTCGCTGCAGCAGGAGCTCCCGGAACTGGGCGGACGTCTTGGCGACGTGCTGCTCGCACCAACCAAGATTTACGTGAAGCCGCTGCTCGGACTGCTGAAAGAGATCGAAGTAAAGGGCATGGCGCATATCACGGGCGGCGGATTCATCGAGAATATTCCGCGCATGCTGCCGGATGGCGTCAACGTCGACATCGAATACGGCGCTTGGCCGATTCTGCCGATTTTTAAGCTGATGCAGGAAAAAGGCGACATTTCGAACAAGGACATGTTTACGACATTCAATATGGGAATCGGCATGGTGCTTGTCGTCAAGGAGCAGGATGCTGACGGGGCGCTTCAATTCCTCCGCTCCGCAGGCGAAGAGGCTTATGTCATCGGCCGCGTGACCGAAGGCGAGCGCATCGTAACCTTCACGGGAGCTGAGGTGTAATGAGAGCGTTTCGGATGGCGGTGTTCGCTTCCGGAAGAGGCAGCAACTTTCAGGCTTTGGTCGATGCGCAGCAAAGCGGAGCCCTGGGCGGCGAGATCAGCATTCTGGTATGCGACAAGCCTCAGGCTCCCGTCGTGGAGCTGGCTAAAGCGGCGAATGTGGATGTATTCGCCTTTCAGCCGAAGGAATATGCCTCAAAGGAAGATTACGAACGGGAAATTGCGGCAGAACTTCAGCAGCGCGGTGTCGAATTAATTGTCCTTGCAGGATATATGCGGCTATTGAGTCCTTCCTTTGTCGAGTTCTATAACGGACGGATTATCAATATTCATCCTTCGCTCCTGCCTGCTTTTCCAGGCAAAGACGCGATCGGCCAAGCGCTTGCGTATGGCGTGAAGATGACCGGCGTCACGGTGCATTTCGTGGATGGCGGCATGGATACCGGGCCGGTTATCGCTCAGAAAGCCGTTGAAATCAAGGACGGCGATACGGCGGAAACGCTGGCAGAACGCATTCACGCCGTGGAGCAGAAGTTATACTCTGAAGTCGTTTCCTGGTTTGCCCAGGGGCGGATTTCGCTGAACGGGCGGAATGTGACGATTGCCTAATAGGCATTTGTAATAAAAGCGGACAAGGTCTTACAGTGAATCGACATGTTCGATATTTCTCGGGAAATAATTTGCAATTATGGATCTTCGACAGCATCTACGGTATCAAGACAGGCCTAACTTAGTAGATTTTCATTCAAAATAGGGGGTATGAACGTGGGTATCAAAAGAGCTTTGGTCAGCGTGTCGGACAAAACCGGCGTCGTGGAATTTTGCCGCGAGTTGTCTTCATTGGGTGTAGAGATCATTTCGACAGGAGGGACGAAGAACCTTCTAGCAAAAGAAGGCGTTCCTGTCATCGGCATTTCCGATGTGACCGGATTCCCGGAAATTCTGGACGGACGCGTCAAAACCCTTCATCCAGCGGTGCACAGCGGCTTGCTTGCCATTCGCGACAGCGAGGAGCATCAGCGTCAAATGCAGGAGCTGGGCCTCGATTACATCGATCTGGTCGTGGTGAACCTGTACCCGTTCCAGGAAACGATCGCGAAGCCGGATGTCGAGTATGAAGATGCGATCGAAAATATCGACATCGGCGGGCCGACGATGCTGCGTTCGGCTGCGAAAAACCATGCTTTTGTGAGCGTGGTTGTCGATGCGGCGGATTACGGCAGCGTGATCGAGGAAATCCGCGGCGGCGGCGATACGACGCTGGAAACCCGGAAGCGCCTTGCAGCCAAGGTATTCCGTCATACGGCTGCCTACGATACGCTCATTTCCGATTATTTGTCGAATGTGACAGGGGATCCGCTTCCTGAGCGCTTTAGCGTCACCTACGAGAAGATCCAGGATCTTCGCTATGGCGAAAATCCGCATCAAAAGGCGGCATTTTACCGGAAGCCGCTGGCTCCTGCGGGAACGTTGACGACCGCCGAGCAGCTGCACGGCAAAGAGCTCTCCTACAACAATATCAATGACGCAAACGCGGCCCTCCAGATCGTGAAGGAATTCGACGAGCCGACCGTGGTGGCCGTGAAGCATATGAATCCTTGCGGCGTCGGCATCGGGACGAATGTATTGGAAGCTTATCAAAAAGCTTACAATGCGGATCCGACGTCCATCTTCGGCGGCATCGTGGCCGCAAACCGGACGATTGACGCTCCGACGGCCGATCTGCTGAAGGATATTTTCCTTGAAATTATCCTGGCACCGGACTTCACGCCGGAGGCACTGGAGATTCTGACGAAAAAGAAAAACATCCGTCTGCTGAAGATGGGCGAGTTCGGCTCGGCCAAGGAGCGCCAAAGCACGCTTGCCGTAACAACCATTGAAGGCGGCATGATCGTGCAGGAAAGCGATGTGCATTCCCTCGATGCGGCTGACCTGAAGGTCGTGACGGACCGCGAGCCGACCGAAGCCGAGCTGAAGCAGCTGCTCTTCGGCTGGAAGGTGGTCAAGCACGTCAAGTCGAACGCAATTGTATTGGCGGCTGACGACATGACCGTCGGCGTAGGCGCAGGTCAAATGAACCGTGTCGGTTCCGCGCGCATTGCGGTGGAGCAGGCGGGAGAGAAAGCCAAAGGCGCGGTTCTCGCTTCCGATGCCTTCTTCCCGATGGGCGATACGGTGGAGCTTGCGGCGAAAGCCGGCATTACCGCCATCATTCAGCCGGGCGGCTCCATTAAGGATGAGGAATCCATTAAGGCTGCCAACGAATACGGGATCGCCATGGTCTTTACCGGCGTGAGACATTTCAAGCACTAATTCATGAGCATATAAAGGGAGCTTTGCTACAGCCGTCAGGCTGCTGCTGAAGGATCGCCTTTGATTCAGCAACATATAGAGGCGACGCCGCGCTTAGCGCGCGCCGCCTTTACGTTTAAGGGGCGAAAGGTCGACTTATCGCTTTGCCCCGTAAATGATTCATGCAATGAAACGATATCGCGGGCAATATGAAATGATTCGGGAGGGGTAAACCATGGATATTTTGGTTATCGGAGGCGGCGGAAGAGAGCATGCCATCGTTTGGGCACTGGCAAAGAGCCCGAAAGCAGGCACCATTTACTGTGCGCCGGGCAATGCCGGAATTGGGCAGCTGGCCGAGTGCGTGCCGATTGCGGTATCGGAATTTGATAAGCTGGCGGCTTTCGCCGTAGAGAAGCAGGTGGGTCTCATTGTTGTCGGTCCGGATGATCCGCTGGCGGAAGGCATCGTGGATGCGTTTGACGCTACGGGCATCCCGGTATTCGGTCCGCGCAAAAACGCGGCCGAAATCGAGGGCAGCAAAACCTTCATGAAGGATCTGCTTCATAAATACAACATACCGACTGCGGCTTACGCGAAGTTCGACAATTACGAGGAGGCGCTTGCTTACTTGCGCCAGCAAGGCGCGCCGATCGTCGTCAAAGCGGACGGGCTCGCAGCAGGAAAGGGCGTTACCGTTGCGCGGACCATCGAGGAAGCCGAGCAGGCACTCAGCGACATCATGCAATCGAAGGTGTTTGGCGATGCCGGAAGCCGCGTAGTTATCGAGGAGTTCCTGGAAGGCCAGGAAATGTCGATCCTCGCCTTTGTGGACGGAGAAACCGTGAAGCCGATGTCAGCCGCGCAGGATCACAAGCCGGCCTATGACGGGGACCAGGGGCCAAATACCGGAGGAATGGGAACGTATTCGCCATTGCCTCATATTCAGCCGTCCATCATCGAAGAGGCCATTGAGACGATCATCAAGCCTACGGCAAAAGCGATGGTTGCCGAAGGACGTCCGTTCCGTGGCGTTCTGTTTGCCGGATTGATGATCACGCCGGACGGCAGACCGAAGACCATTGAATTCAATGCCAGATTCGGCGATCCGGAAGCGCAGGTTGTATTGCCGCGCCTGAAGGCCGATCTGCTTGACGTTTTCCTTGCTGCCGTGAACGGAACCCTGGCCGATCTTGAGCTGGAGTGGGGCGATGAAGCAGCCGTATGCGTCATACTGGCTTCCGGCGGTTACCCTGCATCGTATCCGAAAGGAATCGCGATCACCGGCCTGGACAACGAGCAGGACGGGACGATCGTATTTCATGCGGGCACTTCTCGCGATGCCGATGGAACCTGGAGAACGAACGGGGGGCGTGTCCTGGGCGTTGTCGGTTTAGGCGCAGATATCGCTGCGGCACGCGCGAAAGCCTATGAACGGGCAGAAGCGATTGCGTTCGAAGGCAAGTTTAACCGGACGGATATTGCGCTGAAAGCACTGCAATAAGCAAGCTCATTCACTAACAACCATGCGTAAAAATAAAGGACTGCCGCAGATCGGTTTCTAAAGATCACAAGCGGTAGTCCTTTCTTGCTGTTATCGGAAATGCATGGGGAAGCCAAGCTTAGAGGCAAGATCCGCTCATGTCAGACCCGGGCACATCTGTTTCTATTTCCCACTATTGTGCAAACGTTTGTTCAACAAGCAGGCATTTATGATGGCTTCTTGTCTCAAATAACGTGCAGAATGACAGGATTGCACAGGATCTGCACAACTATTTTTATGATAACTTACGAAATACAGTGAATACCGAAGGTAATAGAAGATTATATGCCTAAAACGGGGAAAAATGATCTGTGCAAACGTTTTTACATTCGATATTAAATGTTGTATGATGTTTTCAGTGAATGAAGCGCTTTCTCAACGGGATTTTTCCTGAGTATCTCGCCAGATGCTACATAGAAAAAGAGACGCTGAAAATTTTCTGAAATCGTTTGCGCAGATTTCCAACATTTTCTGATCATTTATTGAGAGGGGTAATCATGGAATGAAGATGAAGAAGTTACTTACGCTAGCTGCAACCTTCACGTTGGCGTTCTCCATTACAGCGTGCGGAGGAAATACGGCCGCTCCAGCTACGGAGGCACCTGCTGAGACTCCGCCAGCACAGGAAACGCCGGCCGAAAATACAGAGACACAGGAACTTAAGCCAGAAGAAGGCGCGAAATTGGTCGTATGGGAAAGCCGGGACGAAAGAGCTTACACCGATGCGGTCGCCAAAGAATTTACCGAGAAATACGGCGTTGAAGTGACCATTGAAGAATTGTCCCCAACTGATCAAGTAACCAAGCTTGCGCAAGACGGACCATCCGGCTTGGCTGCCGACGTCGTACTGTTCCCTCACGATAACCTGGGTAAAGCCGTAGCGACAAACCTGGTTCTGCCTAACGATTTTTATGAAGAAAAAACGAAAAGCAACAACACGGAAGCCGCCATCCAAGGCGTAAGCTATGACGGCGTTCTGTACGGATACCCTCGCGCTGCGGAAACTTACCTGATGTACTACAACAAGGACTTGGTAAAAGAAGTTCCGACAACGATGGAAGAGGTTATCGAATTCAGCAAAACCTTCACCGACAAATCCAAGAACAAGTATGGATTCATGTTCGAGACAGGCAACCTGTACTTCGCTTATCCGTTCCTTGCTTCCAACGGTGGATACATCTTCGGTAACGGCGGTGCCGACGTCAACGATATCGGCTTGAACAACGAAGGCGCAGTGAAGAGCATGGAAGTATATGCAAGCCTTAAGGAAATCCTTCCGGTAAAATCCGGCGATATTACGCCTGATATCAAGCGCGGATTGTTCACGGCCGGCGATCTGGCGATGGACATTAACGGACCTTGGGAGCTTGGCGGATACAAAGAAGCGCTTGGCGACAAGCTCGGCGTTGCTCCAATCCCGACGATCGGCGGTCAGCCTGCCGTATCGTTCTCCGGTATCAAAGCTTGGTACGTAAGCTCGTTCACGAAGTATCC
The DNA here is from genome assembly GCF_041954005.1 of Priestia sp. BR_2. NCBI lineage: Bacteria > Bacillati > Bacillota > Bacilli > Caryophanales > Bacillaceae > Priestia > Priestia sp. BR_2. The sequence goes on along the minus strand of NZ_JAVFHM010000087.1, from coordinate 36,490 downwards.
GCAAGCAGCTCGTCTGTTCGCCGACTTCGCAACGTCCAAAGAAGCACAATTGCAATTGAGCGCATTGGTTGGTTCGGTTCCGACCAACAACGAAGCTCAAGAAGACGATCAAATCAAGAACGACGAGTATGTATCGGCATTTACGGAGCAGTTCAAATCTTCCCAGCCGATGCCTTCCGTACCGGAAATGGCTAACGTATGGTCTCCAGTAGGCGCTGCGCTGGCTGAGATCTGGGACAACAACAAAGACGTGAAAGAAACGCTGGATAAAGCTGTAACTCAAGTGAAAGACCTCAACAGTGGTGGAGCTGGCGAGTAATAGCGTTCTTATATAATACGAGACAGATGAAGAAGTTCACCCGCCGAACAACCGGCGGGTGATTCCTCGATTATACGGAGAGGAGAATGGAGGGAGCATGCGTCAACATCGTATCACAGCGGCCGTATTATCAGCCATCTGCATGGGTCTGGGTCAGCTTTACAATCGGCAATGGATCAAAGGCGTTATTTTACTTATCGTAGGCGTATTCAGTCTGTATTACTTCATTAACAACCTGGGTGATGCCATCTGGGGAATGGTAACATTGGGAGAACAGGGGAGCCATTTAGAAAAAGTCAACGGCTTGACCCAAATGGTAGCGGGTGACCATTCCATCAATCTCCTGATTGAAGGACTTATCACCTTAATTATGTTTGCGCTCTTTCTTATTGGCTACTATGCCAATATCAAAAACGCATATAACGCTGGAAAACTAAGGGAAAAGGGTGTAACGCCCAACAATTTCAGACAGACCCTTTACTATATTTTCGAATGGAAATTTGCGCAATCTTTCCTGACACTGCCGGCGATCGGTATTTTGTTTTTTACGGTCATGCCGATCATCTTCATGGTCCTGCTGGCGTTTACGAACTATTCCGCTCCAAACAATCTGCCGCCTGCAAACCTGGTGGATTGGGTTGGCTTCAAAACCTTTACCAACCTCGTTGCACTAAAATCGTGGAGCCACACCTTTTTCGGGGTTCTGACCTGGACGATCATCTGGGCGGTGCTCGCAACGGTTACCACGTATTTCGGCGGCGTGCTCGTGGCGCTGCTTATCCAACAAAAAGGAATTCGCTTCAAAGGCGTATGGCGCGTCATCCTGATCATTCCATATGCGATCCCGCAGCTGATCTCGCTGCTTGTCATGCGTAATATGTTTAATGGACAGTTCGGCCCGATCAACCAGTATTTAAGGTACTTCGGTTTGGAAGGACTGCCTTGGCTGACCGATCCGGTCTGGGCTAAAGTGACCGTTATCGTTGTTAATATGTGGGTCGGTATCCCTGTATCCATGCTCCTCGTGATGAGCGTTCTGACCACGATTCCGAAGGATCTCTATGAAGCGGCGGACGTGGATGGAGCGACCGGCTTCCAGAAGTTCAAGATCATTACCCTGCCGATGATTTTATTCTCGACGGCACCGGTGCTGATTACGCAATTTGCCGGTAATATCAACAACTTTAACTTGATTTTCCTCCTGACGAACGGTAACCCGGTGGTGGGCGACTATCAATACGCGGGAGCGACGGACCTGCTCGTCACCTGGCTCTATAAACTGACGCTGGATCAGCAGCGTTACAGCATGGCATCGGCCATCGGTATTATCATCTTCATGATTATTGCGACCTTCTCGATTTACAATTATCGTCGTACCAGATCATTCAAAGAGGAGGATATGATCCAATAATGGGAATTAAAATGAGAAACGCGATCCGCCTGACGGCAAGCTACATCACGCTTGTCATCATCGCGATCGGCTGTATTTACCCGGCGCTCTGGATTGTTCTGGCCTCTTTCCGTCCCGGAAAGTCGTTGTACAGCAAATCCTTGATACCAGAATCCTTCACGCTCAGTCATTATAAAGAGCTGTTCACGTCCCAAAGCTTCCTGTTTGGCACATGGTACATGAACACGCTGAAAATTGCGGTGTTCTCCATGATTATCGGGACTATTCTTGTCCTGCTTACTAGTTATGCGGTATCCCGCTTCCGGTTCAAAGGCCGTCAGAATGCGCTATCGGTCATTCTCGTGCTGGGGATGTTCCCGGGCTTCATGAGCATGATCGCCCTGTATATCCTGTTGAACTCCCTGGACCTGCTGAATACGCATGCTGCGATGATCATCGTGTATGCGGCCGGGGCGCCGCTTGGCGGAACGCTCATCATGAAGGGCTTCCTGGATACGATACCGCGAAGCTTGGATGAAGCGGCGAAGATAGACGGAGCCACCAACTTCCAGATCTTCCGCAAAATCATTCTGCCGTTGTCGAAGCCGATGATCATGTATATGGGCTTGACGCTGTTCGTAGGCCCGTGGGTAGACTTTATCTTTGCCCGGCTCGTGCTCCGGACCAAGGAAAACTGGACGCTCGCCGTCGGTCTGTGGGATCTCGTCAACTCCACCCAGGACAGCAACTTTACGTTATTCGCGGCGGCATCGGTGCTGATCGCACTGCCGATCACCCTGCTGTTCGTGTTCCTGCAGCGTTTGCTGGTCGACGGCATGACGGCCGGCGCAAGCAAAGGGTAAGCCCAAAAACGGATAGCCAAACGCACGATATCATCATAAGACATATAGATAGAGAGAACAGCGAAGAGACACAGCCGGTAATTGCCTTGCTGTGTCTTTTTGCATGTATGCATGCAATCAGGGGGTACATAACATGAACATGACAAAGCGTTTTCAATTCAAGGCGGTCGGCATGAAGCTGTTTGTTATCTTTTTTACAACGATCGTGCTATTATCTTCGGCGCTGGGGTTATTGTCGTATTCCATCTCCAAGGACACGGTAATGGATCAGGTATCCGAAGCGACCTCGGGGCAGATGATGCAGGCTGCGGACAAGCTGGATTTTCTGCTGGCCCAGTATGAAGCCGCCTCCCGCCAGTGGGCGCTGGACACGGTGCTTCGCGAAGATCTGGTGACGGTCAGCACGGCGGATATCGGCATTCGGGACAAAACCCAGGCCGAGAACCGGATCCGTGAGAAGCTGAACGGGATGGCATCTTCGGATAAACGTCTGCAGGGCATGCGTCTGGTCGCGCCCAATCTTCAGGCTCAAAGCTCCTATAACTCCACGGGCTATTCGGGCATGTCTTCTTCGGACGGGGTGAAGGCGAAGATCGACCGGATTATTCAGGCCGATGGCGAACCGGTATGGTTCCCGACAGAGGTCAAGGGTTTTATGGAGAACGAGAATACCGCCACCATGACGATGGGGAGATTGCTGAAAAACCTGAAAAATCCGAATGCGCAGTACGTACTTCTGATGGATGTCAAGGACGAGGCGGTCGGCGAGGTGCTGGCGAATCTAAAAATAGGGAATAACGGACAGATGCGGATCGTGGCCGAAGATAACCGGATCGTGCACGACATGGACCCGGCTCGGCTGATGCAGCCGTCCGCCATTACGGTTCCTTCAGACGCCGAGGAAGGGGGGAGCTACTATACCGCCGACGAGCAGATGGTGGTATATACGCCTTTGAAGACGGCCCCATGGCATATGGTCGGCTTTGCTCCCGTTAGCGATTTCGTGCAGGCCACTGACAAATTGCTTGCCGTTACGCTTGCGGTCATTGTGGCAGCGGTTCTGGTTGCTGTTCTGATCGGCTACTATATGATGCGTACCGTCGGCCGACCGCTGAACCAGATGTGCAGCCTGATGGAAGAGGGAGAGCAGGGGAACTTAAGGGTGCGGACGGAATTCCGCCGTGCCGATGAGATTGGCCGTCTGGGTCAGAGCTTCAACCGGATGATGGGGCAAATCTCGGCTTTGGTCGATCAGACGAATGCGTCGGCGAAGGAAGTGCTGGTTACGGCCGAGGAATTGGCCGAAGCCTCAAGAGGAACGTCGCTTACGGCCGGAGAGATCGCGGCCGCCATGGAACAGATTGCGCAGGGAAGCGGAAGCCTGGCCATGGAGGCCGAACGCGAGAACCAGCTGGCCGAGAACATCGGCGTCCGGATGAGCAAGGTGTCCGATACGAATCAGGTGATCGCGGCCGCGGCGGATCGCGTGCTCCGGGTAACGGGGGAAGGCGCGCAGCATATGGACAGCCTGGTGGAGAAATCGACGCGGATTAACCAGGTGAACCGGGCGATCGTCCAGAATGCGGAGAAGCTGAAGGATAATACCGCATCGATCCACAAAATATTGGAGCTGATGTCGGAGATCACGCATCAGACCAACGTGCTGTCCATTAACGCGACGATTGAGGCTGCCCGCGCCGGGGCGGCAGGCAGCGGCTTCATGGTGGTTGCCAATGAAGTGCGGAGCCTCGCGGATCGTTCCAAAGAGTCGATCCAGACCGTAGGCGCGATGATCCTGGACATTCGGCGCGAGGTGCAGGGCTCCGTGGATGCTTTGACGTCGGCATCGCCGCTCTTTGACGAGCAACTGCATTCGGTGCAGGAAGCACAGGGCGTCTTTGATAACGTGCGTCACGAGATGGATGCGCTCTTAACCGAGATCAGCGAGTCTACGCATGCGGTGGAAGTTCTGATCGATTCCCAGCTGGCGCTGACCGACTCCATCTCGGAGGCGAGCTCGATTGTCCAGGAAACCAGCGCCGCCACGGAGGAGGTCGCTTCGATGTCGTCCGAGCAGTTCAAGGTGAGCGAGAAGCTGGTCGGCCTGTCGTCGCGATTGGAGGAGCTGTCGGAGGGCTTGCGTAAGTCTTTGGTGATGTTTAGGACGTAAATGGTTTTCTCTATAGTGAGACGCTGCGAGTACGTATCGTTCCTCCAATCGCTGTTGCCCCCAATTTTCTTTGAACGTTGATTTTTCGGTAGAAAATCGGGGGCAAAGGCGACCACTATCGTTTTTCCGGAATCGATTCGTCCTCTCCGCTACTGCGTGCTAAACGCACAACCATTTACGCTAGGGTGTGGGGGAAGAAAGAGGCCGATGAAGGGGGAGATCTTCATCGGCTTTTTTGCTGGTGGGCGTGGTGCTCGGATGGCTGGAAATTAGCGCGGGTCCGTTGAGTTGCCCCGCCTGCTTGTCGAGTTACTGCCTGCTGAGCATGATCTCCCTTTGGGAATCGCTCATGCAGTGCAGAGGGAATGTTGAGGTGCTTTGTGCGTAACGGGCTACTGCCTGCAGGAATTATGACTGCATGAAGAAAACCAGCTCCGGGACAATTCCCGGAGCTGGTTTTGTTTAGGTGCCGCTCTTCGGTAAGAGCTAGACGTTCTTCTACTTACGGCTGCCAGTTCACGTTAATGGTGGTCGTTCCGCTCGTTGGAGCGGTAAAGGTATGGTTCGAACCGCCTTCCCATGTTACCGTCGAGCCCTGTTTTTTCAGGAATTTGAATTCGATGGTTTTGCCGGCGGGAACGCTGACGTCATAGTACCAGGTTGGGTATTGGTAGATGACCTGGTTGTACAACGGACCGATGGCTTTGGCCGGGTCCCAGTTGCCGAGCTCGCTTACGCTGCCTGCCAGGTACACGTTCTGTCCGAGCGCGGTGGTAGCGTTGTTCACCACAAAGCGCACGCTGACCTGATCCCCGCTCAGCACTTCGAAGTTGTCATGCACATTGCTTGAGGTTCCGGCGCTGTTGGCGATTTTGATGTTATATACGCCTCCGGCAACGGCAGGGATTTTCACCTTGATCTGCGTGTCTTCCCAAGCCGTAATGTTAGCGCCGGTAACTGCCGTCGTGCCAAAGTATACCGTGCCTTTGGTTGCTCCGAAGCCGCGGCCGTCAATGGTGACGGTTGCGCCCGGTTTGGCCATCATCGGTCCTACGTGCCCGATGGTCGGCGTAGTCACGGCCGTGGTGTACTGCCATACGGCCGTACCGCCCGCTGCCAGTGTGAAGTTGGAGGCGGATCCGCCGGAGCCGACGGTCAGATTGTTACCGTTCAGGAGGCCGCCCAGCACGTCGGTGTAGCTGCCGGCCGGCAGTGAGGTTACCAATCCCGTAATGTTAGCCGGCGTGTTCACGTTGCGGTTGACGGCGATGACGGCCACGTTGTTGCCGAACTTGCGCTCGTAGATCAACACATCGTTGTTGATCCAGCGCTCCTGCGTCGTCCCGTAAGCGATGGCCGGGTTGGATTTGCGCAATGGCGCCAGCTTTTTAATTACCTGATAAGCCGTAGTCGTGGTAGAGAAAGAAGGAATTCGAGCCCGGTTGTCGGGATCGTTCCCGCCGGACATGTATTGCTCGGTTCCGTAATAGATGGCTGGCACGCCGCGGGAAGTGAGCGTGAAGGCGAGCGCTTGCTCCAGCTTCCGGCGGTTGGCGCTGTTATTGTGGAATCGTTCCATGTCATGGTTATCGATGAACGTGACCTGATCCTCCACCTGGAGGTAATCGGCCGCAGAGCCCTCCAGCATGGACTTCAGTCCGTACATATTGTCGGTGTTGTCCCTGAATACCTGGCGAACCTTCTGCGCGAATCGGAAATCCAGCAGGCTCATGCCGGATTCGTTGGCGAACTTATGGTTCTCGGCACTCACTTCGTTCACCCCGAGGAACCATTCGCCGAAGGTGAAGACCGGCTTGTAATTGTTGACGGTGGCCATGAAGCTCTTCTGCCAGCCGAACGGCATATGTTTTACCGCATCCATCCGAATGCCGTCAATGCCCAGATCGAGCCACATTTTAATGGCATCCTTCAGGTAGGTATCCACCGTGCTGTTGTTGTGGTTCAGATCGGCAAGATCGTACAGGTTTTTGTAAATCCCGTTCTCTGTCGTCGAGAAATCGGTTCCCCCGTTATGATGGAATAAATTCTGCGTATCGCCGGTGTATCCGCCGAGGAGGGTGCCGTTGTTGTACAGCTTGCCGTTCTCCGCGAACGACGGCTGGTCCGAGGAAGCGGGAGACGTGTGGTTCGGCGCGAAGTCGATGATGACTTTGATGTTCTTGGCATGGGCGGCAGCGATGAGGTTCTGGAAATCGGCGATCGTGCCGTACGCCGGGTTCGTTTTCTTGAAGTCTCTGGCCCAATAGCCGTGGTATGCGGTGTTGTTCACGCCGGAATAGTTGATGACGCTGTAGATGTTCTCGACCGGCTGGGAGATCCAGATGGCGGTAACGCCCATGCCGGTCAGGTAGCCGTCGTTGATTTTGTTGATGATCCCTTGCCAGTCGCCGCCGCAGTACAGCCGCAGGTTGGTGCAGGTGCCGTCAAAGGCCGGGCCGGTCGGGTTGTTGGCAGGATTGCCGTCGGAGAAACGGTCCGTAAAGATTTGATAAATGACATCCGTGCTGAAATTTTGCTTGTTGGATACCGAGGTATCCGGAGCTGCATGGGCTGGGCCGAGCAAGCTCAGCGCCAGGGACAAGCTAAGGGCAAGGGCGGTTGTCAGTTTGTAGAATTTTTTCATCGTATTCCTCCTATGTAGCAGTTGTTGAATGGGGGTTGGTTCAATGAGCAAACCGAAGCTGCGGGGAATCACCTCCTGTACCAAAGATAGGGCAACAAAAAACCCCGGCATCTCCTGAAGAGAAACCGGGGTTGTTCCATACCGGGTGTGCGGTGACGGAATGCATGGCCCTTAAATTATGCGAGTGTTTGATTTCAACAATATTGTAAATGAAAGCGTATTCAGGTGTCAATATGTAATATCCAAATAAAAGGAAATTAATATTTCATGTCATGAAATTAAATTTTATAGTTCTTATTTATTATTGAAACAAAATTTTACAGGCCATATAATAGGTTTAGCAAGCGTTTACAATTTGAATCAGTTCATGTAAAAATGGCGTGTTTGCTGTTTAGTTGATCCAAATCAAGGCCTGGAAGCAAAGGAGGAAAGTTCAATGGAGACTCATGTGAAGGCCGGTGCAGAGCAGCTGGGCTTGGGAATCAAGGGAGTGAAGGCGGCGTGCGCCGCCATTGAACGCGAAATAGCCGCGGGTACGACGCCGGGTGCCGTACTGGGCGTTCTGCATGAAGGCAGGACATGGTTCTACACAGCAGGCTATGCCAATCCTAATCCGGTGCAGGGGCAGCCTGTGCCTGTTAGAGAGGATACATTATACGATTGTGCATCCTTGACCAAGGTGGCGGTCACGCTCCCGTTGATTCTGCAATTGATCGATGATGGAGTTCTCACCTTGAGCACAAAGGCGAGCGAGATGCTGCCTTCATTCGGAACGGCAGGCAAAGAAGAGATAACGGTAGGCCAGCTGCTGACGCATACTTCCGGGCTCCAGGCGGATATGAACCTGCATTCCCATGGCTGGGACAGGGAGCAGATGTGGGATGCCGTTTTTTCAGCGCCGCTTGCGGCGAAGCCGAATACCGAAGTGATTTACAGCGACTTGGGATATCTGGTGCTTGGTCGCATCATAGAACGGTCGCTCGAGCTGCCTTTGGACCAAGCGTTTAAGCGATGGGTGGCGGATCCGCTGGGCATGCATCACGCAACGCTGACTCCTTCGCCGGGTCAGGCGCACCGCTATGCCGCAACGGAGCATGATGAATCCATCCAGGATCATCTGTGCGGGATCGTCCATGACGAGAAGGCGCGGGCTTTGGGCGGCGTGTGCGGCCATGCGGGATTGTTTGCCACGGCAGGGGACCTGCTGCAGTATGCCCGAATGTGGCTTGCACAGGGCGCGCTTCCGGCGGTGGAAGCTGCGAAGGCGAAAGCCGGCGAACCGAGGCTTCTATCTCGAGCTGCGGCGGCTACGGCCACCCGTCCCCATACGAGTCATATTCAGGGCTCGAGCCGTGGTTTGGGATGGGTGCTGAAAGGGGATAAGATGGACGCCTCGGGAGATTGGATGAGCCCATACTGTTACGGGCATACCGGCTTTACCGGAACCAGCCTGTTGATCGATCCCGAGTCTGATCTTGCGGTCGTTCTGCTGACCAACCGCGTATATGGGGGGCGGAGCAGCAGCGTGGCTCAGCTGCGCGCACGGGTCCACAACGCTTTGAAGGGAGCCGTGTCATGGTAAGACTGGAATGCGGCATGTTGTCCAGCCATCCAAGCATGCCCCGACTCACGCACCGTTTGCATAGGGAGCAGTGCGTACGATGTACAAAACATTAGTTCGTTCGATTCCGCAGCGGCAGCAATCCGAAGCCGAGCTAACGCCGGATGGACATTAAGCAATGCCTCCTGATGTCGGTACATTTATGGGAGCTGCTGCATAGATAATTCGTCCAGACATGGAGGATTGGTGAATGGAGATCAACCGGTCGCATGCCGTTAAGCGGCAATCGCCGCCGATCCAAGGCTTACGATTACAAGGAGGGATAACGTAATGGCGAGTTTAACCTACAGGTCTTACCGGCCTGGAGACGAGGAAGGGATCACGGCTCTGTGGAACGCCTGTTTGCCGGGAGATCCCGTCACCCGGCTTCGTTTTCGAAATCTGGTGCTGCTCGACCCGAACTTTGATCCGCAGGGACTGCGGATCGCGGAGCACGAGGGCCGCATAGTGGGCGTCCTGTATGCGGTGCGCCGGAGATTGCCGATGATCGGCACCGAGCTGGACCCGGATCACGGCTGGATCACCTTCTTCTATACCGATCCATCGGTTCGAAGAATTGGGGTCGCGTCGCGGCTGCTGCAGGAAGGCGAAGATTATCTTCGTCATCATGGGCGCAGCAAAGTCTTTTTCTCCTCGTATGCCCCGAATTATATCGTTCCGGGCATTGATGGGGAGCGTTATCCGGAGGGCTTGGCATGGCTTGCGGCCAGCGGTTTTACCCGCAATTACACGGCGGTTGCGATGGATCGCTCCCTGGTTGGTTTCCATATGCCGCCGGAGGTTGCGGAGCTGAAGCGGCAGCGGGAACATGAAGGCTTTACTTTCAAGCCGGCTCAGGACAGCGATCTGGTGGAGCTGATCGAGTTTGCGACGGACGTGTTTAACCCGGATTGGGGCCGGGCGATTCGCGAAGGATTGCTGCAGCGATTAACAACGGATCAGATCCTGATCGCGCGCGATCAAGGGAAGCTGGTGGGCTTCTGCCTGCATGGCGGATATGAGGGCGTAGCTGAACGATTCGGTCCGTTTGGCGTGGATCCGTCGATGCAAGGGAAGGGTCTCGGAAAAATACTTTTGTATGACTGCCTTGCCCTTATGCGTGCTCAAGGACTGCATGGTGCCTGGTTCCTCTGGACGGGCGAGCAGAGTCCCGCAGGCCATCTGTACCGCAAAGCCGGCTTCGACGTGACGCGCCGGTTCGAAATTATGAGCAAGCCGCTTCAATAGATAGCTTCGACTACATGGATATACAAAGGAGAGATTACATTGACGGAAGCAAAGCAGCATCACATTTTGGCGATTGGCGGGCATGCGGGCGATATGGATCTTACGGCAGGAGCCGTGATCGCCAAATACACGCAGGCTGGCCACAAAGCGACGTTTCTTCATCTAACGCCGGGAGAGAAGGGACACCCCCGTCTGACGCCGGAGGAGTACGCAAAGCAAAAGATTGACGAAGCTCACCAATTTGCCGATATCGTCGGCGCGGATGTGCGGTTCCTTGCTTACAAGGATGCCGAGCTTCCGCTGGACGAGGAAGTGAAGTATCAGGTCGCCGACGTCATACGGGAAGTGAAGCCGGATATCATCATCACGCATTGGAAGGAGAGCATTCATAAGGATCATTCCAATACGCATTATATCGTGGAGGACGCCCGCTTCTACGCGGGCTTGAAGACGATTGAGCGCGAGCTTCCGTCCCACTATGCCCAGCATTTATACTATGCGGACAATTGGGAGGACCCGAACGATTTTCATCCCGAGGTCTTCATCGACATTCCGGACGAAGCCTATGAAACGTGGGTGAGAGCCATGAACGTGTACGCTTATGCGCGCGGGGAAACCTACGGCTTCCCGTTCATCGAATACTACAAGGCGCTCACGATCGTACGGGGAGCGCCGATGAACTTCAAGCGCGCGCAGGCCTTCGCGGTTCCGAGAGGCGCGTTGACCAAACGGTTACAATTTTTCTAAATATATGGTTTTTCATCCAATCAACTGGAATAATCGCTAACATTCTCACAAAAAAATTGTGAGAAATACCAAAACATCCACTGACATTATACCTATCTTTTGATATAATGAGTGATGTTACGGGGGAACACGTACGGAATCATATATAGAGAATACAAACAGGAGAGGAAGTCTTCCATATCGGAGGCTTCCTCTCTTTTCGTTTCGTTCGTCAAGAATTGCGAAGAATGGGGACATAGCGTTTCCGATTGCAGCTCTAGCGGGGAGGCGAGGCGGAAGGGCAGCTGTTGCATTTTTCAAAATCCATGGTATGATGTATTTAAAGAATCTTAAATTTAAGATATTTAGGCTTGATTTTAGGGCAGCCTATGATGGGATCGCCGCCTAGTTTATGATGTGATTTTTCAGGGCAGACTTTGGTCCTATTGAGCTATTCCAGGGCATTCTAACGAACATTAATGGTGTCAAACGGATTCGAAATTGAAGCATATCACCAATCGAAGGGAGACTATAAACATATGGAACATACGCATATTTACCGCCAGGGAACCTCTCCGGAGGCACCAACCTTGCTATTGCTGCACGGCACCGGGGGGAACGAGGAGGATTTGCTGCCGCTGGCCGAGATGATCTCGCCCACGTCGAATGTGCTCGGCGTCCGCGGAAACGTGCTGGAGAACGGCATGCCGAGATTTTTCCGGCGTCTGGCCGAAGGGGTGTTTGATCTAGAGGATCTCGTGAAACGCACGCATGATCTGAATGAATTTCTGAACTGGGCAGCTGCCGAGTACGATTTTGACCGCAGCCGCATCGTTGCAGTCGGGTATTCAAACGGAGCCAATATTGCGGCCAGCCTGTTGTTCCACGAAGGAGACGCGCTGCAAGGGGCCATTCTCCACCATCCGATGGTTCCGCTGCGGGATAAAACCTTGCCGGATTTGACCGGCGTTCCGGTCTTCATCGCGGCCGGCCGGCGCGATCCGATGTGCACGCCGCAGGAGAGCGAGGATCTGAACGAACTATTGAGCGGGGCAGGCGCGGACGTGAAGCTCCATTGGGAGAACGGGGGGCATCAGCTCAGCCGTGCAGAGGTCGGGATGGCCGCTGCCTGGTTTAAGGAGAAGTTCCTGTAATACCGGGCATGCCAAGATCCATGATGCGTTCCCTGTCTAATCAAGTAAAAATGAAAGCGAATATGATCAAAATACCGTCAATACGTTGGCGGTATTTTTTTTATACTTAACCCATCGAATAAGAATCGAGGGGGTCCGACATGGCACAGACAATGGAGACGATGAAGAAGCCTGGCGCCCAGCCGACACGGGAGGACAAGTCCAGGGGATCCTTGCAGCGGGGAGAGAACCTATGGGGGATCGCATTCGTAAGCCCGATGCTGATCGGCGTTATCATTTTGGTGCTGTTCCCGATATTGGCTACGCTCGTGCTGGGTTTTGCCGATTGGAATTTCGTGCAGGGCTGGGACGGCATCCAGTGGGTCGGGTTTCAGAATTTCCGCCAGCTGCTGGAGGATGACATGTTTATCAAGTCGGTACGCAACAACGTCTTGTTTCTCCTGACGGTTCCGGTCTACATGATGATCTCGATGACGCTGGCCATTTTGATCGACCGGTTTGTCTATATGAAGGGCTATTTTAAAGTGGCTTACTTCATGCCCTACATATCCAACATCGTGGCGGTGGCCGTCGTATGGCAGGTGCTGTTCCAGCCGTCCTACGGTCCGATCAACGAAATACTCCGGACGCTCGGGATGTCCAATCCGCCCAAGTGGATCGCGGATCCGAATTTCGCGCTGATTTCCATCATGCTGATATCGATCTGGATCTCCATCGGCTTCAATCTGATTATTTATATCGCCGGCCTGCAATCCATTCCGAAGGATCTGTACGAGGCGGCGGACATCGATGGAGCCAACGGCTGGACCAAGTTCAGGCGCATTACGCTGCCCCTGCTGTCGCCGACGTCATTTTTCCTGCTGGTGACGGGGATCATCTCCACGTTCAAGGTCTTTGACATCATTGCCGTCATGACGCAAGGGGGACCGATCGGCTCGACGACCATGATGGTGTGGTATTTGTACGATACGGCATTCGTCAACCTGAAGGTCGGTTACGCATCGTCCATTGCCGCGGTTCTGTTCGGCTTCGTTATGCTGATTACGCTGGGGCAGTGGGCCGCTCAGAAGAAGTGGGTCAACTACTAAGAGGGAGGGTGCTATATGGGGACAAGAGTCGGCGTCGACTGGCGCAAGCTTATCGTCACGATCGCGATGTTCGCGGTGAGCATTCTGTTTCTCCTTCCTTTTATCTGGATGCTGGTGACATCCTTTAAGGTGGAGCGTGACGTATTCGTATATCCGATTCAATGGATTCCGCGGGAGTGGAACGCGATTCAGAATTACAGGGAGGTATGGTTCGGGGATTATCCCTTCTACCTCTATTATTGGAACTCGGTCAAGGTCAGCATACTGACCACGATCATCTCGGCCATGGTATCCGCCCTGGCGGCCTACGGCTTCTCCAAAATCCGGTTTGCCGCCGGCAATTGGCTGTTCATCATCGTGCTGGTGACCTACATGATCCCGGGCCAGGCCATCCTGATCCCGCAGTTTATTCTGTACCGCAACATCGGGCTGTTCGACAACCACTTCGGCCTCATTATGCTGGGAAGCTTCAGCGTGCTCGGAACGTTCATGCTAAGGCAATTCTTCATGGGGGTGCATCAGGAATTCATCGAATCCGCCAAAATCGACGGCGCGAACCATCCGCGGATCTTCTGGTCGATTGCGCTGCCGCTGGTGAAGCCCGCTGTTGCCACGTATGCGATCCTGCGGTTCATCTGGACGTGGAACGATTATCAGAATCCGCTCATCTTCCTGCGGACGGACGGGCTGTTCACGATTCCGCTGGCGATGCAGAAATTCACCTCCTTGAGCGGAGAATTCTATTCCCTGATCATGGCGGCTGCCGTGTCGGCGATATTCCCGCTGCTGATCGTTTTTATCATCGGCCAGAAGAGCGTCATCGAAGGCATTGCGCTGGGCGGGGTCAAGGGCTAGGGACCTCGGGAATGAACGGGGTAAAAATAGTTCCAACATCAGTAAAGATTGTTTTATGGTTAAGATGTAAACGCTCTATATAATGTGGATAGTCACAGCTAGAATCGTCACGACCTTACATACCGATATCAATGGGGAGGGTTATAGACAATGATGAACAAGAAATGGTGGTCAGGCGTTCTCACGGCCGCGATGGTGATCGGCTTGCTGTCCGGCTGCGGCGGAGCGAAAGAGAATGCGGCGCAAGGTGATTCCGCGCAAGGCGGGGGCAAGACCAATCTGAGGCTGTACACCTATGGCACGGAGGAAGCTTACAATTGGAAGAAAACGATCCAAGCCTATGAAGAGGCAACCCCGGGCGTGACCATTGAGCTGGTCCAGCTCAGCGAGAAGGGGGATACGCAGGAGGCGTTCAAGAAGCTTGACCTGGAGGCGGCATCCTCGGCCCAGATGGACATTCTGATGTTCAGCGATCCGGCGGGTTATGCGCAGCGGGTGGCGCTCGGCATGGCCGAGCCGCTGGACGACTTTATCGCGAAGGACGGCTACAGCGTGGAAACGGATTATAAAGTGGATACCCGCCTCGACGGCAAGGTCTATGCGCTGCCCGGCAAGTTCAACCCCTGGTATGTGCTGCTGAACAAGGATCACCTGGAGGAAGCGGGGCTGCCGGTTCCGACGGACTGGACCTGGGACGAATATGCGGACTATGCCAAAAAATTGACCCAGGGCGAAGGAGCGTCGAAGCGCTACGGGACGTACTTCCATGGTCCGCAAGGGGGCGGATGGCTGGAATTTCTGAAGCTGATGATGGCCAATCAACCTCAGGATACCGACTATTTGAAGGCCGACGGCTCTTCCAATCTGGATAACCCGACCTTCAGGCAGACGCTGGAGCTGCGCGTGCGGATGGAGAAGGAGGACCAATCCTCGGTGCCTTACACGGACATGATCTCCCAGAAGCTGAACTACCGGACGCAATTCTTCAATCAATCCGCGAGCATGATCACGATCGGCAGCTGGATGAACACGGAGATCGGCGGAACGGATAAAGTGCCGCTGGACTTCAATGTCGCCGTAGCCCCATTCCCGAAAAACGAGGCAGGCGATCCGACGGGACTCACGCCGGTAACCACGGATTACGTGGCGGTGGCAGCCAAGTCGAAGCATAAGGAAGAGGCTTATCAATTCGTCCGCTGGTATACAACGGAAGGGCAGATCGTGCAGGGCAAGAACATTCCGGCCTGGCAGCAGGTGAAGACCGAGCAGGTGGAGGAGATCATCGACACCATTCTGGCGGGCACGAAGAGTCCGGAGAAGGTAGACAAAAAATCGCTCGTGGACACATTGGTTGCCTCGAAGGCCTCGGCCATCGTGCCGCCGGCGCCTTATCAGGCGGAAGTGTACGAGGCGGTGAACGAGGAATACGAGAAGCTGATACTGGGCAATCAGGATATTGACCAGACCATAACGAATTCGCAGGAGCGAGTGAACAAAATTATAGAATCCAACAAAAAATGATCTGGTATAATAGACAAAAAAATCGGGACGAAACTCTTCGTCCCTTTTTTTGAATTCGCGTACATCATTCCCGTCACGCCATACCCGAGGTGGATCCTATGCCCGCACGATTGAAGAGCCTGATTCCCAGCTCCATCAGGCATAAGCTGATATTGGCTGCCGTCACCTGCATCGTGGTTCCCGCCATCGTCAGCTTGATTCTGTATAATTCGTTAACGAAGGAAGCCTTGAGGCAGCAGGCGGTATCCAACGCAAGCGATGCCCTTCAGCTGGTCCGCGGATCGGTGACGAATCTGCTCTTAAGCAAAATCAATATCGCCAACTATATCCAGATGAATTCCGGTTTGAATTCCTATTTCAAGCAGGTGGTATCCGGCAACGAAGACCCCGATCCTTATCGCAGGTTCATGGAATCCAACCGGGTGCTGGAGCATCTGGACAGCTTGACGGTCGTCGGCGAGAAAAGCTATGTCACCGTCATTCTGGAGAACGGCTCCTATTACATGAATTATTCCGTAAGCGATTACAATCCGCTCGATTACAGGCAGCGCCCCTGGTTTGGCCAAATTTCGGAGCTGCAAGGCTTGGAATCCCTGTGGACGGAGCCGGAGGCCACGATGTTCCGCTCGGACCAGATCGATCATCCGACGCAATTATCGGTGGTGCGCACGCTCCGGCTGCCGGATTCCGAAATTTACGGTTACGTGATCGTGACGTTCATGGAGGATCAGATCAGCGGGATCTTCAACTCCCTTTCGGAAGGCAACGATATGGTGCTGCTGGATGCCAAGGGAACCATCGTTTCCGGCAGTCATCAGAGCCAGATCGGAACGACCTTTGCATATCTCGATGACTTGGATCAAGAAAAGCCGTATTCGATCGTGCCGGTGAAGGGGGAGAAGCAGCTGATGGTACACCAGGACATCCCGTTTGCCGGGTGGCGCCTGGTGCTGATGCAGCCGTACAAGGATGCGATCGTCAATATCAACTCGATTTTCAACCGGGTGTTCTGGTTTCAGATGTGCTTCTTCCTGATCTTTCTGCTGCTGCTCATTGCGCTTGTCCGCGCGTTTACGAAGCCGTTAGTCAAGCTCGGTAAAGTCGCAACCTCCGTACAGCGCGGAAATTTGGATGTGAGGTCGAATGTTCATGGCAATGATGAGGTTGGACGGCTGGGGCATTTATTCGACGACATGCTGGACCGGTTCAAAGCCATGATCTCGGAAATATCCGAGAACCAGGCGAGAAAACGAAAAGCGGAGCTCCGAATGCTCCAAGCCCAGATCCATCCCCATTTCCTGTTCAATGTCCTGAATTCGATCCGGATGAAGGTCATGAAACGGGGCGATCCCGAAAGCGCCAAGATGATCGGCTCCCTGTCCGTGCTGCTCCGCATGACGATCAGCCGCGAAGAGGACGAGATTGCGCTTCACGAAGAAATCGACCTGATCTCGCATTACGTCGCCCTGATGAACCTTCGGCAGAAGGAGGAGGTCCGGCTGGAGTTGGATATCGCGCCGGAGGCTTTTCTCTTCAAAGTACCGCGCTTTTTTCTGCAGCCGATCGTGGAGAATGCATTAATCCATGGGCTCAACCAGCAGGCAGGGACGATTCGGATTGCAGCCGACATGAAGGGCAGGCATCTTGTGTTGGCCGTGAAGGACGACGGCATCGGCATGGATGCTGCGATGAGGGAGTCGATTGCCCGGAGAATCCAGGGCGGATCCGCCGGATCCTCGATGCAGGAGGAGGCAAGCGGAGGCAGCTTCTCCCATATCGGTCTGCAAAATGTGATGGAACGGATGAGCATGGTGTTCGGCGAGGCTTTTCAATGCCACGTCTACAGCGAGCCTGGCCAAGGAACGGTGATCGAGATGTATATACCGGAAAGAGGGAATGCGGATGTATAACGTGATGCTGGTGGATGATGATTATCCGGTCATTGAGCTGTTGTCGGAGGCCATCTCGTGGAATGAGCTGGGTTTGAACCTGATGGGAAGCTATGAGAACGGAATGAGTGCTTGGGAGAAGGCGAGATCTTCGCCCCCTGACATTCTGATTACGGATATCGGCATGCCCAAAATGAACGGGCTTGAGCTGTCCGCACGCATCAAAGAAGTGAAGGCCGATGTGCGGATCGCCATTCTGTCCTGCCACAACGAATTCCAATATGCCCAGCAGGCCATGCGCCTGAACGTGCAGGATTATCTGCTGAAGGATACGCTCGACCCCGAGGAGCTGGCCCAGCTGCTGAGGCGGTTCAAGCAGGCGATGGACGAGGAAGCCCAGAAGGGCTGGGAGCGGTCGCGGATGATCCATCTGGTGGACGAATCCAAGGAGCTGCGGAAGGAGCAGAGCCTCAAGAACTTCATCCATCAGCCCCTCCTGTCCCCCGAAACATGGCGGCATGAGCTGTCGGAATACGGCGTGCTGAAGCCGGGTTATCACTGCCTGCCCGTGGTCGGACATCTGGAGGATGTCCGGGAGATCAAGCACCGCTTCGCTTCCAACCAGACGCTGCATTTTGCCCTGGGCAACGTGCTGCGGGAGGTGCTGGATCAGTTGAATCCGGATGCGGTGCATGTCCTATATGATGCAAAGTCTTCGCTGCTCCTGTTCGCGTATCGACCCGGCTTGGGCAGCAACATATACGATGAGGCCGCCGCCTGCCTGAAGGAGGTGCAGCGGACGCTCGAGCGCGTGCTGCGAATCCGCATGTCGTTCCTGATCGGCAGGGGGTGCGCGGAGCCGGAGGGCTTAAAGGCAGGGCTCAATGAACTGCTGGCCTGCCGGCATCAACGATTCTATCTGGAGCCGCAGGAGATATCCAAACTGAACGGAGCGCTTGAACAGAAAAGTCTTAATGGGGATCCTGATCTCTTTGCTTATTATGACCGGGCCAGTTCGGAGCTGCGGGAATCGCTGCTCGGAAAAGAGGGGTTATGCGCGGTGCGCGACGCGGTCAATCGGTGGGTCTCATGGATTCAAGAGAAGCGGTACGCACCGGAATCGGTCAAGGACTGGGTATTGAAGCTCCTGCTGGATCTGAAGCTGAGGCTTCATCTACTGCATTCGCTGTCACCCGCCTATACGGCCGATGCGCTTCACAAAGAGATCATGGACATGGATTCCCTGAACGAGCTGAAATCCTGGCTTCACGATTATTTGGAATCCACCCTGCAGGCTATGGACCGGGGATTCGGGGGCAGCAGACGATCGGAAGTGGCGGAGGCTTGCAAATACGTGTCCCTTCGGCTTGACCAGAGGATCACGCTGGATGACGTTGCGGGCTGCCTGCACCTGAATCCGAGCTATTTCAGCCGGATGTTCAAGAAAGAAACCGGCGTGACCTTCATCGAATACGTCACCCGCATGAAGATGGAGCGCGCCAAGGAGCTGCTGCGGCAGACGGACCGCACGGTCGGGGAAATCTGCGAAAGTCTGGCTTACGACAATGTAAGTTATTTCAGCAAGACATTTAAGGCGTATGCGGGGGTAACCCCCGTAGAGTTCCGGAACGGTTGAAAGGATGTCTAACCGGCGCCACCAACAGGCGTTGAAACGGGAAGGAGGAGGGTCCTAGTCCGATGAACAGGATACAAGAGCTGACAACGATCGTGAACGGGATGGCTCCCGCCGATCTGCGGCTGTATTACCAAAGCGGGGACCAGAGTTCCTTCTGGGAAGGGATCCGGCAAAGCGAAGATTACGAGCAGGACATATCCGAGATTCGCGAGGAAGGGGAGCGGCTGCTGTCTGTCCCGAACCCGCCGCTGACGTATGACTTATTCACCCGGTTTGCCCGGCAGGGAACGAGGCTGGATTATGAGAAGGTGTATTTCGACCGTCGGCGCCGGCTGAATACCTTTGCCTTGCTGACCCTTCTTGAGCCGGATAAGGAAGCGTACCGGACTGCTCTCCAAGAGATGATCTGGTCCATCTGCGATGAGTATACCTGGTGTTTGCCGGCGCATGTGAACGTGGAATCGCCCGGCTGCATCAAGGAGACGATTGATCTGTTCAGCGCCGAGACCGGGTTTACCCTCAGCGAAATCCGCGTGCTGCTGCGGGACCGTCTGCCTTCGCTGCTGATCTCGAGAATCGGGGAGGAGGTTGAAGCGCGGTTGTTCCTCCCTTTCCTAAGCCGTGAGCACGGCTGGGAGACGGCGACGCATAATTGGTCTGCCGTCTGTGCCGGTTCCATCGGCTCCGCGGCGCTGCTGCTTATGGAAAGCGGGGAATCCCTTGCGAAGGTTCTGCTGAAGACGGAGCGGTGCATGGACTATTACCTGCAGGGCTTCGGCCCCGATGGAGCCTGTCTGGAAGGGCTGGGATATTGGAATTACGGGTTCGGGTATTTCGTGTATTATGCCGATTTGCTCCGCAAGCGCACCCGGGGCGAGATGGATTGGTTCCGTGTGGAGAAGGTCGGCCGCATCGCCTTGTTTCAGCAGCAGGGCTTTTTGGGAGGAAAGGCCGTCGTCAACTTCTCCGATTCGCAGCCGGAAAGCACGGTACATATCGGCTTGTCTCATTATCTGTCCGCATTGTACGCAGACTTTGAGTCTCCGCCGCAGTCTCTCCGGTCGGGCTACCGCGACGACCATTGCAGCCGCTGGGCTCCGGCTTTGCGCAACCTGATCTGGCGGAACCCCTTGCTGGCGGGGGGCGATTGGGAAGAGGCAAGTTATTATTTGCCCGATGCCCAATGGCTGATCTCCCGCAGCTTCCATGGGGGCGAAGTTTACGCGTTTGCCGCCAAGGGCGGCAGCAACGGCGAACCGCACAACCATAATGATCTTGGGCATTTTATTCTGTACGGCGCCGGGGAAGCCTGGTGCTCGGATCTCGGCTGCGGCGAATACACGGCGGAGTATTTCGGCGAAGGACGGTATGGCTATGATTGCAACGGCTCCCAAGGCCACTCCGTACCGATCATCGACGGCCATGTTCAGCAAGAGGGCCCGGATAGCGCCGCGGTTGTATGGGAAGCGGTGACGGGTGAAGCCGTGGATCGGCTTGCGCTTGAGCTGAGCTCGGCCTACCGGGCTCCTGCGCTTCGGGCATTCACGAGGACGCTGGAGTGGAACAAGAAGGGGAATCGGCCGGAACTGACGCTGAGTGACCGGTTTACGTTCGGTTCGCCCCCGGAGAGTCTGGTGGAGCGGATCGTCACCAGGATACGGCCCGAGCTGGTACTGATGGATGGCCGGCAGGCTGTTAGGCTGCGGGCACCGGGTACTTATGAGCAAGCAGAGGCAGGAGGACCGGAAGTCGTTCAGGCCTTAGAAAAGAAGAAGGAGCCGATTGCTGCTGAAGAAGGGACCGGGGAGCAGCCTAAGGTACAGGACACAAAGCCGGATCCTGCCTTTTCCGTGGACGACAGGTCCGGCCTGCTGATCCACTATGATAACGACCTTGTGGAGCCTGAGCTGACACGCCATGTTTTCCGTGATCACTTCGGCAAGGAAGCGGCTTGGTATGCCGTGGATTTTAAAGTGAAGGCCCTTGGCTTGCATGCGGATATCGATTTCAGATTTCAATTCATATGAACAGAGGAGTGGAGAGGAATGAAAACGGAGGTCGCTTTGGATTGGTTGACGGAGGCATGGGAAAAATCGCTTGCGAAGACGCGGCGGAACGTAGCGCGGATCGGCGCGAGGTTTCCGCATGCCAGCCAGAATGGCGTCTACCAGCTGGAGCCGCCGCATTGGTGGACGGCCGGCTTCTGGCCGGGCATGCTGTGGCTTTTGTACAACGACAGCGGGGGGGCGGAGCTTAGAACAACCGCCGAGCAGTGCGAGGTCATTCTGGATGACGTACTGAACCAGTATGTGCGCCTGGATCACGATCTCGGTTTCATGTGGACGCTGACCAGCATGGCTTCCTACAAGCTGATTGGCAGCGAAGAGTCCAAGGTGCGCGCGCTCAAAGCAGCCAACTACCTGGCTGCACGCTTCAACCTGAAGGGACAGTATATCCGAGCCTGGAATCCGTGGTCGGAAGGGAAGGATAACGCGGGTCTCGCCATCATCGATTGCGCCATGAATACGCCCCTGTTGTTCCTGGCGTCGCAGATCAGCGGCGATCCCCGCTACCGGCATATGGCCGAAGCGCATATGGATACGGTGGTCCGCGACTTCGTCCGGCCGGACGGTTCCGTCTATCACATCGTACGATACGATCCGGTTACCGGTGAGCGCCTGGAAGGGATCGGCGGGCAGGGCTTTGCGCCAGAATCCGCCTGGTCCAGGGGAACGGCGTGGGCGATTTACGGCTTGACGCTTGCCTACCATCATACGGGCAAGTCGATCTACCTCGATACGGCCAAAACGGTGGCGCATTTCTTTCTGGCGAATCTGCCAGAAGACCATGTGCCGTTCTGGGACTTCCGCGCGCCGGACGAGGCCCGCATCTACCGGGATTCGTCCGCCGGTGCCTGCGCCGCCAGCGGGCTGCTGCTGCTGGCTGACAAGGTGGGGCCGGGACAGGCTGCCCTATACCGGACATCCGCGGTCCGGATTCTGGAATCGCTGTACCGGAATTACGGCACATGGGACAACGACGGGGAGGAAGGTTTGATACTCCATGGAACCAGCCATTATCCGGAGGGCAAGAATATCGACGTGCCCCTGATTTACGGCGACTTTTTCTTTGTGGAAGGGCTGGCGCGGCTGAGAGGGAAGGGGCCGTTTTACTGGGAATAACGGAGATTGAAGCGGCGCTCGGGAAGGAAATAGTGGAAGTAAGGCAAGGAAGAGGATATGGGAATTAGAAGAAGCATTCCGGGAATGGAGTTAGAATGTTAGATGAGCATACAGGTTACTGGGAATCCCGAGGTAGGCTTGATCCATCCGGTTGCCCGGAATCCGCTGAGAACAAGACGGGACGTGCAGGAGGCGCTCTCGCAGCTGCTGGAGCCTTTAAGCAAATGCTACAGCGAGGGGCGCGCACGCTTAATCCTTGAGCGTTCGGGCGCCGATGCCTATGCCGATATTGCGGAGATGGAGGGTTTCTCTCGCGTCTTGTGGGGGCTCGTTCCCGCCGTTGCCGGCGGCTCCCATGACGGGCTGTGGGAGCTATGCCTGCAAGGGATTCGCGCAGGGACGGATCCGGAGCATGCGGAGTACTGGGGGCAGGTGAACGACTATGATCAACGGCTGGTGGAGATGGCGGTGTTCGGATTGGCCTTTGCCCTGATTCCGGACCGCATCTGGCAGCCGCTGAGCGAGAAGGAGAAGGCCAACCTCTATCAGTGGCTCGATCAAATCAACCATCATCCTTGCTATGATTGCAATTGGCTGTTCTTCCATGTATTTGTCAACGTTGGTTTCCGCAAGGCAGGCTTGCCATACGATGCCGGGCAGCTGGAGAACAATCTCCGGCGCATTGAGGAATTTTATCTGGATGCAGGCTGGTATAGCGACGGGATCGGGGGGCACTGTGATTATTACGTGCCGTATGCTTTTCATTTCTATGGCTTGATCTATGCGCAGCTGATGGGAGACGAGGATCCGGAACGCGCCGGGCGCTACAGGGAGCGGGCAGCGTTGTTTGCACGCGATTTCATCCACTGGTTTGCACCCGACGGGTCGGCCGTTCCTTACGGACGCAGCTTGACGTACCGCTTTGCGCAGTCGGCCTTCTGGTCGGCTGCTGCGGCATATGCCGGGCTGGACGGGTTTAGTCCGGGCCAGCTGAAGGGACTGGTCCTTAGAAATCTCAGATGGTGGTTTCAGCAGCCTATATTCGACCGGGACGGCGTGTTGACGGTGGGTTACGCTTACCCGAACCGAATCATGTCGGAGAACTATAACGCGGCCGGCTCGGTGTACTGGTCGCTGAAGACGTTCCTGATCCTGGCTTTGCCGGATAGCCATCCGTTCTGGACGGCCGAGGAGCAGGAGCTGGCGGAGACAGGACGTATTTCGGTGCAGGAGCCCGCACATCTGGTGCTTTGCCGCGAGCCGCAGACCGGCCATGTGGCTGCGTTCAATACGGGCCACCCGTCTACCAACGAGCATACGCATACTTCCGCCAAGTACGAGAAGTTTGTTTACTCTACCGCCTTTGCGTTCAGCGTGCCGAGGGCGGAATGGGGACTGGCCCAGGGGGCTTTTGATTCCATGTTGGCCCTTAGCGAGGGCGATCGGCTGTTCCGGGTCAAGCGCTTATGCGAGGAGACGCGGATTCGGGAGCATGTGCTGTATGCACAATGGAAGCCGTGGAGAGACGTCGAGGTAAGGACCTGGATAGCGGCAGGACTGCCATGGCATATTCGCATCCATCGGATCAGCACGGAACGAATGCTCGATGCTGCCGAGGGCGGGTTTGCATTAGGCTTGGGATCTCTGAGCAGCTCCATGGTTGGAGAAGAGGCAGCATCGGCTTCCGGCACTTTCGGCACGAGTGCTATTTATGGCATGCTCGGTTACGATACGGCAGAGCTCATCTATCCTCATGCTAATACGAACCTTTTGCATCCCCGCACTGTCATACCTACACTGAGGGCGGCGCTTGAACCCGGAACCCATTGGCTCATCGCGGCCGTGCATGGCACCCCCAGCGCTCCCGGCATTCCCTCCATTGAGGAGCCTTCCATGGAAGACGTGAAAGAAAGGCTGGGCGTAGAGATAGGACAGCGTGAGATTAAAATTAGGACGCAGACGGGGAATGTCATCGTGATTCCGATGGACTAACGGGCAGGTGATCTCACCCTAATAGGTATGTGTTATGAAGCAGTGGTTTGTCAGAGCTAATATAGATCATACAGATAAAGCCGGGGGTCATTAACCCCCCGGCTTTCAATATCATGGCCTTCCGCCCGCGCGAATCATCGCAAGGGCTTATTTTGTCAAATAGGAACTGGTCAGAGGAACAAACAGGGAAGTGCCCGGACCTTCATCAACGATCTCCACAAAAATAAAATCGGCAGCCGATACATCGACGTCTACGCCGACCAGGCCATCTTCAGCACCCAGGGACACCTTTTTGAGCGTTGAGTTGTTGTGGTCCATAATTACGATTTCTTGCGCACCGCCAGTCACGGCCAGCTCAAGATGCAGGTTGGCATATTTTTTACCCGTCATGATCTGGAAGCTGTTGCCTTGTTTGGCCGAATCGGTATGTAAATAAACGTCTTTATAATCTTTGCCTTTGTAGACCGTATCGCTGGAATCTTTGGTGTGCCAGGCTGATGTCCCCAATACGGAGGCTCCGAGCGAGCTTAATGATAACGGACTGGAGGTTTGGGATGGGGATCCCTGATTGCCGCCAATCAGTACGGAAGAAGTTGCGCTGTCATAACGAATGTCGATATTCATCAGATCGCCTACAGCTCGCACAGGCAAGTACGTCGTGCCGTTGTAAGTGATCGGCAGCACGGTTTTGCCGTTTGCGTCTTTCGGCGTTACCACCGTACCGTTTAATTTCAGGGAAATCTTGCTGTTCAAATAGGCTTTGATTGGCTCCAAAGCTGACGACGCCATAGCGCCTGTACCAATCCCCAGCGTGAGTGTACCCGCCAATAACCCATACAATACTTTTTTCTTCATTAAAATCACTCCCAAAATTTAGGTTAATTTTCATGCTTTATAGTATTAAAGTGTCTGAAGGAAGTCAACCCTCTTTAAAGGGAAGGCCCGATCCTTCATAGCCGTATACGGGTAACGGCTGTGCATCCGGGTTATGCTTGTTGCGAAAAAACTCTTTTACGAAAGCTTGCCAGAAAAGGGCGGGATATTTTCATGAAAAGTGATACAATGATAGAAATACGTAAATAAGGGTAGCGGATGGATCAACGTTTACCTGGCAGCGAAGTGGGAGTGTGATCGAGAGAATGGAAGAGACGTATACGGCAAAACGGGCAGTCAGCATGGAGGACATCGTGCGCGCACACCACGTGCTTCGCGAAGTGATCGTACGCACGCCGCTGCAGCGGGATGCAGTACTGTCAGCCAAGTATGACTGCGAAGTGTATCTGAAGCGCGAGGACCTGCAGGTGGTTCGCTCCTTCAAGATCCGCGGCGCTTACAATATGATTCGCAGCTTGTCGGAGGAAGAACGCAGCAACGGCATTGTGTGCGCAAGCGCGGGCAACCACGCGCAAGGGGTGGCTTTCTCCTGCAACGCGCTGAATATCAAAGGCAAGATTTACATGCCGAGCACGACCCCGAACCAGAAGGTGAAGCAGGTGAAGCGTTTTGGCGGGGGCAGCGTCGAGGTCATTCTGACAGGGGATACCTTCGATGATGCATATGCCGAAGCGATTAAGGCATGCGACGAGTACGGCATGACCTTTATCCACCCGTTCGATGAAGCGAAGATCATCGCGGGCAACGGCACGATCGGGATGGAGGTTATGGAGGAGCTGGACGCGCCGGCCGATTATATGTTTGTCACCATCGGCGGCGGCGGTCTTGCGGCCGGCGTGGCAACCTACGTCAAAACCGTCAGCCCAACGACGCAAGTCATTGGCGTCGAACCGCTTGGGGCAGCGTCCATGATCGAGTCCAAGAAGCAGGGCGAGGTCGTCACCATGCATGAGATCGACAAATTCGTGGATGGCGCCGCCGTGAAGCGCGTCGGGCAGCTGACGTATGACATCTGCTGCGAGTTGGTGGACGACATCGTGACGGTACCGGAAGGCAAGGCCTGCACCACCATCCTGGAGCTGTATAACGAGAATGCGATCGTTGTGGAGCCGGCGGGGTCGCTGGCCGTAGCGGCGTTGGATATGAACCGAGACCGGATTCGCGGGAAAACGGTCGTCTGCATCATCAGCGGCGGCAATAACGATATCGACCGGATGCAGGAAATCAAGGAACGCTCCTTGATTTACGAAGGGCTGAAGCATTACTTCATGATCAACTTCCCGCAGCGCGCGGGCGCACTCCGCGAGTTTCTGGAGGAAGTGCTCGGTCCCGACGACGATATCGCGCGCTTCGAGTATACGAAGAAGCATAACAAGGAAGACGGACCTGCCCTGGTGGGCATCGAGCTCTTGAGGCCGGAGGATTACGGCCCGCTGGTGGAGCGGATGCAGCGCAAGGGGCTGGATTACACGGAGCTGAACAAGAACATGAACCTGTTCAATCTGCTGATTTAAGAAGTACACGAAAGCACCATAAAAAGCCGGATTCCCCTAACGGGAACTCCGGCTTTTCCAGTTATTTCATGGTATGGCCTCTAGCGGTCCAGGGCGTCACCCGCCGTTAACGTCAGGATGCCTCAGTCAATCGGAACCGCCTTGGCACGGTACCGCTCCACTTCCTGGTTCAGCTTGTCTTTGTTGCTCTCCAGCACGTCGGACCAGGACTTGAGCTTTTTGAGGAGCGCGCTTTTGGAGACAGCGTCGCTGTCCTTCAGTGCTTTATCGAATGCTTGCCGCACTTCCGGGTCCAGCAGATTGTCCTCGTATTTGAACAGCGGCGTGTTGTTATAACCGTAGTATAGGCTAAGCTCGGTGAATCGAAACTTCAGCTTCACGTCCGCAGTCCGATTGGATTTGGGATACGCGCTGATAAAGGCCTCTTGCGTTAGTCCCCGATCAATGACCTCGCTCCATGGGATCACCAAAGCGGCATCGCTGACGGCAGGCTTCTCCGATTCAACGACCATGATGTCGATATAGGCTTGAATATCCTTGTTGATATAAGGCTTGTATGGCTTGAGCGTGGTATAGTCGATGATCGGGAAGATCACGCCCTCGGTCGTATAGAGCCTGTAGCCGCTGTCGCGCAGGTTGATGAGCACCTTTCGGAGCGTTTCATCCTTGGTTTTGTTAATGGTGGTGTTAATCGGCTCCCCGAATTTGTACAAGTTCATCAGTTTATCCTGAATCCCGATTTCGTACACCTTGTCGGTTTTTGCCGGGAGCGCATCATTCATCGCATTCTCCAGCTTAAGCACCAGCATGGTCGCCTGATACGCGGTCACGCTGCGGATATGCTTGGTGATGTAAGACTTGGCATAAGCCACGTCGGATTCCTTCAGCAATTTATTGGCTTTGTTGTACACGGCATTGCCGAAGGCGGCAGCTTTGCTTGAAACCGCGTTTGAGCCAGCTTGGGATGCGGGTGCTGCGCTAGCGATAACGCCGGTCTGGATCGATAGAATAAGTGCAAGGATGGCAGCAATCGCGGATTTTTTCGACTTTAACATGGTTTTTCCTCCCTTACCACACATTACCCTTATCCTATCATCTTCTATAGAACATTAGTTTACAAAGAACGAAAAAATATTAAAGATTTTGTTAAGCGCCGCCCGCGAATTCATGACGAGTTTGTATTATTTGCTCGAAAAAAGAAGTTTGGTCCCTGCGATTCCGATCAGGAATATGACGAGGCTGATCCATGGCGCAACCGTCAGTACCGGCAGCAGCCGTCCCAGCCACACGCCCGCTACCAATATCAATACCGTGATGGCGACATAAATCCCGATATTGCGAGCATTCACCTTGCGTTTGTCTTCCTCCGGCTTGAAGGCGTCGTTCTTCATCCATCTCAGCAATGCGTGGATCAGCACATAGGAACCGACTGCGATCAGAATCAGGGTCGATATGCGTACCTGCGTCATGCGCTCGACCGGACCCCCGGCCCACATCGTGATGAACCCGACCAGAGCCTGAACGAAGAAAAACCAGGTTAATGCCACCCACGGGATCATGAGATGGAATTGGAGGCTGCTGAGGCCTTTCATTTTTGGCAGCTGGTCGACCAGCTCCTTGCAATAGGATTCGGGATCGCTGCCGAATACCTCCTCGGCGCTTTTGCCTTTGGCTTGCGCGTCCAGCAGGTGCTGGGCGATTTCGAGCAGCAGCTCCTCGCCTTTTTGCTCCTGCACGGAGCTGCTGCGGATATAGACAACCATGTCTTGGTAATAGCTTAGGTTGTTCGGCTTCATGGCATCCTGGAGTCGGTTGTTCTCTTTGATCATCTGTTTGGTATTCATCTTTACTGTCCTCCGCGGGTTAAAATGTGGTCCACACTATCTTTAAGCGTTCCCCAATGTTCCTTGAATTGTTGAAGAACCTGCCGGCCTTTATCGGTCAAATTGTAATATTTGCGTGGCGGTCCCCCGGCACCTGGCGCGGGCCTTAGGGTGCCTTCGATGAGCTGCTCTTTCTGCATGCGCAGCAGCAGGGGATAGATGCTGCCTTCGCTCACAAACGTCAGCCCGCTGTCTTCCAGCAGCGTGCTGAGCTCATAACCGTAAACCTCCCGATGCTCCATGAGCGAGAGGATGCAGCCTTCGAGAATGCCTTTTAGCATTTGACTTTGGGTGGTCATGAATGTGGGGATTCCTCCTTCAGGTATATTGCTATGCAAGGTAGTGAGGCGTGAGGGGCTGGACTGCGAGTAGGCACGATAGCAGACTACCTTGTTATGCAATATATCATAGCAGATAACATGCTTGCAATGCAAGGTAGTGCTGCTGAATCTTGTCACCTTCGTGAACAAGGTATAATTCTCCGGCTCCTATTTCACAATAATAAGCATTCTGAATCTATACACGACGCCCTGATCATTCAGGGATAAGAAGGAGGAGTTCTCAGATGAGCGCTAGCTTTTTTGACGATGAATTGCACGGAGGAGACGCTGTGCCGGTACAAGGGCAGGAGGTAATCGCAAACAGCGGTGCTCTGGATGTGACACCGGCCCAGCCTGAAGGAGAATTCGTCTCCGAGCGTGAGGACCATGATCTCACCGCCGCATCCTTATGGGAGAATGATCCGGTCGGGAAGACCTGGATGAACGATTGGAGCGGGCGCGAAGAAACCCATGCGATGTTTCGCCAGAGTTACGAGTAAGGCTGAAGGTGCGGTGGTGCGTAAGGGATGAACGTTGAAGCGGACAAGAGAAGCGCATGCTTGGATTTACAGAGCCGCGAGTGGGGCGAAGGTGCGGGCGTCAGCGGGATGAACGACTTGGCAAACGGATGCCGCGTTAGTCCGTAATACAGGTAGAGGGCAGAATGGCCGTTTCTTAACCGCCAGCTTTAAATAGGCTGAATCTCGCTGCATACCGCCATTTCAGCGTTCATGGCACCGTCACACCCTTCAATCGTTTGCGTTTGACTCCTGCTCAATTGCGTTGACAATCCATAATCACGATGCTAAGATAAGTTTAATTAATTCATATTAATCTTATCGGAATTATTAATATTATGATTACGGCGCGTTATCGCAAGGAGGAATCGGCATGGAGCGGCAAATTACTATCCGGCATAATCAAGAGGAACTTACGGCAACCATCCATTACCCATTGAAGGAATCGGCTCACGGAAGCCGGTGCAATCGGGTCCCGCTGGTCATCATCTGCCATGGCTTTGTGGGAAGCCGGATCGGGGTGGATCGGTTGTTTGTCAAAACGGCGCGCGAGTTTGCCGAAGACGGGTACATGGTGATCCGTTTCGACTATATCGGATGCGGGGAAAGCTCGGGCAATTACGGCAGCGAAGGTCTAGACTCGATGATTGCCCAGACGCGTTCCGTTCTTGATTACGGACTCAGCTGCGCGGATGTCGATCCGACGCGCATCACGCTCCTCGGACATAGCCTGGGCGGCGCCGTCGCCCTGCAGACGGCCGTTCGCGATCGCCGGGTAAAGAATTTGATTCTGTGGTCCTCGGTAGGATACCCGTTCAATGATATCGTCAAAATCACCGGTCGCGACGTGTACGACACCTCGGTTAAGTCGGGATCCGCCGATTATTTGGGATACTCGTTTACCCCGGTCTTTTTCGATTCGCTGGCTCAGGGGCAGCCATTCCAGGAAGCCATCAAGTTTACGGGCAATGTGCTGGTCGTTCATGGTACCTCGGATGAGGTGATTCCAGTGGACTACGCTTTCCTGTTTCAAAAGGTGTTCTGGATGCGTCAGGAAGGCCGCTGCGACAAGGAGATTATTTTCCAGGCCGATCACACGTACTCTGCCGGACCCCAGCGCCAGCTGCTCCTTGAGCGGACGCGGGATTGGTTGAACGGGCAGGAGAACATTCAGCAGGAATGGCAGCACTGGATGATTTAAGGGAGTTATTTGGCATAATGGGCGATTTAACGGTACAATAGAGTTGTCCCTTGATTTTGAAGCTGGAGGTGGCATCGATGACGTTACCTGCTTTATTTATTGCCCATGGTTCGCCGATGATGGCCCTGGAGGACAACGAGTACACCCGCTTCCTTGAGCAGTTGGGGCGGGAGCTGCCTGCACCTAGAGGCATTGCGGTATTTTCAGCCCATTGGGACGATCCGGATCAACGGTTGACCGAGGACGCCGAGCATGGAACCATGCATGATTTTTATGGATTTCCGGAAGAGATGTACAAGATTACGTACCCTGCCCGAGGCAGTGCGGAGCTGGCAGCTCAGATCCGTCAGCGTTTTGAGGCAAAGAATCTGCACGCCAAAGCCGTAACCGGCCGCGGACTGGACCATGGGGTATGGGTCATTCTGCGCAAAATGTACCCCGATGCGAATATCCCCGTGGTGGCCTTGTCCGTGGACTCCAAGCGCTCGCCAAGCGAACAATATTCCATCGGTGCGATGCTGTCCGATTTGCGTGATGAAGGCATTCTGATTATCGGCAGCGGCGGCTTGGTGCACAATCTGCGGATGGTGCATCAGAGCGATGAGCCGGATGCATGGGCAGCTGAATTCGACGAATGGGTCGCGGAGCAGCTGTCGAATTGGGACCTGCACAATCTGTTTGCGTATGACAAAAAAGCGCCTCATGCCAGCGACGCCGTACCGTCCTACGGACGGGAGCATTTTGTCCCCTTGTTCTATGCGATGGGGGCTGCGGACAACGGCCGCAAGGCAAAGCGATTGTTTCAATCTTACCAATATGGCAGTTTGAGTCTGAACTGCTGGTCATTCGAATAATGAGAAGCCGAGCTTGGATCACAAGCTCGGCTTTTGTTGTGTTTGGGCTGTTTGAGCGCGTGAAACGCGCGAAACAAAAAAACACCCGCTGTGCGGGTGCCGGAGAACCAGAACGTAGCGCCATCGGTTTTATACACAAGCCCATGCAGTCTGAAATAAGATTGCATGGTTTTTTTTGCCATGATCCGCAGGCGCCTCGGCTATTTTTTGTATTCAACCAAACCCAAAAATTTTTCTGCACAAACCTTGTTGACATTATTGAACTACAATTGTAGTATTGATTTGTAACTACAGCTGTAGTTTATCGATAAAGATTATAGGAGAGGAGCATTACCGAATGAAAGCAGCAACGAAAGTAGCAATCGCGACCCTAAGCAGCATTCTATTACTGGGTTCTTCCGCAAACCTTGCGGCGGAGGCACAATCCGTCAAGAAAGCCCAAGCATCCGCTGTTAAAAAAACAACCGCAACAGCCAAGTCTATATCGGCAGAGGAAAAAAAGTTTATCGAAAAAGAGATCCAGAGAGTAAAGGAGTTAACCCAAGAGTCGGGTGATATGTATGTTTTGTATCATAAATACCCGCAGTTAAATAGCGGATTTGATATTAGCTATTGGGGAGGGGTGCATGAATTCACTACGTACGAGGACTACTTGAAAAAAGCTTCAACCCTGAAAGGATCCATTCTGCAGCAGCCTGCGAACCTGCCGAAGGGATATAAGTTCTTAACAGCGGTCATTGAAGCCCCGATCGAAGGAAAGTTCGTTGATGAAGTAAGAGCCGAAGGCAAGAAGAGCGGAAAGCCCATCTACATGAAAAAGATAAATTGGAAAGAAGCGGCAACCATCCGTCTTAAATATACGAACGGAGAAGACACGCTGGGCTTTTCCAAGTATGCGGTAGATTCGGTGGGAAGCAAGAAAAAAGGTTTCTTTAACGATAAGCTGCCGGCGCATGTTTTTCCAAAATACGTTTTTTGGAATGATGGCGGCAAATTTGAATACAGTATTTCACTAACCTCATTGGATCTGTCCAGGAAACAGAAGATCGAGATTCTGAAAGCAGCGGTGAAAAAATAACTTCTGCGTCAGCTATAGGTCTTGCGGACAAGCCCATACAGCTCTAGAAATAGGATGGCATGAGTTCTTTTGCAGATCAACATGCCCACAAGCGGTACAAGTATACTGCATGTAACTAAACCAAGAAAATTTTCTTCGCCAAACATGTTGACATTATCAAACTACAATCGTAGCATTAACATAACTACACATGTAGTTTGATTGAATTAACATTGGAGGTTTCATGCATGAATCATCAAATACCACCGATTACGGATGCAGAACTGGAAATTATGCGCGTATTGTGGGCTAATCCGGACTGCCCTTCCAGCGAGGTCGTAAAGAAAATGACGGATCTGATGGGGTGGAACCCCAACACAACTCGGACGCTCCTCAGTCGTCTGGTGCAGAAGGAAGCAGCGGGTGCGAAACTGGAAAAGGGTTCAAAGCGCACCCAACTATTTTATCCGATCATCAGCGAGCAGGAGTATCTGCAGTCTGAAACCAAATCCTTCATGAAAAAACTTTATGGGGGGGCCTTAAAGCCGATGCTGGCCAACTTTTTGCAGGATAAAAAACTGAATGCGCAAGAAATCGAGGATCTGAAGGCTTTGTTTGACGAGAACAGCAGCGACGGGGAAGCAGAAAAGAGAGAGCCCTGATGAGTCATACATTGCATGAAAATTTATTATTGTTTTTCGGCTGGGTCATTCGCGGATCGTTCATGGCCGGCATCCTGATCGTCCTTGTACTGATCCTGCAATTTCTACTAAAAAACAAGATTGAAGCCAGATGGAGATACTGGCTTTGGTTTCCTGTGGCCATTCGCTTGCTGCTCCCTTGGGCCCCGGAATCTTCGCTTAGCCTATACAATGTGTTGTCTCTGGAGGCCATCGTGCCCGGCATTCATCAACAAACCCAAGTTCCACCGCTTTGGAAGGAAACGGGGAGAATAAGCGAAGCGGTGGTTCGCGCTGAGAGTTCTTTAAATCTGGAAGCAGGCGGAACTTCGGAAGTACCTGCCCCATCCCTTGAATCAGAACCCGTGCAGGAGAGCGGCTTTTGGTGGAATGGGTTCAAGCAAAAAGGTTTCACCAATATACTGATGTCGGTTTGGCTTGCTGGCGTGCTGATTCTGGCCGCGAAAACGGTCTACGACCAGCTACGATTGAAACAAGCCCTGCGCGCGGGCCGAAAAATGGATACGCCTTTTTTATCGGCAGTGTTTCACGAGACGAAACAGCAATTAGGCGTGAAACGAAACGTGCAGTTTGTCGCCAGCGAGCGAATTCCCGGACCTGCCGTTGTCGGTTATAGTAAGCCGGCGATCGTCATTTCGCCAAGCCTGCTCATCACATTGAAACAGGAGCAGCTTCAATATATTCTTGCGCATGAGTTCGCGCATATTCAGCGGCGGGATGTGGCAGTGAACTGGTTGATGCATATCATCCTGATCATCCACTGGTTTAATCCGTTATTATGGCTAGCCGTACATAAGGCAAGGCAAGACCAGGAGATGGCTTGCGATGCATGCGTCTTGGATCGGATGAGCCCGCAGCAAAACATTGCATACGGACAAACGATCATCCATGTGTTGGAGCATTTTTCAGGATACCATCGCCAGCCGGGGCTTGCCGGCCTGTCCGCCACGCATAAACAAATGAAAAGGAGACTTAAAATGATTAAGCATTTTAACAAAAAATCCTACCGCCTGTCCGTTT
The DNA here is from genome assembly GCF_041954005.1 of Priestia sp. BR_2. NCBI lineage: Bacteria > Bacillati > Bacillota > Bacilli > Caryophanales > Bacillaceae > Priestia > Priestia sp. BR_2. Next base: position 2,251 of record NZ_JAVFHM010000087.1, on the reverse strand, counting down.
TGGGGCTGGGAATGATTCTCGCGCTTGGTAGCGTGACGTTGGTTAATGCAAAGGAAAGCAATGCGGGGAACGTACCGCAAAAAGCTCCAGTGCAATCGGAACAGGATTCGAAAGCTGCCGTGATCTATCCGGAGGGGGATATAGACCGCGAGCTTTACAAGAAAGAACGGGAACAGGCCCGGAAAAAAGCAGAAGCCGCAGCCAAGGCTCTAACTCCAGAGGAAAAGAAGTATATCGAGGATGAGACCAATCGAGTGAAGAAACTAAGTAAAGAGACTGGTGATATGTACGTTCTGTATCATAAATATAAGGATCTTAACAGCGGATTCGACCTAAGTTATTGGGGAGGAATAGAAAAATTCTCTGCTTACGAGGACTACCTGAAAAGAGCTTCCACGCTGGAAGGTTCCATCCTGGAGCAGCCTGCCAACCTGCCGGAAGGATATAAGTTTGCCAAAGCGAGAATTGAAGGTCCAACCGAAGGAAAGTTCGTTGATGAAGTAAGGTCCGAAGGCAAGAAGAGCGGAAAACCCGTCTACGCGAAAAAGATAGACTGGAAAGAGGCGGCAACCATCCGTCTTGAATATACGAACGGAAAAGACACGCTGGCCATTTCTAAATATACGTTGGACTCAGAAGGAAGTAAGAAGAACGGTTTCTTTGAGGATGACTTACCGGCGGATATCTATCCAAAATACGTTTTTTGGCATGAAGGCGGCTTCGAATACAGCATTTCAACCACATGGGATATGTCCAAGGAACAGAAGGTCGAAATTCTGAAAGCAGCGGTGCAGAAATAACATTTTGAGCTAGCTATTTTGCGCGATAGGCCCATGCAGTCCTGTAAATAGGATTGCATGGGTTCTTTTGTTGATCATGATTTATCTGCAGTCCGAAAGAAGAGAATCCAAACTGGGAAAGGAATATATAATCAACTTGCTGTTCTGGATTGAAAACGGCAAGTCATTTAGCATCACAACCGATCCGGGACATCCGTCGACGCATGAAGATCTGATCCCATTGGCTTAATTAGAGAAGGCGCGGATGGGAACGGGCGGATGAGGTATGACGGTGAAGCGATTCCGAAATTCGATCTGCCGTCGGCCCGACAAAGACCAGCATATCGCATTAGCCCACTTTTCAATTTTGAGGAATTTAGCGGTTCGTAAATCATGATTCGAATGCCAAAAATGCGATTGCATGAAAAAGCCTGGCTTTCCAGGCGGCGCTCTAAAGAGAGCTCGTAGGCTCCCAAGTTGTATGTCACACGAGTTACGGCCTGGCCGTATCGGACCTCAGATCCGCTATTTTTGCTTTTTGCTCGCAATTGGGGGATCTATCGGACACACGATCCGTTAAATTGCGGATATCACGTAAAATGAAGGCCAAATTCGGTGAATAACGGATCTCTGGTCCGTTAGCATTAAAGAAAAGGTGGTTTTGGTCAAAATAAGGTCCGCTGAGTCCGCTAAAATGGTAAGTAGCTAGTTAGTGCCGTATAAAGTAACGTTCGAACGTAAGCACAACGCCCGAACGTATGTTAAAGCTCAAACTTATGCTAAGGCTCGAATATATGCCAAAGCTTAAAAGTAAGCTAAAGCTCAGCAGTATGCCAAAGCTCAGACGTATGCCAAAGCTCAGACGTATGCCAATGCATGAGCAGCATGCCAAAACACAAGCAGTATGTCAAAACACAAGCAGTATGTCAAATCCCAAACATATGCGAAAACACGAGGTGATATGCCGTAACTCCAACGTGCCACAACAAAAACAACCCGGCTTGATGGCTCAAGTCGGGTTGTTTAATCAATAGGTTAGTTGTTTAGGTTTCAGTTGCTTACAATGTTATGCGGTTTGTTTTTTGAAAGGTGTGTGGGTGGTGCCGTCGCCTTTCGTTGTTCTGTGCGTCATTTTGTTCCACAGGCCGCGGAGGTAAGGGAGAACCCAACGGTCGAGACCGATTTTACCGGCGTTGGCAGCAGCAACGATGATCAGCACTTCAAGCAGCAGCATTTGGGCGTTGGTGCTCACGGTACCCGAGAAGAGGAACGCGGCGTTCATGACCAGACCCATCAGGGCTGCGAAGGTGGTGAAGGTACCGAGGATCAGTCCGACCCCGACGAGGAACTCACCGAGCGGGATGATGAAGTTGAAGAGCTTCACGCCCGGCAGTGCCGCGTGCTCCAGGAACGCTGCCCACCAGCCTTGAACGGCGGGGTGATCGCCGGCTGCTTTGGCAATCGCGCCTTGC
>NZ_JAVFHM010000086.1:0-1920 GCF_041954005.1 Priestia sp. BR_2 | reverse complement strand
CGATATTGAAAAATAGCTAATTTTTATTACTACAATATGACCTCCACATTCATTTGCCATTTGTTTAGCAACAGACTCTTCGTTAATGGCGAATGCTACCGAACTTTATAAAATAGTGTGGAGACTCTTTGTTAGGCAACTTACTTCCCTCCATTTCTACACCCTTCAATAGCTTTATCAATCAGTATTAATATCTTATTTGGACTTAAAAAGTTAAAATCCCTCTAAAAAGGTCACTCTTCTAGTTGAAAATATCTAATGATAATGATATGTGCCCAATAAAGTAGACGGGTGAAATAAAATGTCTATTTGCTTTATTAAGGGCATATCAAAATACGGAATTCTAATTTTTTGTCAAATTCTTACATGATTAATAATTAAAAATTCAATGGTTGTTAATAATAAACTGGTAAGGACCTTAGATTTTTGTGAATTATCAGTATTATTTATCAGGAGGTAATCGTAATGGAATTCCCTTTTCGCAACCTTATATTTGAGGGTGGAGGAGTCAAAGGAATTGGGCATGTTGGAGTATTACAATACTTAGATGAAATCAAAATCCTGCAACATATAAAAAGATTCGGGGGAACTTCTGCTGGGGCTATTACAGCTCTAGTTGTAGGTTTAGGATACACTATAGGAGAATTGGAAACAATCACAAAAGAAGCTCCGTATGATAGCTTTAAGGACCAAGACCCAGGATTCGTTCGAGATAGTATTCGATTACTATACGATGGATACGGCAGATATAAAGGTGACAAATTCAGCAAATGGATAAGTGGATTAATAGAACATCAGGGATTTAGTAAGGATATAACTTTCCAAGAATTATACGAGAAAACAGATAAAGAAATCTTTTTTCAAGGAACTAATATATCAACTCATTGTATTGAAACTTTTTCGCATAGGCATACTCCTGATATGCCAGTAGCTAAGGCGGTTCGCATATCAATGTCAATTCCCTTTTATTTCAAATCTGTTCATTGGAAAGGGAGCTGGTATGTCGATGGAGGAATTTTAGATAATTACCCTATTGACTTATTCGATTGGAGAAGTTATGTATCTCAAGAAGAAAATTTTAGGTCTACCAAAATTGATAAGAAAGCTAATGAATTATTACGATCTATCTCCTCTACGACCGAGCATCTAGCTAATGGAGAAGAGGACGAAATTATTTATAATATGGAAACATTAGGAATAAGGTTGGATACTCCCGAAGAAATACTAATAGAAAAAAGAATTATTTCTCGAGAACCTCGCCCCATCGATCATTTGGTAGTTTTTATACATCATGTAATGAAAACTGTTTTAAAAGCGCAATCGAGTATGAGGATAGGAGAAAGGGAATCTAAACGTACTATTTATGTAAATACTGAACGTGTTGAGACTACCCAATGGAATATACCAATGGAAATGTTAAACAAGTTGATGGCAAATGGATATGAAGCTGCTAAAGAATACATTACTAACTATACATTACCAACAGAGCAACAAAATGATTCTTGTAGTTGAGTTTGTCAAGCAATTAAATAAATTAGCATAAGACATATACAAAGCAGTAGCTTTATTTATTAGTAAAAGGCTACTGCTTTTGCTTATTAATTATTCTTTAAATTGTAACCCTTAAATTTATAACCGTAAATACTTGTCAAATATATTGTTTTCTACAAAATAAGTAATAGTTAAAGTAACTCCAAATAAAATAACTTAATCATTACTCTTGTTTATAATATAAAATGAATACAATATAGTATCTTATAAAAAATATTATCAGGGATATCAACAGGACTAAGTGAGTGTATTTCGAAAACCATTGAGGTTAAGTGGGTAAACATTACAACAGAACAACTGTCTCCATAGAATTAGAGTATGTAGAAAAATATTAACTTCAAGAATAAAAAGGTAGAGGAACCCTATACC
>NZ_JAVFHM010000085.1:0-536 GCF_041954005.1 Priestia sp. BR_2 | reverse complement strand
TGTATATTCCTTTACCTCTCTAGGCAAAGGAGGCCTTGGTCCAACTAAGCTCATATCACCTTTTAAAACGTTCCACAACTGTGGTAACTCATCAATACTTGTTTTTCTTATAAAACGACCTATTTTAGTGATTCGTGGATCATTTTTCATTTTAAACATTGCTCCAGCAACCTCATTATGTTGTAAAAGGGAATCAAGTAATTCTTCCGCATTTGAAACCATAGACCTCATTTTATACATGTAAAACTCAGACCCATCCTTACCCACTCTTTTTTGCTTAAAAAAAACGGGACCTTTAGGATCTTCTAACTTAATAGCAATAGCAATAGCAATAAATAACCAAGATAAAAATATTATTCCTAGCAGTGAACCAAGTATATCTATCATCCGCTTAATAATTATATAGATTTTGTTATTTGAAACGATAATAGATTCAGGTACAACTCCGGCTCTCGATACAATGCTATCTTGCTGTAACCGCGCAATACAAATACTCCCTTCTTATATAAAATTTCTTTTGTTTGTCTATGACTTAT
>NZ_JAVFHM010000084.1:0-644 GCF_041954005.1 Priestia sp. BR_2 | reverse complement strand
GGTATGGGAGTAGCTTTTTTCTTTAGAAATAGCCTTCTTCTTTTTGAGTTTCCAGAAGTTTGATTTTAGGAACCGATTAAAATTTTTTCTGCAAAAAATAAATGTATTCACTCGAAGATTAATTAACGCTAAAAACTAAGGATATTTAAGGCATAATTGTGATCTTCATATTTCACGACAATCATTTTACTAGAAGAGCGTTTAAGTGGATAAAACTTTCAATATTCCTTATTCAAAATTACTTGGCTAGGAGATGATTTTATAAACGTTTTACCTTTAGATAAATTTAGAAACTATAAGTAGCTTCATATTTACATAAATGAATAATTTTTCTAAATTAAAGACTTATCAATAATGACGCTATTGAATGCAGTGTCATTATTTTTTTATTTAGTGAAATTTTTTGCATTCTCTTTAAAGCCTCATCTACGTTTCAAGAGAAATTTCTGCTGTAATCTACTTTATTAAGAGCTATGAGAACAAAAATATTACATAATTTTATGGATAGTATCTTGTTCATCATAATATTTGGAAATAGTTTTTAACCACTTTCAATGGGTGTAAGGTTAAAATTTATTAAAATAAAGACTTAGTTATTTAGACAGCATTTTTAAAGTTATAGTCCATTAGCAAAGCTATTAGCC
>NZ_JAVFHM010000083.1:0-1159 GCF_041954005.1 Priestia sp. BR_2 | reverse complement strand
ACGTTAGCTATCACGGTAAGTCATGCAGACAAATCAAAAGAAATATTCGCAAAGCTTCAAGACGGTGGTGAAGTAATGATGCCGCTTCAAGAAACCTTCTGGAGTCCATTATATGGCCAAGTAGTAGACAAATTCGGAGTAACTTGGCAAGTTTCGACGCAAGCGGATAGTGATAGCTGAGAAAAAGTGTACTTTTTAAGCAAGATAGCTTTAGCAGCAGATTAGTAGTAAACATTTTGTCCAACACGAAAAGATTAACCATATAAAATAGCAAAAGCGCATTTTGAATTCTCTTTTTCAAAACGTGCTTTTTTGTTTGTTGTGCCTGTTTATATTCTCATGATTTACGTTGCGGTCCTAAATAGGAAGCAATCTGTTATATAGCTCATCAGGATGGCAGGCCTTATCAGCAAAAATAACTAGCTTAAACCATATTCCTCCAGAAAAACACGGCTATTTATTATGATGTAACAGTAGTATAGTTTGATGAAAAATTCTGGAAATTAAAATAAAATGATAGTTGTGTTTGTCAACGAAATAAAGGAGGATGGTTTTTGATGAAGAAAGTCTTTAATATCGGAGTTCTCTTTTTCCTGATTTTTGGTTTATTTCTTGGCGTTGGACCTACGGGTAAGGCATCTGCATTATCGTATGATGGTTCAAATCCATACACAACAGGATGTGCAAGCAAAAGTCCCATTACTTATGAAACGAAGTATATTTATAAAAGCGGTGTAAAAATCGGTTATGTGCAGTTAAAGGGAAGCGCTTATTGCCATACAGCATGGGGATATGTAAAATTTTATAATAACTCCCCTTACAACGGGTATGCAAACGTCGGAACGTACAGATATGAAGGCTCTTCGAGTTCCTCTAATGCTAGAACATTCTGTAACAGTTCCGGTGGCAACGGCATGGTAAACAAAGGGGAGACGTCATGTTATACAAGTCAATTATGGGATAAAGACCCGTACAATTCCTTAGCTGTTGTATTTGTTTATAGTTCAGATGGAAAGGTTATTGCCCAAGCGCAGACGGGCCGACATTAATAGAAATACTATAAATGAACGCCTCTTAGGAAAAAGTCTAAGAGGTGTTTTTTGTTCAAAAAGATTGATGGGGAAATCTGCCTGAAACTTTGTATTTGCTAATCAATACT
>NZ_JAVFHM010000082.1:0-808 GCF_041954005.1 Priestia sp. BR_2 | reverse complement strand
AATGTAGCAGTAAATTCCCTGTCATGCAAGAACCCTTTAAGTATAGTTTCACGGATATCATATAATTAGGTCCGTCAACTGGGATGTGTCGAAATTATCGATTAAAGCTCCGAACCTCAATAGCATTCAAGTTAGAAGTCTACATTACTGTGTGCTATCCGATCAATATTTGAATTGATAGAGTGTACATATCATAAAAAGCCACCCGATTCGAGTGACTTCGCCTTAGGTTGATTCTTTACTTCATCACGTACCTACTCTAAAAGTACGGACATGATGGTATTAAAAGGCCATGGAGTAAGATTGTTGCCAGCACTTTCTTTTAACTCAGTTCTTAGCTATTCACCCCATATAGGATATTTATTGTTGCCTTTTGCTTCCTCTAACATACACTCGACTACATTTAGTACTTTTTAATATTCATTTTCTTTTGCGCTAATATAATAATCCTTTTGTTTATAGTTCATATCTCCAATCCCCTTTTGGTTATTTATGAACAATAAATTTTTTCATAAGATAGCATCAAATTTAGACTATATCTCTTATTTCCTTATAACATCTACATTGATTTAAATAGTTTATAATATCTTGGTTATTTACTTCTTTGATATTATCTCCAAAAAGTTCAACGGCACTCTCTAAACGTTCCCTTTTATTATCAATCGTTAGTACATATCGAAGTGCATCAACTACTGGTGCATTATGATAGGTACGACGAGCGAAATATTCTTCGATTGCCTTATTTAAGTATTCTGATTCAGCCTTTCTAAATTTAGGTTCTGACCTTTGAAGGTTCTTTACCTCCATC
>NZ_JAVFHM010000081.1:0-1092 GCF_041954005.1 Priestia sp. BR_2 | reverse complement strand
CGTCAGATGTTTAAAAGAGACAGACTTATAACTTCTATTCATCATAAACAATAAATGACCTTATTCAGCTTTAAGCTAAACAAGGTCATTTATCTATATTAAAACTCTTCTTCCCATGCTTCTTTTGCATCCAATAACCTTTGTGATAAAAACTCATAAAAATTCTTTGCTGTATTGTAGTCATCAAGTCCACCTTGTCTATCCCATGCTATTACTGGGCACTCATTGTTTTCCATATTACTAGTGTCTAGACAATAAGCATATTCCCCAATATCTTCAATAACTACTAAATTCTCACTCATTCCTAAATCCCTATAACTCTCTGTTTCAATAACAACAGAAGCTATATTAGACTTAGCCACCCCTAAAATATCAACACCAAATAACCCACCAGAGCCATAATTAGTTAAAAACCACTTATAACTTTCTGGCAATTTTAACTGTAGGGTATCTTGAACATAATCAACTTGTTTTTTATCTACTCCACCAGTAAAGTCATCTGATTCCATATTTACCTGAATAAAATTGGTTAATTCCTCTTTATTCATTCAAAATTCCTCCTTTTATAAGTCAGCTTTATCTATTTGTTTAGCTCTCCATCTCCAATATTTCGACCTAAAATTTTCCTATTGCTTTTTTAACACAGGGTCGTTTCTAAAGCTTCCACCATTCTCCACTAAGCCATGCAATATTTTATAATATTCCTTATGCATGCTACCCGGGAGCTCCACCATTGATCCGGGCTCTCTTTGAATTAAATGATGAAGTTCTATAGCAGTCCCATCTTGCCAAATTGGTGCTCTTCCTTTTTTCATCAATTGGAGATTTGTCATACCAGTTTTAGGGTCAATTCTCATATAATCAATATCTAACCTTTGAAAAACCCGTCTGCTAATATCCCTTACTTCTCCATTAACTTTAGTTGTTCCAGTATATTCTACATCCTTATAGTTTTTATATTCTTTACCCGTACCCTTAGTACCCGTTTGAATTTGACGTTCACTCACACGCTCTGCTTTTACAGGCTTTTCAATCATCTGCATCGTCTGCTGCTTCCCATTCTGCAAGGTCTCCCTCACCTTCTGCGGGGCA
>NZ_JAVFHM010000080.1:0-601 GCF_041954005.1 Priestia sp. BR_2 | reverse complement strand
GATGTGCATAAGGGACAGTCCTGTTATCTCACTACATTATCCTGACGCCCTGTTATAATGAGTGTGGGATGCTCCAGTTTAAATGAAATATCAAAGGTAAAGCCATATCCATTTTGACGAATGCTGTTTACAAATTCATGATTTGTTTGTTTAGAAGGAAGTAAGATTTCATTTTGAAACCTCTCCCATTCAGTTTGACCTTGGACTACCCCCATGGAACAAAATTCATCAGCCTCCTCTGGAGACAAACGTGATATCAAGTCGTTGTCTTTCTTTAGAACAGTCTGTTGGGGCACCACTCTTTCATCATGTTCAGGTATAATCAATGGTGCCATTAGTAGTAATCCACGAACTTTTTCCTGACGTGAATGAACTATACCTCTGGCAATGTATCCTCCATATGAACTGCCACAAACAATAAACTGTTGGTTAGGTATAATTTCGTCCAAAAGACATAATATCGCTTCTAAAATATTATCAGAGTTCTGAATAGATAATTGAGGCTCGGAATTGCCCATCCCTGGTAAGTCTATGTATATTCTCTTCCAATGGCCTCGTTTCTCGAATAACGGTTCCATTGCATTTAACATCACTTGATGTT
>NZ_JAVFHM010000079.1:0-651 GCF_041954005.1 Priestia sp. BR_2 | reverse complement strand
GTTATAGGGTCATTTCAAACAATCTCCTGCTTCTTCTTTTGAAATGTATCCTTCTTGTACTCCATATAACACTTGATCACATCGCCATAGAGTAGAGCTATATCCATCGTTTTCTTCCATTTCTTGATTAATTTGTTGCTTTGTTTCGTCTGTGAAATTTTCTTCTTGTTGTTGACGAATCTCTTCTTCGTATTGATCTGGAGCAGAAATATCTTCATTTACTTCAGGTTCTTCATATTGGTCCGCATGAGATAGTTCTTCATCATTTGTTTGTTGCTGTTGGCTTTGTGCTACTTGAGCTTGTTGTTTCTTTTGTTCTTCTGCTTGTTGCGCTGCGATACGTTGTTGTTCAGCAATCTTTTGTTGTCTTTGTTGCTCAGCTGCTTCCGCTTGACGTTTAGCTTCCGCTTCTTCTCTTGCTTTCTGCTCTGCTAATTCTTTAGCTTTTCTTTCTTTTTCAGTTTATTCTAGCGTGGATAAAGCACTTAAGTTAGCTGACGTTTTTTTATTTACTAGATTTATTTTAAACAAAGAAAAAGCCACTCTAATTAGAACGGCTTCAGTAGTTATTGTTTTTCTTTAATATATTCTTTTTCCATTTTTATAATTCTCTAACTTTTTCTCCCTATCAACACAGAAAAACAGCACATC
>NZ_JAVFHM010000078.1:0-2193 GCF_041954005.1 Priestia sp. BR_2 | reverse complement strand
ATATTTAGTGCTGCTTGAGTCAAAGCTGATTTCCCTTTGATAGGTAACGGCTCTTTCCACTCGGCTGTGGCGATTTGATCAATTGAGATAATAATTTTATTTAAATAATTAACTCGTAGCATAAGCAGTATCAAAGTAACCACTCCTACAATACTTCCAACAGCTAAGTACAGTATGGATACTTGTTCTGCAAACATAGATCCGCTAGTCAATAGAGCTACAACAGCAAACACGGCAAACACTAAAAGCAGCACTACAACCATTATATGCATGCCAATAAGTCTGATAATAAAAATAGATTGAAGAAAATAAATTACTTGATAAACACACGCTCTTTTATATTCTTCTTTTATATCATCTATTGTGCGTATACGCTGAAACAGTAGAAATACTTGAAGTGCCCATAGGGAAATAGCTATGGATATTGCTATCATATAAAAGAAGAACGTAGCAACATGCTTATATGATTCTAATAAAGAAGCAGGATAGCCGTTCAGAACTAGACTTAATGTAAAAAATGAGTATAAAAGAAAAACAATTATACAAATATCTAAAGGTATTTTTTTATAAGCCCTCTGTACTGCAGTTTGTCTTGTTATTTTTTCAAAATATCCAGTTATTGTTTTTTTATAAATAAAGCAACCTATTAACAGAGCTAGTATCCCTGACAATGTATACACGAGAAACGCTACATTTTGATGATGATAATAGTTATACTCATCAAATAAAGGACTAATGAAGGTTTCTTTTTCAGGAACAGCAATTATACCCGTAAACTTCTGCTTTAAATACCGGGTTGGGATCTCTAAGTCTGCCTCACTGCTTAACGATGAATTTTTATATTCATCTGCTTGAAACACCAGCGGTGATTGAGCTGAATAAGTATGTTTATACAATATATTTTTCTGTTTTACTAATTGATTAACATCTTCTTTGCCTGCGTTTTGGATGTTCGTGTATATTTTATTTGTGTTCCTATCTTTTACATAATACATGATGTCTTTTTTATATTGAGATAATGTTTTTTGTCGATCAAAAGCTTCATCATATAGTTTCTTCATTTCGAGTTTTTTGTTTTTCGCTATTTCTTCTCGAACGAATTGATCATCTTGAAACTTTTTTTGAATGTTTTTAACTTCTAGATCCTGCTGCTTTACATAGGCAGCTTCAACGTTTTTGCTCTTTGCCTGCTTAGCGTCTTCTATTTTTTCTTCATATTTATCGTGCACGTTTTTTATTTGTTCTGTTAATGTTCCTTCCGTATATCGATACGCCTCAATCTCTTCTTCTGTTATCTTATTTGCATTAACGGTATTCTTATCTTTTTGTGTCAATTCTAAAAGGTAGAGATCATTTGTAAAACGACTTATTTGCTTTTTGAAGTCTTCTGATTTTATATAGCTGCTTTTTTGTAAATAGTTTGTTTTTAATAGATTATGCACGTTACTAATTGAAGAAATAGTTGCTCCTAAACCAAATAAAAACAAGATAATCCCTACAGCTGAAATGACGCTACTTTTCCATTTTGTATCCAAGTCCCCACACAACCTTTACATACCTCGGATTTTTTGGTTCAATCTCAATTTTTTCTCTTATTTTTCTAATGTGTACCGCTACTGTGTTTTCTGCGTTGTAGCCTGGTTCATTCCATACGCGTTCATAAATATCATGTATGGAAAAAACTCTCCCTGCATTTTTCATTAATAACTCTACAATTTTATACTCAATGGGAGTCAGCTTAATGAATCCCCCGTCAAGAGTGACGGACTTAGCTTCAATATCAAGTACAAGACCTCGGATATCAATCGTCTTTTTTTCCTCATATGTACCTAATGTCACATATCTTCTTAACTGTGATTTAACTCTCGCTATCAGTTCTAATGGATTAAAAGGCTTTGTCACATAATCATCTGCTCCTACCTGCAGACCGAGCACTTTATCTGCATCTTCGCTTTTAGCACTCAGCATAATAATCGGGATATTTTTTTGTTCTCGGATTTTAAACGTCGTTGAAATGCCATCTTGCCTTGGCATCATAATATCAAGAATAATTAAGTGAACTTTTTCTTTATTTAGTATCTCTATGGCTTCGATTCCATCTTTGGCCGTAAAGACTTTAATACCTTCATTTTTTAAATAAATAGCAATACCATTACGGATTTCTTGCTCATCGTCTACGACTAAAACCACATA
>NZ_JAVFHM010000077.1:0-724 GCF_041954005.1 Priestia sp. BR_2 | reverse complement strand
AATTAATGATGATGCCGATTACGAGAATTAATCCGATTTTAATTGAGTCAGCTTATCCTCATTTTGTAAAGTTAAAAGACAATAATGCATTATTAAATAGTAATTACTACAAGTTACAAAAATCGATAGCATTTTTAACTTTTCCTATTTGTTTCATGATGTTCATTTTAGCTCCTGAAATCGTTGGAATTTTATATGGAGATAAATGGTCCCAGGCTGCAATTATTTTGAGGATTTTATCTTTTAAAGGTATGTTAGTTTCTTTAGGAAACCCAATAAATTGTATATTATTAACAAAAGGGATGCCCAATTTAAGCTTTAAGTGGAATGTTATTACCGCAATAGGTATGTTTGTGTTCTCTTTTACAGGAATAAAGTGGGGGATTGAAGGAGTCGCCTTATCATCCTTACTTTTTATGATTTTATTAGCATTACCTGCTGATTTACTTATGAGAAGAATAGCTTCCGAAGCTAAGCCTAAAGACTATTGGTACAACTTGAAAAAAATATTTTTTATTAATGCTTTAATTTTTATAATTATACTGCTATTTAAAAATTATCTAATAGAAACTATAACTCAAAATGGAGCCATTACTTTAACAGTAAGTTTATTTTTAAGTCTGTTATTATATATTGGCTTTTACAGAAAATTTGAAAAGGATCTTTACAATACTATCGGTAAATTATTTATGAAAAGGGGATAGGTTTTTTGTCACTATTATAT
>NZ_JAVFHM010000076.1:0-878 GCF_041954005.1 Priestia sp. BR_2 | reverse complement strand
ATTCATTGTAGGATCTTTCTTTCTTACAAGAAGCAGAAGGAATATAGAAAAAGTAAAAATAGAGAAAAATATTTCTTGAATTTAGAATAAATACAAATAAAGGAGCTATTTTTATGTGGATAATCACTACTTATTCAAATCTAAACAACACTACAATGTTTGAATACGAAAACGAAATAGAAGCAAGAAGAATTTTTAAAGAGATCCAAGGCTGTAAGATTCTTTCGGAGGTTATTTATCTTAGCGACCCTAAAGTAGCTGTGAATGCATATTAATCTATTGTATAGAACAACTGGAATTTCAATCTTTAATTATATATATTTAAAGAGCCGTGGGAACTAGTAATTTTCACGGCTTTTATCTTCTATATACATATTATGTTAACTAGCATATAAATTTTATATTTTTTTCCTTTATGCTTATTAAGGAGTTGAATATAAAGAGGGAAAAAATGAAAAAGAACTGTGGTGTTACTAGGATGCTTCTTGATTTATTTAATTTTGGACGGTAGTTAGTGGTCAAGGGTTACGAACAATACTTAGAGGCTCTTTTTTAATTATATATATTTGTTGACCTTCTCTTAATGATTTATGAGATGGGATCTTTTATTGTGACGATTATTATCACGGAAACACCCATCGAGTATGTTATTATCGCTTTCCTACTAGTTGTTATTATCAGAGGGAGGTTAGGACTAGAAACTATCTTACGTTCTGCGCAAATCTTTTTTCTATGGTTTATAGGGCTATACCTTTTACTTATTTTCCTAAACTTATCTAACGCTACGTTCGAGAATCTCCAACCTTTGTTTGAAAGAGGGAAATATCTAATCATAAAAGGGAATTTTTCAATCATATCCTATCTTTTTATTTCTAATA
>NZ_JAVFHM010000075.1:0-2979 GCF_041954005.1 Priestia sp. BR_2 | reverse complement strand
CATTAGATTCTAACATAAAAAATTATATATATACTCGTGCATACATTTTAAACACGTTGCAAGCAGACGAATCAGATATGCCTGAATATGAAGAGCTTGCTAAATTGGAATCTTTGAATGAGACATTACAACAGACTTTTGAAAATAAAGATATTGAAGGAAATAGTGAAAAAATAGAAGGTTTAGGGAAGCCAGAGAACTTAGAAGTTCAAAATATTGAGGTTAATAAAGCAGATAATGAAGAGGTTCTAAGAACAATGGATAACTTAGATGTTCATACTACTAGCATTGTCAGTGGAGAAAAAGACCTAAAAAATGAAGTTATTAACACTCCAATAGCAACAATAGAACCCGATAATCATAGTAACTATAGCTATCCTGAAATTAAAGCTCTTAACGGTCTAGAGCTAGAGTACGAAGTGGAAGATAACGATAGTGAAGAGCTCAAAAATACGTATATTCGAAAACTAAAATATAACTTTAACCATAATAACATTCACATTAATGTGAAAGAATCGATTATTGGTTCAAGTGTAATACGTCTAATTTTAACACTACCACCGGATCTTTCAGCAAATAAAATTATTTCACGTACAAAAGATATACAGCTATGGCTAGGATTAAATAGTGAACCACATGTCTTTATTAACAACCGGGGAATGAATATAGATATTGTAAGAGAACAACCTGAAACAATTTATTTTGAGCAATTTATGAAGCTTACAAGAGAGCAGATACAGCAAGATATCAAAAAAACAAATTTAATTGCTCCATTGGGTCTTAATCCACTGAATGAAGTTATTTATATGGATTTCTCTAGTTCTCTATCTCCTCATCTTTTGACCGGAGGAACAACGGGGAGTGGAAAGAGTGTCACACTAAATTCTATTATTTTAGGAATAATGTGCTTGTATGAGCCTGAACAAGTTCAATTTATGTTTATTGATCCTAAAAAAGTGGAGTTTACAATTTATGAGAATAAAAAACATACAATGAATGTTATTACTGAAATTAGTGAAGCAGTCTTAGTTCTTCAACACATGGTAGAAGAAATGGAGCGCAGATATACTACTTTTGCTCAAGAAGGTGTAACCAACCTAGAGGAGTATATTGAAGAAGTAGAAATTGTTCTTCCTAGAATAATAGTAGTGTTTGATGAATTTGCTGATTTTATGACACAAGATGCAGATATGAAAAAACAAGTAGAAAATGCCATCATGAGGTTAGGACAAAAAGCAAGAGCAGCAGGAATTCACTTGATTATCTGTACCCAAAACCCAAAATCTGACATAATAAATACCAATATCAGAAATAATTTGGGTGCCCGCTTAGCTTTACGCGCGGCTGATGCAACTGCATCAAATATCATTTTAGATGATTCAGGAGCAGAAAAGCTTGCAGGAAAAGGCGATTTCTTAGCTAAAGTTCATGGAAATGTTGAGAGAGGGAAAAGTCCTTTCTTAACTCCTAAAGTTCGTAGAATGCTACTCAAATATTTTAATAAAACGGAATAATAAGTTGTGCATCTAGACGATGTCTAGATGCCTATCTTTTCATAAATTTCATTACTGGTAAGATTGTTCCAGTAATAATATAGAAAGGCGAGAAAGAATGGGATACGGACAACATCAAAGTTTTTATTTAAGGGATAGATGGTTAAATAAGGCAATTAGACATTTAGAAATAGATGAACGCTTCTTTTATGATAAAGAAGCGTTTGAGAAAATTGGTTTAGGTAAAAATATGGTTCAATCACTGCGCTATTGGGTAGTAGCCACCGGCGTTGTTGAAGAGGTTTTTAATGAAGATAGAAAAAAGGTTCATAAAATTACAGAATTGGGACGTTTAATTTTTGAATATGATAGGTTTGTTAAACTTCAAGATACTGCAGCGATTCTACACTATCAGATGGTAAAGGAAAAAGAGCCTAGCACAGCTTGGTATTGGTACTTTAACTACTTCAATGAGACTATCATTACAAAAGATAATCTGTTAAGCGAACTAATTTTATGGGTAGAAAAGAATGAAAGTAAGCCTGTTTCAGAGAGATCTCTAAAGAGAGATATTGATTGTTTGGTAAAACTATATACTGCTGGGCAAAATACTAGTGATCCTGAAGAAGTCATTCAAAGTCCTCTCAACAAAACAAAGTTAGTAGAGGAAAAGAAGGGGATTGTATATAAACGGACTACCTCAGTAAGTGATATAGGTTTATCGGCGCTAATGTATGTACTTTTAGATTATAAAACCCTTCACGGAGTAAGTAATATAAGTGTAGATGACTTAGTTAATCAACCTGCATTATGGGGAAAAGTATTTAACATGAAAAGAAGTACTATTGTAAATGCTTTGAATGAATTAACGCAAAATCCTATTTATAATTTAACGTTTATTCGAACGAATAATCTAGATTTAATTAGAATTCCTGAAATTACTCCATATGAATTTTTACAACAAGAATATCGTCGTAAGGTAGGTGTAACCAAATGATTAGAACTAATGATACTTTTAAAACAAGTGTTAATATAAAATTTGATTTAGGTAAAAAAGAATTTATTAACAGATATCTACCTACACCTTCTCATGCTGAATCACTTATAGGGTTATTAAAAGGATTTACTAATTCTACAAATTCGAAAGCTCATATGATTGTGGGTCCCTATGGTACAGGCAAATCTTTAATTGCTACAATCGTTGGCGGAATTGTTTCCAAACAAGTTGATAGAGAAACGTTCAAAAGTCTACAATCGAAATTTAACAAGGTACATGATGAAATATATGAAGAATTAAACAATGTAACGGATAATCCAACTACATATTTAACAGTAGCATTAAATGGAAATGAAGGACGTTTCCGACATGCTATTCTCAATGCTATTATACGTACTTTGAATGAAAATGAAATCGATATTGTTTTACCTGGACAAAACGGTAAAATAATACAAGTTGTGGAACTATGGGAAGAAAAATTTAATAAGA
>NZ_JAVFHM010000074.1:0-791 GCF_041954005.1 Priestia sp. BR_2 | reverse complement strand
ACACCAAATATTTTTTTTCGTTGTAATAGTAATTCCTAACCCTTCTTGTAGCATACTTAATCCTGTCTCTATATAATCCATTTCAAACCGTACTTTAGGAGTCAAGTTATACTCGTTGAATAAAGCATGAATCTGTACCTCATAACCGCATTTTCCAATTAGTATATCTTCACCTTGTAAGTCAGGAATACTTATTGTTTCTTTCTGAGATAAAGGATGGCTTGAGTGCATAAGTACAATCAATTGATCTTTCATCAAAGGTACAGTATCAAAACCTTTATCAGGAGGAATAATAATTCCTACATCAATGCATTTGGAACGCAACCACTCTTTTACTTGATCTACACTACCTTCCGAAAGCATGATTTCTACACCAGGATACTGACTTTCCATTGTACGTATGATCTTAGGAATAAACCTAGTACAAGCAGTTCGGTAAGCTCCAATGTGTACCTTCCCAATTTCTAACCCCTGTTCAGCCGCAATTAATTCATCTACTTTTTGTAATTCACTCAGGATTGTTCTAAAAGTAATTAATATGCGCTCTCCTATATCTGTAAAAGATAATCCATTCTTCTTATCTCTCTTGATTAACTTTGTTCCTAGTTGCGATTCAATTGTTGCAACGGTACGACTTACCGCAGGTTGTGTCATATGTAGTTCTTCACCGGCTTTTGTAAAACTTCCTGTTTCTGATATCCGGACAATAAGTTCAATTTGTGATTTGTTCATATCAATTTTGTTATCTCCCATATAATTAATATGCATTTCATTTGTATTAGAATCTAATG
>NZ_JAVFHM010000073.1:0-639 GCF_041954005.1 Priestia sp. BR_2 | reverse complement strand
CGCGTAACGTTCGGGCCAAATTTTATATAATTGTGCATAATGTTGAAAGCCTCCTCGAACACATCTTCCTCCACAGTTAGCGTGAGAGAAGCCTAGCTCATACATACGAGGTAATTTAATACCCCATTCATTCTCAATAATGGATTTAGCATCAATATCTTCACGAAAAGTATCAACCATTGGAAAACGTGTTTCGATAGGCTCTAAAGGATAATGCTTATAAAACTCTGTTAAATTATCGGAACGATGAGTTTCATGAGGACCAATTCCAAAATACAAAATTGGCTCTAGATTATGTTTATCGCGAAGCTCTTCTAAGAAGACTATCGTTTGATATACCTTTAACTCCTCCGAACACTTCGCCAAACGAGAATTCCCTAAAAAGCGGTAATCGTAGAAGACTTCTTCTGGCGTTCTTCCATCGATTCTTTCAGTAATCTCAAGACCTATATAGTCAGACACTTCATCCATAAAACGGTAATTATCTTCATCTTCCCATAACGTATTAGTGAAGAATAAAATGCAATTTTCTTTTCCATAAGTTTGTACCATTTGGTAAGCTACATATGCACTAGCAGCTCCACCACTAAACATTGCAACATGGACAGGTTTTCTTTCCATAACTAGCACCACCTAATT
>NZ_JAVFHM010000072.1:0-671 GCF_041954005.1 Priestia sp. BR_2 | reverse complement strand
GTATAGTGTAGACAGAATTATGTTAAATTATTACATGTCCAAATTGAAATCAAAATAGAAAAAAGACCTGCCCGGTAAAGAGCAGATCTTTATGTATTGTTTTATTTGTTATTCAGTGCTTTTTCAATTTCAGGATAGGTAATGCCATATTTTTTAGAGACGGTGACTAAACCGATAATTTCTTCTTCAGTAGGCGGTCCTACTTGTGGCAAAGGAGCATTTTCAGGAACGGAAATACCGAGTTCTTTAACGAATGAATCAAAGCCTGCAGGAGAAGCAGTAAGGATAAATTCTGTTTCTTCTGGTCCAGTTACAAAGCGATGCTGAATACCTCGAGGAGCAAAAACATAATCTCCCGCTTTTGCTTCAATTATTTCTTCTCCTACGTAAAAAATCATTGAGCCGCGCTTTATGTAAAACGTTTCGTCTTCATGTTCGTGAAGGTGAAGCGGGGGACCTTGGTTTGCTGGTTTCACTACGTGTGCCACGGCGTACGCTCCGTTTGTATCTTCACCTGGTACAAGAAGCGTTACTTTTTCATCAAGAAAATGAAATGTGTTTTGATTGTGTGGTGTACGGTGAAAAGCGTTTGTTAGCTGATTATGAGTTGCTGTCATCCTTTTATCTCCTTAAAAAACATATTTTGAGATTATTGTATACTAATATGGACG
>NZ_JAVFHM010000071.1:0-146171 GCF_041954005.1 Priestia sp. BR_2 | reverse complement strand
AATTCAAACTAAATAAAGCTGAATATATTGGCTTCCAGATGGGGACGGAATCATTAACTTTGCTGTAGAATCCATTTAAGTGAATGGTAACAAAATGAAAAAAAAGAGGATTCTTTATATACTAATAATTATGTTGTCTATATACGTTCTCATAATTCAAAGTGTATATGCTGCCCTGCCTACAACACCAAAGCCAAGTAATCGTAATATACATTATTTTGTTGGAATGTTTACTTACGAGATCTGGCGTTACTCAGACGGGCAAAGTTGGACGCCGGAAGGATACGAGAATCAACCAAATAAATCTATGGATTTTCCGTATTCATTCGATATTCCTAACCGTAAGATAAAAAGTGTGTCAGTAGAAAAATTCAACCCTGATATGACGGATCCAGATGGTAGAGATTTATATTTTCGTTCTCGTTATCAACAAGAAACATGGGATCAGAGGATCCCAAACGTCAGTAAAAAATATACTCCTACTATTAGAGGAAATATTCAAGGACTAGGAACGGAAAGCGTATCTTTTAATGTACATGTCATAGGAGATTTAAGAGCAGATGATCCTCTCGAGACAACTAAAGAAGATCAAAATGTGAATGTCAAAGGACTCCGTTATTACTTTCCGATACTTTTTACAATTGAACTAGAACCCGAAGTTGGTAACGCAATTATAAAACATTACACGACTACTGGTCGTTCTCTGAACGGCACCCCGGGTTTTACTGATCGTGAAGAAGTATTAGAAAAAAACGTTCCATACTCTTTTACTCATACCCTTGGGAATGCAGACTACAAATATATTGGACATAAGAAAAGCACTGTCTCTGCCCCAAGTGGTGGATCAATAACACCTGGTGACCCTGGCCGGTTTACTTATGATGGCTCATTTCCGACATATTACCTGTTTTTTTACTATGAGACCGATACACCGCCTCCTCCCGACCCTGACCCACCTGAGGTATCCTGTACGAGACCTTCTCCAGGGACGAAAATGAATGGTCGTTACATGGATCCAGTGGTTACAGCTAAGATTCTTGCCGATCAGCGGGGAAGTGAACTTTTTGATGTTTTGCAAGGAATACCGACGTCTGAAAGTCTATATGGTAATATCTTGGCTCGTAATTACCTTTATCAGAATACATTTGTAAACATGACAGGTGTCTGTTCCTTTAAAGTCAACGTTGAGAAAACATGGACGTTGCATTGGGATCCAGGAAAACCAGGTCCAAATGACCCGAGTGGAAATCCTACAACGGTACCTGATCCACAACAAGCTGAAGAGAAAGTCACCGAACGATATACAGTGGAACGGCCATATTCTTATTGGGTGATTGATAACCTTGAGGTTTATAAAATCGATCAGGGGATTCTAAAGAATTACGCACTACCAGGTGAACAGATTACAATTTATCCACAAGGGTATCAACCACCCCAGTTTACAACTAGTGCATCTGGAATGTTTTATCCTCCATCCCCACCTAATCCCATTGTAGCCCCATCAGATTCTTACGGAGGAAATTCATATAAAACAAAGCCCTCACCGCCAAATGAAAATCTGCAAAGTGTAGCTGAGGATGCTGTGGAAAAAGTTGAGGTCACTAATGACTCTTTGGTTTTTAACGGATTTATCATAATGAATTCGAATCGAACATCGGAAAAAGGGCCTACTCCGGGCAGTATCCCAGCTCCTACACATATTAGTGACAATGTGCTGTACAAGCCCAATAATGTGATCAGCAAGGATAAGGTTAACAGAGCTAATACAACGAGTGCAGGTACAATCCATTATGGTTTATTACCAGGGAATATTAACGGTGGGAGCAATAAGGAGTTTCTAATTCATTCCATAAACACCGTCACGGTCCACACCCCGGTCGTCAACTATTCCTCCGTAACGGATGATCAGGCCCACAACCAGAAGACGACCCCCAATCCGAATCGGTCCGCCTTCATCTTGGATCGGCCGTTTACGGTACGCATCCCTACCTCAGGCCAGCATCGGAACATTCAGGGATACGGAAACCGGGACTATGCGAAGTATGTAAGATCGAAGCAGGTTTATTTTCCGTTCGATGTGTACAGCAGCGACAAGCGCACCTTCTATCCAAAAGACACCTGGATCACGATCCCGACGGCACAGCTGGACACGGAGTTTTTTCTGCCGGTGTGGGTAGACGAGGGCGATTACCAGGTGTACTTCCGTACGATTGCGGAGAACGCGCCGCCCGACTATACGACGCAGCCCGATGCCAACACGAATTTATCCCACCATGTGGCTACGGATATAGAACCTGTGGAAGTGATCGGGCGCGTGTATGATTTTCATATCACGGATATTGCCGATTATAACTGGGAGACGGTCTTCCGCAAACAAAAAGGGAATGCGTCACCAAGCGGGGCGTCCTATTGGACAGGACTCCGCGGCATTGACGGCGAGGCCCGGGGGAACGCGCTGCCTTATACGCTTCCCATCGCTCCGGGCAAGCATCCGGCACAGGGGTATAAGAATGCGGCCGTGAAGACAGGATACCACTTCAAATTCGATTTGAAGACTAAGGGCAATATGTTCGGGGCGCAGGACGGCATTTCGGTTACGCCGAGCTTTTATTTCGTGAATAAAGACGGCAGCGGACGTCAGCCTGTCGATCTGTATTACCACAGTGGAAACCGGAAGTTCATTCGAATCGGTTCCCCGCAGGATACGGAGAAGCGTTACGTCATTCTGAATGAAAGGCTGCGCAATGTACCCCAAGTGGAACTGCAGGATACCGCTTCGTATCTATACAACCACGGTGGGGCACCGGCGGGAATGTCCCCGGCGGCCTACGCGAAGCAGTATATGGAGAAGATCAGCAAGAGCAAGACCTGGGTAGGCCGGCTCGACTGGATGCTGCTGCCATCCGGCATTCGAACATTGATTGGGCCAAAGTCGGGGCTGCCAACCTCCGTTGACGGAGAGCGGGCCAACGCCGCTGTTCAGCGCTGGTACGGTGAATACAGCCTTCCCGCCGACGTCTACGTGGTGAAGAAAGGAACGGATCTGGCGGCTTATGGGCGGAGTAACCGATTGGACGAGAAGTCCTCTGTATTTCTGAAGAAGGGGTATATCGTGGTCAATTTCAACATCGAGACGATCCGGGAGGGCAATACGGCCAAGCCCCATCTGCAATACATTCATGCACCGCTCATGAATCAGTGGCAGCTTGAAGGGTACAGCCGAACCTATACCGATCCGTATGGCAAAAGATTTACCCTGCTGGATGGGGATGTCGTATTTTACCATGCGGATCAATCCAGTAAAGGGGATTTCAACTCCCAGGTTCCCCATTAAAATCGTCATGAACCAGCCTCTCCCGTTCTCAGGGGGAGGCTGGTTTTTTCATTCAATAATGCGGCCAGACCCCGTTATCATAAAGATACCGGGCAAAAGCCATCGGATTGTAGTATGAGTATTTCCAAACTTCCTCCATTCCGGCTTCCCGAAATCCATAACGTTGATCGCAGCCATTACATTCAATGAAATAGATCTTTCCATTCTCGGTAATGCCGACATCCATTCCAAAATCAGCTGCGTACGGAATATACAAGGACAGCGTCTTGGCGACATGGAGGGAAAACTCAGCAATTCGTTCGATGGTAAGTCCTACAGGCAAGTCAGGCATGCAGCGGGCGAGTATGTCCGGGACCCGATAGGCTGAGCCGCCTTGAGCAATGTTGGAGACAAACGTTCGTGGAGCCGATGTTTTGGCGAACATGCCGGCGACTTCCCAGCGTCCGCTTCCCCCGCGCTGAACGGTAACTCGGATATCAAAGGGGCGGTCATCATATTCGGCAAGCGGTATGCGCTGCTGTACAACGAATGGAGCTTGCCTAATCCGCTGATAGATCAGAGGATGGAGCTTTCCGGGCGGCAAGGTAACCGTTCTCCAGCCCTTGGCCGATGGGGATGAACGGGAGTAAGTGAATTGACTGCGTAAAGAGTTACCTTTTAAGCGCATAATACCAACCCCGATGCTTCCATTGCATGGTTTTAGAACGAGATCCCCGTGCTGGCTCAGCATGGAGCGAATCGAGGCAGGGGTAGCTTTTACCGTATGAGGCAGGGATGGTAATATCCCCTGGTCCTGCTCCAGCATATGCTGTATAACGTTTTTACCGTAACGCGTACGCCCGTTATAAACGAATACCCCGCGCTTGATCAGTTGATCAATCAGCGCCTGCTCCTGTTTTTTATGATAAATAGCCCGCATATGAATAACGCGTGGGATGGGAATATGCACTTGCGAATATCCAGCTGGAGCCGGAACAAAACCAGTCACCTTTCCAGTCTCTAGTGAAATATGATGGATTGCAAAAAAACAAGGAACCAACCCATTCATGGCAGCAGCTTCTTCGTAGTTGGCCAGTGATTCCGTGCCGATTCTCCCGCTGGAAATTCTGCGATACGTATTGTTGTTGAGCAGAATGCCGACATATTCCAGATGCATGGTCACCCTCCTTGTCACCATAATCCTGTAGTCTTTGTACCATATCGTATGCGTGAGGATGATTGTCCCGGATGGACGGGTGTCGCCCGTGGTTGGCCTATTCTTTGTCGGGAATTAGTCACCAACAGGCCCTGATTCGGTATATGTTAAGGTATCTAACCATACAAATGAACAGGTATGCGCATATGGCAACGAAACACTACGTGTCAAGGGGGAACCTTTGATATATCAGTAGGTGTTTTTCATATAGATAAGATGTGAGAAGGATGTGGAGTTATGGGTTTGCGGAAGGTGGCGGTCGTGACGCCGGGATCGTTTGTCATTCCATCGGGGAGGAGCAGCTCCGTCGAGCGGGTAGTAGAGCAGACCATTCCATTAGCGCAGGGCGCCATGGATGTGCGCATATTCGGAGTACTGGGAAAAGGGCTCCCTTCAAAAGACACGATCAACGGCGTTCCGTGCTACCGCCTGCCATCTGGAACGAATTATTATCCTTCCTTGCTGCGGAGGCTTCAGAAGTGGAGACCGGATATTATCGAAGTTCACAATCGGCCGCTGCTGGCGCAGCGCCTCAAAATGCATCTGCCGGATGTGAAAATCGTATTGAATCTTCACTCCAATACATTTATTTCGCCTCCGTATATGAGCGAGCAGCGTTTTGGGGCCATTGCTCGCTGGATGGACGGCATTGTGGTGAACAGCCGTTTCCTGCTGGAGGATATCACTTCAAAACATGCTGGGCTTCTGGAAAAGATCACGATTAATCATCTTGGTGTGAGTCTTGATCATTTTACTCCTGCTTTCAGTCCTGCTGCCAAGGCACTAAGAGAGGCAAAGCTTGCTCATTACGGCTGGAGCGGACGGCGAATCATTCTGTTTGCGGGACGGCTCATCCCTGACAAAGGGGTTCACCATCTGATTGCCGCATTGCCTCATATCATTGACAAGCATCCGGATGTTCTTATGCTTATCATCGGGAGTGCAGCCTACGGATCCGATCGGGAAACCGCATATGTACGGGAACTGAAAAGAACGGCCGGACCTTATACCCAATGGGTATTTTTCCGCCCCTTTATCCCTTATCCCGCAATTGCAGACTGGTACTCGCTTGCCGATATTGTGGTTGTTCCCTCAGCGCCGAGGGAAGCCTTTGGGCTCGTGAACGTGGAAGCCATGGCTGCAGGAGTTCCCGTCATCGCTGCGAATGCAGGCGGTATCCCGGAGATCGTGGAGAACGGCGTGACGGGCTACCTGGTTCAAAGGGATGATTTTCCTGGCGGGCTTGCCGAACGGATTAACGGATTGCTTCAGGACGAGAATCTGCGTACCCGAATCGGGATGGCTGGTCGTGAAACGGTGCGTCAGCGTTTCAGATGGGATCATACGGCAGAACGATGGGCTAACCTGATGCAAACCATCTAACCGACTGTGGCAGTAGCCCCTTCTCTTGAATAGGATGAAGGTAACGATTAGAAGCAGAGGAGAGAGCTGACAGTGAACAAAGCCAGAAGGATCACCAGGATAAGAAGGGGAAGGCCCTTTCGGCGGTACGATGGCTTTAATAAGAAGATAGCCATCAGAGGAACTTCCGGCAAGTGGTCAGATTTAGAGAATGAAGTGATGGATCACGCGTTGGCTGATGATGTAATCAGTGCTTCCCATCTGCAGCATCGCAGCGTAAGAAGTGAAGCGATTGAGGATTATGCCGTACACAGTATTCATCTGTCATCCGAATCCATTATTTCTTCCAAACTGGCACTCGAATCGGTTCAACCGAGTCATCTTTCCTTTAATCCGGTTCAAGG
Source organism: Priestia sp. BR_2 (assembly GCF_041954005.1). NCBI lineage: Bacteria > Bacillati > Bacillota > Bacilli > Caryophanales > Bacillaceae > Priestia > Priestia sp. BR_2. Next base: position 139,876 of record NZ_JAVFHM010000071.1, on the reverse strand, counting down.
GATTCCTGATATGCCTTTACTTCAGCAGTTTGGATATTTCCCCTTCATCTTTTCTGATGAACAAGAAACGATCGAAATTACAATACCGCTTCAGACCTCCTATCAAGATGAACATTATGTAGTGGTGGCATCGTGCAGTGATCCGGTGTTTCAGGCTGGCATTCGAAAACGGGAGCATGCGGAGGTAGCCATCGGAATTACGCGGCCGGCAGGCACTGTGATCTCGGAAGGCTGGCTGTACTGGATCTCAATAGGCCGGATGGCAACATAATGAAGGAGAAGGATGGGGGAAGCGAGATTCCACCCATCCTTTTTGTAACCAGGGGGATCCCATTCGTCAACATGATGGAGATGCCGTTCCGGAAGAGCCTTAGTGCGATCATCCGCAGAAGTGAATACTAAGGAGTTCCCCGAATGACTCTCATTTACGAACATGTTACTCCAATCAAGTGTTGTTTACATATGGAAGATGATCATACGTTTAGAGAATGGAATGGTCCCTGTGGATGCCGTCACGAAGTGAGAAAGTCAACATACAATAGAAATGAATTGCCAAATGATTATTCGGTCCTCACGCAGTGATGAGAAACGGGAGGCGGAATGTATATGAAGGACTTTTTACGATGAAGAGACGCGGCACTCGCTTACGGACATCTTTATCGGCGACTCTTCCCAAAGCTGATCCGGTTGAAGGACGGAAGGATGGATTTATCGTTGGCTATTCTTATGGCGTCCAACACGGACAAAAAAACGGAGAAGCCTCATTTGAGGGCATCAGCATCATCATCCCCATTCATGAACCAAACGAAGATGCCATTGGCAAGATTAGAAGAATCGAAGCCTTAACGCCGCATCCATATGAGCTGCTCATAGCGGATGCCGGCTCCTCAGAAGGAACCAGGCAATATGTGCGCGGCCGGATCGGAGCGGTACGACACATTACGGGGAGAAGTGGTCAAGGCATAGCGGTTGTTCTTAATAAGGCACTTCGTGCTGCACACGGGAAGAAGTTAGTTATTCTATATGGCTGTACACCTGTTATGGATAACTGGATCGGCGGTCTGATGGATGAGCTGGAACATGCACCCGCTATCAAAACGGTTTGCGTTAGTTTTGCACAGTCAGGAACCCCCGTACTTCCCGGGAACGAAGCGGATATCCATAACCGGTTAAATGCGTGCTGTGCTCTGTTCCGCCCCGAGCTGTTAACGGAGGTTGGAGGACTAGATGAGGGGCTTCCATCATTACAGGAAAGCATAAGCGAATGGTTAGGGCGAGTTCCGCAGCAATATAGAACGATGCTGCCAGCTAAGGATCTATTCACCTGATTCGAAAGACGGCATTATTCATGGCACCAGGAAGCTTGTCGAAGCATATGTTGAAAAATATGATGAGCGAAGGAGAGTTATGTCGTGGAGAAAAAAATTGATGACATGGTCGAATACCTATCGCAGTCCCAGCAGCAAATAGCGCGCATTCTAGAAGCTCAGCGTCATGCAGCAGTCCGCATGGCTCAAATTATACATTCCTTACCGAATCATGAAATCCAAGCCTCCGAAGAACCGAATTCACGAGGAGGATCATCATTAGGGGGACAATTATTAGGAGGCCGGTCGTCAGGATCCCAGGTGGAACAAGTCAATGGCAGCATTGCTGCTTATTTGAACGCCATGGCCGACCTGCAACAAACATCGGCAGACAGTTTGGAAATCGTAATGAAAGAGCTTAGAGCGAACGAGCAAGGCGAAGAATAATGGGATCCGACTTCGTTGGTTAAGGGGGAATGTATGTGAGTAAAGAGGAATCGTTCATGCGGATTCTCGATGCATCCGTGACTATTCAATATAATACCTATCTCATTCTTCAAGGGAAAGCGGTAGAAGCCGAAAAGGTTTGTCAATGGGTCTTGACTCAATATCCTCGTTCCAAGGGAGAGTTGAAGGATTCGTTATCCATTCACGAGCAAATTGTCGAGCAAATCGAGGGCTTGACGAAAATAGGCTCCGGTCTGTGCCGGAATCTGCGGATTATTCTCGGAACGGACGCTGAACAAGATGATGCCATGGGATTTGATGCATTCGATTTCGGAGATACGGACTCATGATCGCGCGCATACAACGGGAACACGAGGCCAAGATTGCTATGGTATCATCCATTGCTAGAAGTCAGCAAGCGCTGGCAAGTATTTTGGAAAGTATCGCAGAGGTTACGGCACATTCTGAAACAACCGCGCGCACGCTTGCGGAGAATATTCGGCTGCTTGTCGGCTATCAATCCGTGATGGCTGAAATGTTGACAGGCATTCCGTTAAATCGGTACAAATTAGGCAGTCCGGCATCGCCCTGGATAACATCCGAGTGCCAGCTATTTTACAATGAGGCCGGGTTAGAAGCTACGAATTGACCCTTGCAGGAGGATTCGGCATGAACACGGCATTAACGGTTAGGAATCATCGTAAGGCTTCACCCATGGCACGGAAGAAGTCATTCGCAAAAGGGCTGAGAAGCCTGAAGTCATCAGGTATTAAACGCCGCCATGGCAAGCCAATCAAGCGCCATCGAGCCGGTGGCCGATACAGCTCCAGGTCTGAGGCCGGCAGATCCCGGCCTTTATCCCATCAAATCCATGACAAAGGGTATGATCATTCCTACATGGAAGATTTTAAAGCCGGATTTGCGAAAGGTTATGAAGATGGGAATATTGTCGCTACAGCTCCATGATTACAGATAGGGCGATCTTCGCGTGCATAATCACACATATTGCTAAGAGGACCGCTCTTTGTTATTCACTTTTATAATCTTTCAAACAATATAGATCGTGATACTTTCTGTTGGTAGGCGTATGAAAGTGACAAGTATCTATTTTCGACATAGTATGGTTAAAAATGAAAATGGAGTGAGGGCAAGTGGGTCAAACGCATAACATAGACAAGCGATACATTCGAAGAACATGGCGTAAGATGGGATTTGCCGAATCATTCAAACCATATTTTGGCAAGAGAGTAACGCTTAATCATCGGAAAATGGAATGCCTAAAAGATTCATACAAAAGCAGCATATGGAGGCTGGAAATCGAACATGAACAAAAGCGCTTTCCCATCATTCTTAAAATTTCGAAACCGCTCAAAAGAGACCGACCGGAAAGCACGGTCGAGAAAAATATATACCGTAAAGCAAAAAAAGTACTTCAGCCGTTCATGCCACAAGTTTATAAGTGCAAAAGAAATGTGAATGGACGAGAGTTATGGGTGTTCATGGAATATGTTGAACCTCTTGAAGGGCGGGTGCGGTATAATCCGGATCACTTTGACAAAATCATTCCGACATTGGCGAAGCTTCACTCGTCTACGATGAATGAACGCTTTAAACAACATGAGCGACTATTCGATGATTGGCTGCCTCAATTTAACTCTTTTGTTATGAGAGAAGAAAGAAAAAACATAAATAAGTTAACCTTGTTTTATTTAGATGAAGCGATGAAAAACAACAATCTGAAAGAAATGATTAATCCATATTACTCACTCGTGAAGGACCTGCTGCAGATAGGGCCAGAGTATTTCCCGGAGGTAACTCATGAAGGCTGCAGCATTATCCACGGAGATCTTCACACTGCAAACATAGCGACCAACAATGTTAAGGACAAGTCGTGGAACATCAAGTTTATCGATTGGGAAGGCGCAAAATATGCCCCGTGCTGGTTTGATCTCGTCAATTTGATCGGAGTTTTCTTGGCATACCGCCGAGATTGGGCAGACCAGGAAGAGGCTATAACTCGCCGTTGCATTCAATTATATTCAAATGAGATGAGAAAGCACGGAGTTATCTTTAAAACGGATCCTTTAAAACTGTATCAGATGGCATTTCTAAAACGAGTACTCGAGAAGGGGCTGTATCTGCAGCTGAATTGGGCTGTTACCGGAAAAAAAGAGGCGAAGCTGCTGCCAGTGTATTTAGAAAAAATTAAAGTTTTAGGAAAAAAGTTGGAGCTTTATTAGTGTCAGGAGCGTTCGCTCATCGGGTGTTTTCGCTAATCTTCATGTGCCTGCTCAGATGCCGTTACAAAAGCATTTGCAGTTCATATACTGTTTATAGTCAAGCGTAATTATCTCAAACCATAGGAGGAGAAATGTTGAGTAAAGGACTTCATGTTGGGGTATTCCTCGGTCAAAATCTACCTTCGTATCAGGCCCATAGCATTAATGTGATGAAAATGGCACAGGGGTTTAAAAATATGGGCTGCAAAGTGGAAGTCATCACAGCGGACAGTGAGAATGTCACCAAGTTCAAATTAAATATGGACAATATATATTCGCATTATGGCGTAGATCGTGATTTAAAAATTAAGTATCTTTCTCCTTCTCCTGAAGCTTATAAGAGCGGCAAAACACGCAATGATCCAACATTCGTGCAGAGAGCTTATAAACATGCAAAGCGGATGAAGTACGATTTCGTCTATTGCCGCAATCTGATTATTCCTTATTATACGGCGAGAGAAGGAATCCCCACCTTCGTAGAATCACACGACTGGAAGTACGATCTGCCCAAACTGCAACAGTTATACAAAATCGCCCATCTCAAAGCATTCAAAGGGATGGTTACCATTCATAAAGAAATTAAAAAAGAACATCTGAAGAGGGGGTTCCCAGCAGATAAAATATTTGTTATGGAGGATGGTACGGACTTAAAAAACTTCGACATTTCTAATAATCAATTGAAATGGAGAAAGGAATTGGGATTCGATTCGAATAAGCAATATGCGGTATATTGCGGAAATCTTTACCCTGATCGAGGGATTGATCAGATCTTAAAGGCAGCTGAGAGAATGCAGCATATGAAGAATTTGGTCTTCTTACTTGTTGGCGGGTACGAACGGGATCGTCTACACTGGGAGAAATATTGTGAGGAAAGAAAAATCAGGAACGTGCAGTTCACGGGGTTTGTCTCCAATATTCATGTCCCGAAGTACTTGAAGGTAGCTGATTGTCTGCTTCTGCCTTACTCTCTAGAGGATGTGCGATATCGCATCGCTTCACCGTTAAAACTATTTGATTACATGGCGTCCCGAAGACCCATCGTGGCGACTGATATTCCGGCTGTCAGTAGAATTCTAAAGCATCAGCACGATGCTCTGCTTGTTAAGAGAGATGATATATCAGGCTTCTGCAATCATATCCGACGTTTATTATCGGACAAGGAACTGGGCGTGCAGTTATCCAAGCATGCGTTCAGGAAAGTGCAGAAGTATACGTGGGATAATCGCTGCAAAGAAGTCTTGAAAATTTATGAACAAAACCCAAATTAAAATAAAGCAGGGCATATGCCCTGCTTTATATGTGCGACGGACGTCTAAGGGGGAGCCATGAGAGTGGCTCCCCTATCTTATTATTACGGGCTCATGAAGAATTGTTCCCAAACTTTTGCACAATCTGTCTTTCCAACGCTTTAGAACAGACTGACGAACGTTGGCGCCCATCGCTTTTCGTTCTTAAGCAGAAGCGACTTCGCATAAATAAGATCAAATCGGTTGCTATCGCTTAGTGTGACCTGCTCCATAGGCACATTCATCATATCTTTAGCCCTGTGATCGAAAGCCCAGAAAGGGCGTACGCCACCAACAATACGGATCGTACTTTATTTTTACCCAACGTCCGCCCTCCATTCGGAATGGTTATAAGAGACCTGCGTCCTTCGTGAGAATCGTATTCATTCTAGCAATGATGAATGCACGAAATCCTAGCACATTGATGTTCATATGGTGCCGGATTTTGTTGGGGCGGGGGGCCATTTCCTTATCCAGCAAGTTCTTTAATGAATTCGGCAGCACTTTCGAATGTCGGATTTCTTTCTTGAGAAAAGCGATCGTTTCGTTCTGGTTCAGAAGATCTTTGGTTCTTGCTGTAGCGCGGTATTGTGCATAATCGATCCCAGGATTGACGTTATTGGCAATATCCTTATACAATTTCTTGCTTGTTCGCAGGTGGTCGGGTAATTTCCTTGCTTCTAAAATGATTCTTCTAGACAGAAAAGGATTAGCAATTTCTACATGAGAAAGTTTAAGGTCGTTCAGAGCTGCGAGAATCGAAGGAATTCTGTATTGATGGTACAACCGATCACGCCATAAGGGGATCGATTCCGTCTTCTTTCTATTCAAATGAGGCGGTAGCGAATTCGGTGCTATTCCGATTTGATGTAGAGGGTCCGTCAGATTGACAAAGTCAGTGAGAAGCGGCATACCCACCCTGAATCGAACATCTTGTTCGTCTTTGCAGGACACCCAACCAAATCCTTCATCCCCTCTAATGACTCCGGACACACCATGGGCGTGTAGTTTGTTCCAAATATAAAAACCATCCGCATAACCTGAAAAGTGATCAATTCTCCCTTCTCCAATAGAAAGAAAACGGTCGAACAACGTTCTGAGGGACAGATGAGCAGATAAGTCCGTTGGATAATATTGATGCGGACAGCCAATGTAATCGGCGATTTTTTTGGCGATGTAGGCATCTGAATTTTTCTCCTTGATCGAATGTTTCAGCCCCCAAGTAAGGGTGTTGATCTTTTTGGGGTTCGGAAGATGCAACAAGATCGTCCTGCTATCATAGCCTCCGGATAGGGTAAGTACCCACTCTGCATAATCGATCCGCATTAAACTCATAGTGACCTCAATCGCCTTTTTCAGTCGTTCATAATGATCCTGATAACTAAGATTGGATTCTTGGAATCGAACGGTTCTCTGCACCAGTCTTGCTGTCCATGATTCTCTGTTTAATATAAACCTGCTATTCCCCGGTAAGCATTTAATTCTCTGATCCCATGATAATCCTGGCCCCAGAGAACCTGTCGATAATATCCAAGAGTAGACATTTCTGTCGGGATGGTAACTCCCCAAGTAAGCAATAATCATTCGTTGAGAGGTGGATGCGATAAACAAATCTTTGGTGTGTACATACCATATCGTACGTGATCCAACATAATCGGCAATGGCTTCAATTTCATTTGAATTGCCACGAATTAATGCGTAAGTGCCATCGGGGATTTTGCTCCTGGGTTGATGCCACTCTGATGGCGATCCAAGAAGATTGCCCAAGCAGACACTAGATGCTTTGAGCATAATCGTGGGGACTGGATTGAATATTCCGATGATCACGTTATCCTTAGCCGTCACGATGGCAGGGTGGGGGTCAAGGTTATCTGGAGTGAGGTTGTCACAGACGCGCTTGACTCGATCCTTCTCTACCGCCATCGACGATGGGTTTCTTAAACAAACGTATATTATTTTGGACAATCATGGTACCTCCTCAATAGTCGGTGTAATACTTTGATCTCTATATATGTGGGCTGTATTCTCTGACTTATCAAGCGAAGTTCCGAAGAGAGCAAAAAAAGCAAAAGAACGCGGACAAGAGTACTACGCTCCCGACCGCGTTGAAAGATGCATATTACACAACGTTTAGCGACGTATTGATTATAAAGTGAATCACGTTGGTGAGTCGTATGCCTTAGTAGGGCACGTGCGGTTCGATAAAGGGAGCCATTAGAGTGGTTCCCCTATCTTATTATTACGGGTTAGTTTCTGTTCTCTTACTCCTTCTCCATTAGACTCATGAAGAATTGTTCCCAAACTTTTGCACAATCTGTCCATTTCCAACACTTTAGAACAGACTGACGAACGTTGGCGCCCATCGCTTTTCGTTCATCAGGATGGTCAATCATATACTGTACAGCCTTCCGTATGGCTGAACGTCTGCGTTTAACGATAATACCGTTACGATGAGATTTAATTAATTCGGGTACAATTCCAACCTTAGTTGTAATAATCGGAATACCGGAAGAAGCAGCTTCAAGAATCGGCATGGGGATATGCTCCGAACGACTGGAACAGATGAATAGGTCTAAACTCTGATAGAACTCCACCATTTTATCTCGGGGTGCATAGTTATCAAACAGAGAACGAACTTCCAATTGAACAGGTAATCCCTTGAGAGCTGAGATGACCATGTCATATCCTTTGAGCTCTCGATTGTCAATCCGATCAATTCGACCGACCCAGCCAACTTTAAGCAGTTGGGGAGTATGGTTGTTCTTCTTCATTGGGGTAAATAGCTTCTCATTCACACCTACGGGGGTTTTATGAACGGTGCGAATGTGTTGGAATTCATGTATAAATTCTGAAGATGCCGAGTTTACCCCCCGCAACTCTCTGATGAAGGTGATGAATTCGGGTTTGAACTTTTTTTGATCGGTCATGTGTTTTTCGAATATTCGTCTTGAGGTAATCCCTGCAGCTATTTTATTTAAAGGGACATCCATTTTATGAATTTTGAGTGCGATATCAAGCGACATCGCATAAATAAGATCAAATCGGTTGCGATCGCTTAGTGTGACTTGAGGGAAATATTTTAAGTGAAATTGAATTTGCTCCATAGGCACATTCATTATATCGTTAGCCCTGTGATCGAAAGCACAGAAGGGGCGGTCCGCCCCCAACAATACGGATCGTACTTTATTTTTACCCAACGTCCGCCCTCCAGTCGTCAATGGTTATAAGAGACTTGCGTCCTTTGTGAGAATCGTATTCATGCTAGCAATGATGAATGCACGAAATCCTAGCACATTTATGTTCATATGGTGCCGGATTTTGTTGGGGTGGGGGGCCATTTCCTTATCCAGCAAGTTCTTTAATGAATTCGGCAGCACTTTCGAATGTCGGATTTCTTTCTTGAGAAAAGCGATCGTTTCGTTCTGGTTCAGAAGATCTTTGGTTCTTGCTGTAGAGCGGTATTGTGCATAATCAATCCCTGGATTGACGGCATTGGCAATATCCTTAAACAATTTCTTGCTTGTTCGCAGGTGGTCGGGTAATTTCCTTGCTTCTAAAATGATTCTTCTAGACAGATAAGGGTTAGCAATTTCTACATGAGACAGTTTAAGGTCATTCAGAGCTGCGTGTATCGAAGGAATTCTGTATTGATGGAACAACCGATCACGCCATAAGGGGATCGATTCCGTCTTCTTTCTATTTAAATGGTGCGGTAGCAAATTCGGTGCTATTCCGATTTGATGCAAACGGTCGGTCAGATTGACAAAGTCAGTGAGAAGCGGCATACCCACCCTGAATCGAACATCTTGTTCGTCTTTGCAGGGCACATAACCAAATCCTCCATCCCCTCTGATGACTCCTGACACCCCTTGGGCGTGTAGTTTGTTCCAAAGATTAAAACCATCCGCATAACCTGAAAAGTGATCAATTCTCCCTTCTCCAATGGAAAGAAAACGGTCGAACAACGTTCTGAGGGACAGATGAGCTGATATGTCTGTCGGATAATATTGATGCGGACAGCCAATGTAATCGGCGATTTTTTTGGCGATATAGGCATCTGAATTTTTCACCTTGATCGAACTTTTCAGCCCCCAAGTAAGGGTATTGATTTTCTTAGGGTTCGGTAGATGCAACAAGATCGTCCTGCTATCCTGTCCTCCGGACAGGAGGAGTGCCCACTGGGCATAATCGATCCGCATCGAATTCATGGTGACCTCTATCGCCTTTTTCAGCCGTTCATAATGATCCTGATAACGAAGATTGGATTCTTGGAATCGAACGGTTCCCTGCTCCAGTCTTGCTGTCCATGATTCTCTGTTTAATATAAACCTGCTATTCCCCGGTAAGCATTTAATTCTCTTATCCCATGATAATCCTGGCCCCAGAGAACCTGTCGATAATATCCAAGAGTAGACATTTCTGTCGGGACGGTAACTACCCAAGTAAGCAATAATCATTCGTTGAGAGGTGGATGCGATAAACAAATCTTTGGTGTGTACATACCATATTGTACGTGATCCAACATAATCGGCAATGGCTTCCATTTCATTTGAATTGCCACGAATTAACGCGTAAGTGCCATCGGGAATTTTGCTCCCGGGTTGATGCCACTCTGATGGCGATCCAAGAAGATTGCCCAAGCAGACACTAGCTGCTTTGAGCATAATCGAGGGGACTGGATTGAATATTCCGATGATCACGTTATCATTAGCCGTCACGATGGCAGGGTGGGGATCAAGGTTATCTGGAGTGAGATTGTCACAGACGCGCTTGACCCGATCCTTCTCTACCGCCATCGACGATGGGTTTCTTAAACAAACGTAAATTACTTTGGACAATCCTTGTACCTCCTCAATAGTCGGTGTAATACTTTAAGTTCCATAATAGGATTGTATTCTCGGATCTTTCGGAACAAGGGGTCCGAATAGAAGTCTAGCAATTGATTTCTTAATAGGGGATACGGTGGTGTTTCTACAATTTGCTCCGTGCTTCCCCTTTTTAGATATATGTTGAATTTTTTCTCGTGATCGCCAGTTCGGAAAATACCCAAGTGGAAGCCATGATGCGGTCTATAGGGGTGATCCTCTATTTTCCCGAAACCGAAACCATCCTTCATTAATTGATACAGGAACTCTTCGTTCGTTCCCATCGGTTGAAGCACTTTATTTAAAATTTCTTTTTCTTTTCGGTAATATTTGATCATCGACTGCATGGTCTTATAATATGGTTTCACTCGGAAGAAATGTAATCCTGTTAACCTCTTGGAATTGGGTCTAATTTGGTTGCTGAAAGGCAAGTTGATCTTATCACAATGCGCTAGATGTCCTTCTAATAGTGTGGGTGATTCTTTGACAATTAAAAAATCGACATCGCCAATATACGCATTTTCATAATCCTTGTATTCACTACGAGGAATCAAAAATCTCATCGCTTTCCCGACTTTGGCATCCGTTATATGATGATCGCTAAAATAATGTTCCTTTATTTCAAAATGGTCGGACAAATTTCTTCTAATGAGGTGAAGACACTTATTTTCATTGCGGGAGAGAGGTTTATTGGTAAATACTTTCACATAATACTCGGGGTAACTCTTGAGTACGCTATATACATAATAAGGTATGAATCTTGTGTAGCTCCCAAATACGAATACGGAGACGCAGAGCGGTTTTTTCAAAGCTGAACCTCCTATTCACATCGTTTATACATTTAATGCTGCTCATGATGAAATGGAAACGGCTTAAACCCAAAAATGAATAGGAGTGACTCAAAACGAAAGAGCAGGATTATCCTGATTCTGTCATTAAGTCAAAAACGGAATTATGAGAATGCTCAAATAAATAGTTCATATATACCCTTCAAACCTTAACAACACTGCATAACATATATCAAACTTTACTAGATTTAAGGAGGGTGACACTCTATGAAAATACTTCTTACAACAATATATGCCTATCCGCCGAGAGGCGGACTCGGGAAATACATGCACGAGTTAAAGGCGGGACTTGAAAAAAACGGCCATGAAGTAGAGATATTAGCTAGGCATCATGGTGAATACTATCTCACAACATCGAACGGGCGTTATCTTATAAAAAGAAAAAAGTCCAGCGGTAGAAGCCATCCATTATTGTCTTCAGGTTGGGTAGGCAAAAGAGTATGGAAGTTTCTTGATAAAATTCAGGATGAGGCTAAGAAATATTTCGATGCAGTTCGATCCATAGATTTGGAACAATACCAGGTTATTCATGCTCAGGAAATCATCTCTGCCAGCGTACTGGATGTCTACAACCCCCGCTCAACTCCAGTAATACTCACTTTGCACGGCTGCGTTACGGCCGAATACTATTATTACGGACTCATAAAACCCGGCTCTACGGGATGGAATCTATTATCCTCCTTCGAATCAGAGGTTATTCAGCGAAGCGATAAAACCATTGTACCTTCGAGATGGCTATTGAATGTGTGCCTAAGATGCGGGATCCCTACAGAGAATATCCAGGTCATTTCCAATGGAATCGATATTCCGGCCTTTAAGCGTCAGATGAACAAAAATACTGGACTCAGCAGTCCATCAAATAAAAAGATTATTATATGTACCGGACGGCTTGAAAAAGTCAAAGGTCAGCATGTATTGCTTGATTCCTTGGCACAGTTGAAAAAGAAACGGAGCGATTGGGTCTGCTGGATTGTCGGAAAAGGAGGCATGGAAAAAGCGCTTAAGAAAAAATCCAAACGGCATGGTCTGGGGAAATATGTTAAATTTTTGGGACGGCGCGACGATATTCCCGCCCTATTAAAACAGGCAGATATTTTTGTAATTCCTAGCCTCGAAGATAACTATCCTTACTCATTAATCGAAGCTCAAGTAGCCGGTAAAGCGATAATAGGCTCCAAGGCTGGGGGGATCACTGAAATGGTGGATCACTCAGAGAACGGACTCTTGGTCCCTCCAGGCAACAGTCAAGCGCTTTATCGAGAAATGAAGAAGCTGCTTGAGAATCGGGGAGTGCGTAAACGACTAAGCAGCAATTCCGAATCATGGAGCTTGAAACATTGTTCGCTAAGCACGATGACCAAGCGGGTATTAAATGTGTATACCCGTGCCATGAGTATGAAGTCGGCGACAAGGAGTGGGCAATGATATGCTGGACAAAGGACTTTCTATCGTAAAGCTGGATAGGAACAATATGCAACATTATTTATCAGACTTAATTGAAGTGGAGCATCTGGTTTATTTAAAGCGAGGACACTTATACTCAACCGAAGAATGGGGAGAACGTCAATTCCTTGCTGATCTGCCGGGGAAATATGATTTAAGCTATAGCGTTGTGAAGAGTGATATCGATAAACTCACGGCCTTCCTGATTTGCTCCGAACCGATTCCAGGCGTTTCTCACGTACATCGGGTCGCTGTGCATCCCCAGCATGCCGGTCATAATATAGGCAGGAAGCTCATGTATAGAGCTTATCAGGATTGGAAGATAATGCCCCAATATAAGACGTTTACGGCCATTATTCGAACGGATCATAAAATATCGTTACCCTTTGCCAAGCTGCTGGGGGCAAAAATTGCCGACAAAGCCTATATGACCTGCCATTTTAGCGAAATGGGGAGGTCGAATGTCCACATATTTGATGATCATTTTCAGGATGATTACGGGATCAAGTATGCATTGATTTATTTAGACAAGTAAGATCATCATGATGGGAGGAGGACGAGATGTCAAAGAGGATATGCGTTTATCAACCCAATGTCTTTCCCCCCCTTCACTACTTCAATAGAATCATGAACAGTGACATCTGGGTTATGCTGGATGATGTCCAGCTTAATAAGAAGGTGGGGCAGACTCGGTTTTCTTTGAAAATAAACGGATGCGAGCATTTGTTTACGATACCGATACCTGGCGGAAATCGGGTGAAAATCAATGCAGCCTCCATTGCATACCACCATGATTGGATCCAGAGGCTGCAAACGACACTTCACCATGCTTATCGCAAAAGCCCATATTTTGAGATGCTCTGGTCAGCTGCCATTGAATATATTCATCATCATCAAAGACTAAATTCCAGTTTTCAGATGTTCTGCGAACAATTCACGGTGGATATGCTGCGAAAATTGGGGTGGCATGGGGAGATCATTGGCTCTGCAGGCCTAGCAACTGAGTTTAAAGCTTCCGAGCGCATCGCGGAGATTGTTTCTAAACTGGAAGGGAGTCAGTATATTGGTGGTGGGATCGGTTTTGAGCTATACGTTGACCTCAATCATTTTCGGAGTCGTAATCTGAGCGTTATCGTACAAGACTGGAAATGCCCTGAGTATCCTCAGGGCAAAGGGAACTTTGTAGGGAATCTATCCATTTTGGATCTCATTTCCAATGTGAGTCTGGATGACGCGAAAGAACTGCTTCTGGCTGGGGGAACAACCGGCTGGAAGAGGTATGAATAAATGCGCTAGAAATCACGAGATCGATGCTCGTGATTTTTTTTTAGAATCAGATAGTAGAAGGCCAATCTACGGAGATCAGCTAAAATGGTTGTCAATCGTGATTCATTTATTCGCAGAATGTTAAATCGTGTATACGGAATGTTAAATCGCGTTTTTTTAATGTCATGTCGGAGGTCCTCCACATAGGATATAAAAGGAATACGGAGTGGAGGATCGCGGATATGGTGAAAACAGGAAATTCGGAAGGGTTCGAGCAAGGTCGTACGGATGGATTTAAAAAGGGAAAAGAAGATGGATATAATAAAGGGCTTGAGGATGCACAAGCCTTATTGGCAAACCCGCCTCTTAACGATATAAGTCTGAAGTGGCGGGAGCTTGGATGCGCTGATCAGATTGCAAGCCATTTCGGTTCTTCCGTTGTTTTGAACGACGGAAATATGGAGTGTTTGAAAGAAACATTCAAGAGTGCAATCTGGAAACTCGAAATTACGGCAAACGGACAAAAATATCCAATGATTTTAAAGATATTCAAAGCACCCGTGAACGAACAGAAACTTATCGAGTTAAACATGTACCGAAAAGCAACCCATATTTTATCGGATCTGATACCTAACATATATCTGATCGTGGAAGGTATGAATGGTGATGATGTATGGGTATTCATGGAGTTCGTCCCTCAAGTAAAGGGTCAGGTTATCTTTACACCTGATTATTTCGACCGGATTATCCCTTCCTTGGCGAAACTTCACGCGTTAACCTATAACGACAATTTTTATAGTCATTGGGAAACATTCGAGGAATGGCTCCCGCTTTACGATTCCCCCGCCTCAACGCAAGAACGCCAGAAAACGCATCAAAGAACTATAGAATATCTGGATAAGGCAATGGAACGTCCCGAATTAAAGGCGAGGCTGGAGTCTAGCTACGTTAATGTCCGTACCATGTTACAAAAGGGACCTATTTATTTTCCCGAGCTTCTGCAGGCAGGTAAAAGCATCATTCACAATGATCTGCAAACACCGAATATCGGCTGCCACAATGTAGCCGAAGAGAACTGGAACATTAAGTTTATCGATTGGGAAGGTGCACGTTTCTCACCTTGCTGGTTCGATATGTTTAATTTAATGGGTGTGTTTTTTGCATACCGCAAGGACTGGAGAGGCGACGAATATGCCGTAATTGAACGCTGTGCGCCTTTATATGCCGCAGAAATGCTCAAATATGGAATTCGGTTCGATACCGACCCGGTTACGTTGTACAAAATGGCTTATTTGCAGCGCGTTTTGGAACGCAGCTTGTTCCAGCAGCTTTTTTGGGGCGTGGAGGATCTGAAGACGGTTCATTTATTGGATCATTATCTAGAAAGAATCAATGTGTGGGGTAAGGAGCTCGGGTTATATTAATGCCAATGGTTTTAGCGGGATAGGGATCCGGGAGTATCAGAAACATTGGCATGATGGCCAGGTCAAAGCTCTGAAAACAGGAGGGAGGTATAGGAATGAATCATGTGTTAACCCGTTTAGATTTAGCGGATTCTCTACTGTGCTCCCTTCCCTCCAGGAGTCGGATTGCAGGAAGCCCGAAGCTTCCAAGCATTCGAACCTTCCGAATACGAGTTGACAGAACGATGCCCTTTGAGTTTGTTGCCAATTTGATGTCTCCGTTTTGCGGATTATGGGAGGCTGATGTCTGTTTTGATTACTCGGATTATGATAGCGCTCTGTCCGGTATTGGAGGGGAAGCTCAGGCGGATGTATATATCATCTGGTTAGATTGGCGGATTTACGCCCGCTCTATGAGTGCACAAGAAGCTGGACAATGGCTGAATGAACGGATCGTTAAACTGCGAATGGTAACGGATAAACCGATCTGGATAAATAACTGGCCGGAGTCCTTGGAAGATGCCGATAGGGTGCTCAGCTTCCGTGCCAGCGACCGTGGATGGTTCCGGAAGTTAAATTCGTTTTTGTTGGAGGCGGTTGAGAACAACACGGGCTGTGTTCTGATCGATTTAGCCCAATTGGCCCATGAAGGCACCGAATCCTTCTATGATTATCGGAACGAAGAAATCAGCAACTACCCATTTTCCAATCAGGCAACAACGATGATTTCCCGTCACCTTGGCGTCCAACTCTTGCCCGCTTCCTTGGTTCCAAGGCTTAAAGCGATTGCACTGGATCTAGATGATACGCTATATCACGGAGTCCTGGGAGAAGAAGGAGCTGAAGGGGTAACGTTAACGGAAGGCCATCATCGGTTGCAAAGGCTGCTGCTTCAACTAAAACAATCAGGAATTATGCTTACCTTATGCAGCCGAAATGAGGAGGAAGATGTTAAAGCACTGTTCGATGCGCGCACCGATTTTCCGCTGAGATGGGACGATTTTGCCGCTGTTCGTGCAAATTGGCAGACAAAAGCAGAAAATCTGAATCGGCTCTCTCAAATACTGAATATCGATCCGTCTGCCTTCTTGTTTGTGGATGACAATCCGGCGGAATTGGTGAAGATGGCTGCAGAATTACCGGAGGTGCGCCTTCTCCGTGCCAAACGAAACGGTGAAGAAACGATGCTGGGTTTATGTCATTTTCCCGGATTGTATCAACTTCACCGGGATGACATTGCCGTATCCCGAACAACGGATATCCAGGCCAATCAGGCAAGAGAGAAGATCAGGCAAACAGCATCGGATTACCATTCCTATTTAGACAGCTTGAACATGGTCATTACCATTTATGAGAATGAAGCTTCCCATGTCAAGCGGCTGTATGATCTAAGTCATAAAACAAATCAGTTTAACCTGGCTTTAAGGCGTATGACAGAAAATGAAGCAAATGACGTTATGGACGCCTCCAAATACGTTACGATTACGGTTGGCCTATCGGATATACTGTCAGACAGCGGAATTATCGGCACCTTTGTATGCAGGTTGGATGGCGAACAAGCGCATCTAATCGAGACGCTTTTTAGCTGCAGGGCGCTTGGACGTGACATTGAAACGGTAACCTTTGCCTGGACCTTGGAGAAATTGATGGATCGCGGAGTGCAGCGTATCCACATTGAGATGTCCCAGGGGCCGCGGAATGCCCCCGCCTTGGACTGGATAAAGCGTTTTGTTGAGGGCTCGCCGGAACAGCTGCCGCTTAGGGATCTCTATGCACGTGTAAAAGCTGCTTGCGGGAACCATCCTGCCAGAGTGGAGGTAAATCGATGACGGAAATACGCAAACAAATTGGGTCGATCTTATCCGAGGTGTTGAACACCCCGATACCGCCTCATGGTAATCCAAAGCGGGAAGAATTGCCGAATTGGGATTCTTTAAAGCATATGGAGCTCATTCTTCGCCTTGAAGAGCAGTTCGATGTTCGCTTTTCCATCAGGGAAGTAGCGGGTATTCAAAGCTTGGATGACATCGCCAGGATCATTGAGGTGAAGTCGTGAACCACAACATCACCGTTGAACGTTTCGGCATTCGATTAAGACCGATTACGATGGACGACGCCGAATTTATTTTCAAGCTAAGAAGGTCCCCTGAGTTATCGAAGTACATCGGAGAAATCGACTCCCGTTATGCTGTGCATGAAGCATGGTTGAAAGAATATTTTCATAGAGAGGGCGATTATTACTTCTGCATTGAGCTTCTCTCGGGAGTGCCGATCGGAACCATCGCGATCTATGATATTGATGGTCAAGCCGGCAATTGGGGAAGATGGATCATTTCCGATTCGATCCCAGCCGCTCCTGCCAGCGTATGGCTTATTTTTCACGTTGCGTTCGATATTCTGGGTTTGTCCAGTGTGTTTTCCAATACGGTTATCGAGAATGCGAGCGTCGTTTCTTTTCATGATCACTGCGGGCTGCCGCGAACCGGAATCGAACGCAATGGCCTGACGATCAGGGGGGTCCCTTACGATATGGTTATTCATACGGCTACGAAGGAGAACTGGCCAACGGTACAACAACGTTTAGAGAAGCCCGCCATTTTAGCGGAGCGTCTGCTCGGGGAGAATTCGGAAGGATAACGTTCGTTACGAAAAAAATCGCATAATACCAGTTGATGACAGCGATACACTCGCTGTCATTTCGTTGTTGATCAGTCCTTTTTTAGATTCGGATGGCGGGTATTTAGCATAATCTTTCTAAAGTCCAAGAACATTTTTTAAGAGTTTCATATAAATATTAATAGGAAGTGAAAGGACAGGCTTTCCGCTAACATCTAGTTAAAGGGAGGGTGAGATTATGCTCGAATCAGGAAATGAGAGAATTCTCATATTTGTACCACATGCTGATGATGAAGTATTGGGATGCGGTGGATTGATAGAAAAGGCTTGCAGATATAATAACACTGTCAAGGTTGTTTTGGCATCGGTTGGAAACACATTTTTTTGGCACAGAGAGAAGCCAGTGAGTAAAAATTCACGTAAGAAGGAGTTTTTTGCAGCGTTGAAATACCTAGGATGCCATGACTGGGACATCATGTATGATGATAAAGAGAGTATTCTGGATACAGTTCCTAAAAAAGAAATTGTAACAAAAATTGATAAATATTTAACAGGATTTAATCCTACTATGGTATTCCTGCCTTATCCCAGCTTCAATCAAGATCACAAGGTACTATCTGAAGCTTGTCTGACAGGCCTGCGGCCGATTCCTGATCGGCACTATAAAGTTATTGCCATGTACGAATACCCTCTTATTGTTTGGCAGTATCCAAAGTTAGCTGACGTTGGAGAATTGTACTTGGATATAAGTGATACGATAGACAAGAAGATAGAAGCATTACGTAAACACAAATCACAGCTGCGGGAACCCCGTCATTTGATTTCTCCGGAATCTGTACGGGAATGGGCAGCTAAACGAGGAATGGAAGTAGGATTTGATTACGCAGAGAAATACCATTTGATAAGAGCTTTGTTATTTTAATTCTAGGGAAGGAAATGATCAAGGTAAATAGCTTGAACCGTACCCATGGTTCAGGCTCTTGGTCGTGTGCCCCACTACATATGCTAGCCACATTGAAAAGGTTTTTTATAAATGCAAGCAAAATGAATCATAGTTGCATAGATATTATGTGAATGATCTAATGCATTCGCCGTTCACCACTTAAGATATGATTCATAATCTAACAATAAGAGGAAAGCCGACACGACAAAGGGGTGAGTCCGATAGTTTCAATCATAGTTAGTACCATGAGACCTGATTTTATGAATAATATATTCCAAAATTATGTACGCCAGAAAGTAAAAAACAAAGAAATGATTATCATTTTAAATCGAGATGATATGGATATTAAATATTGGAGGAAGATGGCTGGTAAACATAAGAGCGTAACCGTTTATAAGGTGTCAGAGAAGTATAACTTAGGTGCCTGCTTGAATTATGGTATCAAGAAAGCAAAATACAATGTCATTGCAAAATTTGATGATGATGATTATTATGCTCCGTGCTATTTAAAGGAATCACTTGATGCTCTTGCTCGCAGTAAAGCGTCTATTGTCGGGAAGCATACGGCTTTTATTTATTTTGAGGAGAAAAAAGCCCTAATGCTATTTAGAGATGGAGGCGAAAGGAAGTACCGAAGAAAGGTTAAGGGAGGAACTCTTGTATTTAAGAAGGATGTATGGAATAAGATTAAATTCGATGAGAAGCAAGTAAATGGGAGCGATTCGGATTTTTTAAGAAGGTGTAAGAGAAAGGGGTATAAAATTTACTCGGTGTCTAAACACAATTATGTGTGTATAAGGAGAAAAGATATTCATTCGCATACGCAAAAAACGAGTACGGGGAACTACATGGCCAGATGTAAATTAGTCAGGTATACCAACAATTTTATCCCGAGAATTACCCGTGATGATGTCGTTTAGCTAGGGTATCGCTACGAAAGATGGTCTAAGGTAAGGTGATATATGAAAATTGCGGTGATAGGTACAGGATATGTCGGGATCACTACAATCGCTTCGCTTGGAGAATTAGGCTATCAGCTCATAGGTGTGGATCAGGATGATAAAAAAATAGATCAATTGAAAAAAGGTAGGCTTCCAATCTATGAACCCGGTGTGGAATCTGTTATACAGTCGTTATTAAAACAGCAAACCCTTGAATTCACTAATAGGGTGGAAGAAGCTGTGGATAAAGCGGAGGTATTATTCATTACGGTTGGCACTCCTTCCGTGACAGATGGCCGTACGAATATGAAATACATTGATGCCGTAGCTATGGAGATTGGCCGACATATTAAAGAACATAGAGTCATAGTCAATAAAAGCACTGCGCCAGTCGGCACTACGGGCCGCATAGAATCCATCATTAACGATCAATTAATTACGAGAGATTATACAGTAACGTTTGATGTGGTATCTAATCCCGAGTTTTTACAGGAAGGAATGGCTTTACAGGGTGCGAGGAATCCGTATCGAATTATTCTCGGCTGCCAGTCGCTTAAGGCTACCGAGGTTATGCTAAAGCTGTATCAAAAAATCGATGTGCCTAAGCAAATTACGAGTCCGCGAGAAGCGGAAATGATAAAGTATGCTTCGAATGGGTTTCTAGCCACGAAAATTACGTTTATCAATGAAATAGCTAGGTTATGCGATCGTCTGGAGGTAGATGTAACCGAAGTAGCCAAAGGGGTTGGTGCGGACAAAAGGATAGGGGACTATTTTTTGTCGGCGGGACTTGGTTATGGAGGATCCTGTTTCCCTAAAGATATCTCCTCCCTTATCATGATGGGGCGCGAAGCCGGTGTGGAAATGAATCTCTTAAAAATCGTCCAAGAGATCAATCAAACGCAAACGGACTGGTTTATGAACAAGATTAAAGAAACGATGATGGATTTGAAAGGAAAACGGATTGCGTTACTGGGTTTAGCCTTTAAACCCGACACCGATGATATCAGGGAGGCGCCTTCGTTAAGGTTATGTCGAAGGTTGCTAGAAGAAGAGGCGATAGTAGTTGGATTTGATCCTGTCGCCAACCATAAAGTAGAAGAGCAGGTTCTCGATATTTCTATCGCGAATGATGCTTATCAAGCAGTCGAGGATGCAGATGCAGTTGCGATTTGTACGGAATGGAAGGAGTTTTTACATCTGGATTGGCGGAAAATAAAGTCTTTAATGAAAGGAACCCTGATTTATGACGGCCGTAACGCTCTAGATAGAGAAATGCTGAAGAGTGTTGGTTTTCAATATTGGGGTGTAGGAAGAAATTGAATGATAGTGGAGTCAAGATAGACCTTTCTGAGGAGTCAGGAAGGTCTATTTGTTTGAGTGAAAATTACAACAAGACTTTACTATAAATCAGCATCGGGCAATAGATTTCGAGCAATATATCGGATTCTTTTGAACTATGCTTATAATGGGGATTATATCCAAAATATAGACTTTAAATAAGAGAGTCTTTAAGATAAAAAGACCGCTCGCATTCTATACGAGCGGTCATATTCTAGATTGGCTGACATTTAAATGGCAACTATGTTATTCAATTCCCGCCTCCCCCTAAGCGGATGATTTTACCTCTTCCGGTAAGGCCTCTTGTAATATTTCGTGCATCATAGATTAGTGATGCATGTTTCACAATAAACTCCACCGGCAGCTGGGAATGATCGGTCGCGATGATAACGCAATCCGCGTTTGCGAGATTTCCCTCGGTGAGATCGATGCTTTGATAGGTTACACCATCCAATGTCATGCGTGATATTAGAGGATCATGATATTCCAGATAACATCCTTCCTGAGTTAATAGACGCATGATTTCAATTGCCGCGGATTCGCGTATATCATTGACATCCTTCTTGTAGGTAATGCCGATAACAAGAATCCTGGCTTCCTTCCAATTGGAATGAATTTGCGCTTTAACTTGATTCACAATATAAGCAGGCATTTTCTGATTTATTACTGCGGACGATTCGATGAAGGAACTATGCAGCCCTGCTTCCTTCACCTTCCATTGAAGATACAATGGATCTACGGGGATACAGTGGCCTCCTGCTCCAGGACTCGGAAAAAACTTCGTAAAACCGTAGGGCTTCGTACCGGCAGCATCGATAACTTCCCATGCATCAATTTTTAGATGATCACATAGCGTCGCAAATTCGTTAATAAACGATATATTAACATAACGATATGTGTTTTCTAATAACTTTGTCAGCTCTGCCGCTTCTGTCGAAGATACTTTTATGACTTGGTCAAAGACCAAGCTATACAGTTCATAAACTTTTTGCGCACACATTTCCGTGATGCCGCTGATCAGCTTTGGTATGGCCTGGAACGTAAATTGCTGGTTGCCGGGATCAATGCGTTCAGGGGAGTAGCCAAGATAAAAATCTATGCCTGCCTTAAGGCCTTTTTTCTCCAGCAATGGTTTCAATACATCTTTTGTAGTGCCCGGATAAGTAGAGCTCTCCAGAATGATCGTTTGTCCTTTTTGAATGTGCTCATTTAACATATTCCCGGCACTTATTAAGAAACTAAGATCAGGAACGTGTTCTTCATTTAATGGTGTCGGTACGCAAATGATGATGGCATCAACATCGGCAACAACACTGAAATCATTCGTGGCGGATAAATTTCCCGAGATCACCTCGGAATGAAGGATATCGTCTGATATATCAAGCAAATAGCTCTTGCCTATCTTTATTGAATGAATCTTATTGAGGTCAAGATCGATTCCGCTCACTTGGTAGCCTTCCCTCGAGAACGTCAGCGCGAGAGGAAGTCCTACATATCCAAGGCCGATTACGGCAATTTTACGATTCAAGTTTATCCCACCTTCACTGTTCGAATAATGCTATAGTATGCGGTGTTAAATATACTTGATATGGGATATATATCACTATTTACCAATGAGTGGATAAATAAAAGTGATTTAATCGTTTACAAATTCATATAAATTTGTTTTAGATCCTTTGCCAGCGAACGAGAGTCGTAATAATCCTCTATATACTCCCTGCTAGCCAATCCAATGAGATGACGCAACCGTGGTTTCAGGATAAGCTGCTCAAGCACACGATAAAGGTTGTTCGGATCCACATTGACAATGGGCAGCAGAGGCGGGTATTTATCCCTCAGCTCTTCGCGAATATAGCACAGCACAGGTTTACCAAGCGCCATTCCTTCTAGTCCAAACACGCCGAACGAGCCTTGAAGAAGCTGATCGATGATAATATCTGCCTTGCGGTAGCATTGAATCGCATTGTCATGTGTCATATTCTCTACCAATTGAAAGTCGAACTGTATGTTATTTCTTCGAAGACGTTCAACGGCTTCTAAAACATATTCAGTGCCCTTCAAATAGGGGTTTGTCGGTGCATGTATAATTAACGGACTTTCGCTATCTTTGGATGGATAAACGGGGATGAATTTATCCAGCGTGATGAACTGTCGGAGAACGTGGACATATTTGTAATATTTTTCGATATAAGGATAAAGTTCATAATCAGCAACAACTGCGTGGTCGATGTACTCCGACAACTCCTCTAGTTTATGTCTAATTTTGTTCTCCTCCCTGCGCCGCCCACCTTTCACACGTACAAACGGATTGCCGAAGCTGCTGGCGACGGAGAACATGCGTACGTCTGAGCCCCGGTGCTGAACCACTAATTTCTTGCCGTGGTTTTTAAGAATGGCTAAGTCCGACCTGTCCTTGAAGAACGTCTCACCAAAATGAAAATGAAACACATCGTATTGCTCAATTGCTTCAGCCAGAAACTCTTCCCGTTGCTTTTTTCTTTCGGCACCGCTTAACCGTTCCAAGTGCAGGCATTGATCAGGCTGTTGAAGAATACTTCGCTCCCTGAAATGGCAAGAAGTAGCATCGACACCGATATCACGCAATGCAGCGCACATCTCGATCATCTGCCTGCCAACCGGCAGGTGAAGCACTTTCACCCGGATTCCTCCTCTTCATATTGATAAATGCCATTAAGGCTAATTGCTTCAATAGTTTATGTTTATTAACGAATACACGATTGGGCAAGCGTTAAATCGGCGATATATATACATACGCCGTTTCACTAGGAACGCGGGGACATATATTATCCTATGATTTGTCATGGGGAGGTGAAAATATGTCTATCCTTGTCACGGGTTGTGCCGGCTTTATTGGTTCACATGTTACTGCTAGGCTTCTGAAAGAAGGACATCTAGTTATCGGACTGGATAATTTGAATGACTACTATGATGTTACCTTGAAGAAAAGCAGGCTCGAGTTATTAAAACGTCCGAACTTTATTTTTCAGAAGGGGAATTTAGAGGATCGTGACGGGATTGAGCGACTGTTTAAGCAATGGGAGCCTAAGATCGTAATAAACCTGGCTGCACAGGCAGGTGTTCGGTATAGTTTGGAAAACCCGCATACCTATATCGATTCAAACATCGTCGGATTTACGAACATTTTAGAAGCTTGTCGCCATCATAAAATTGAACATTTGATCTATGCTTCGTCCAGCTCGGTTTATGGGTTAAATACATCCTTGCCTTATTCGACGGCAGATACGGTTGATCGTCCCATTAGCCTATATGCCGCAACTAAGAAAGCAAACGAGCTTCTCGCGCATACGTATAGCCACCTTTTCGGTTTGCCTACGACGGGATTACGATTTTTTACAGTGTACGGTCCGTGGGGTAGACCCGACATGGCCCTGTTTATTTTCACGAAAGCGATCCTTGAAGGTTCGCCGATCCACATCTACAATAACGGGAAGATGAAACGGGATTTTACCTACATTGATGATATTGTCGAAGGGATCGTTCGTTTGATTCCCTTGAATCCTAAACCGAATCCGACTCCTTATAAGGTTTACAATATCGGTAACCATAGCCCTGTCGACTTGATCGCATTCATAGAAATCATCGAAAAGAAGCTGGGCAAAGTGGGAGACAAGCGTTTCATGCCGCTTCAACCCGGGGATGTCCCGGTAACTTATGCAGATGTTTCGGACCTAATGAAGGATACCGGTTTTAAACCGGATACGCCAATTGAGATTGGCATCGGAAATTTTATAGATTGGTATAAGGCATATTACCCTATTTAAGTGAGCGTGACGAGAATGAAAATACTTTTGGTGCCTAATGATCCTGGATGGGCTTTCGATAACCGGGCGAAGGATCTAATGGCGCTCAAGTGGAAGGGGATTCGATTTGATTTAAAGTATCAATGCGAAATCAAGTCCATTGATCACAAAAATTATGATCTGATCTATCCGCTCTCTTTGACGATTGCCCGAAAGTTGAATCGTGGAGGCGTCCCGTTTAACAAGATGGCAACAGGGATAACGTCAATTAGAGTTTATGAAAAGCAATTGATTGACAAGGGAATGTTCAAACCGGAATTTTTGCAATTTATAAACAAAATGCGTGGGATTAATGCCTGGTCAGACGAGATCGTTCGAACATTTAAACCTCATACCCCCATATACAAAACTCGGATAGGTATTGATACAAATTTATTTAAACCAAGGCGTAGAAGAAAAAAGGATTCCGATACGTTCAAGGTAGGCTGGGTAGGCCGGATAGATGAAGCCAAGCATCGAGAACTGAAAGGATATGACCTCGTGCTTAAGGCACTGAAAGGATTGGATGCAAAGCTTGAAATAAGATCCTATAAAGAGCATTACGTGCCGCGGGTCAAGATGGTAGACTTCTATCAGGATATTGATTGTTTCATATGTTCAAGCCGATCTGAAGGTCTTCCGAATCCCGTTCTGGAAGCAGCCGCTTGCGGTGTGCCTATCATCACGACAAAGGTAGGAATTGTTCCTGAATTGATTGAACACAAAAAGAATGGGATTATTATTCCGAGAACAGCTGAAGCAATGAGAAAGCAAATTAAATATTTGATGAAACATCCAGAGGAGTGTAAAAAGTTCGGGACAAATATCAGGGAAACGATCGTTAATAACTGGACATGGGACATTTGTAAAAAAGACTGGGAGGCATTCTTTAAGTCAGTCGTTTAGTGAAAAAGAAAGGAGGGATAGAAGCCGAATTTCAAACAAGGAAGCGGGCATAGCTTCCTTGTTTCTATCGAGAAGTGCTAGATAGGGGAATAAAATCCGAACGTTTCAGGAACACAGAATCGATACAACTAGGGGTGAGATCAAATTAGAGTACTATATCTTGTACCAAGGCCAAATGTAGGAGGATTGCAGACAACGCTGCGAAACCGAATTCTCGCACTCCAAAAATATGGCGTCAAATCGGAGGTCGCTTTTTTTGCTCGAGGTGATGGTGAATATATCTTCAACGATATCCCCCATTGCTTCATAGAATCCGTGGATCACTTTAAACGAAAGATTAATGACGGGAACTACAATTATTTGTCATTTATCTACTCCCTAGAATATCTTCCGCATGTACCTGATCGTTTTGCCGGAAAAATTATATATGAAGTGCGCGGATGGAATACACGCATTGCTCAGTACATCAGCAATCTCAATCAATACGGAAGAGTGGACGGCATTCTATGTATCGCCGAGTATTTGAAACCGATGGTTAGGCGGTTAGCGCCGAATATTCCGGTCTTTGTGGATGGCAATACGGTACATCCGATGTTTCATTATCGCAAGCCATCGGACAGAAGTTGGAAGGAATGCCCTGCTCCTCAAAAAGACCATAAAGTTATCGCATATGTTGGAAGGATTGAACGCAGTAAAAACTGGCGGGAATTTGTACGAATTTGTGCAAAGTTGAGAAAAACAGAAATTATAGAGCCTTGGATCATTTGCAATAGAGATACAACTAGAGAATATCCGAGATTACTCAGAAAAAGCTCTCGGAAAGGACTGGAGAATGTTCTTAAAGTAATTAGCCATGTACCAAATCATTATATGCCGGAAGTTTACTCTATGATAAGAGATACAGGAGGTTGCATACTATCGACATCTACTAGAGAAGGATTAGGTAATCACATACTTGAGCCAATGGCGTGTGCGCTTCCAATTGTAAGCTCCAATGTACCTGGGAAAAATGAGATCATTACGCATAGACAAAATGGTTTGCTTTACCAACTTGGAGATATTGACAATTCTGTTCGGTATGTCAAAGAAGTAATAACTGACCAACGTTTACGTGATACGCTCCAAAAAAATGGTCTACGAAAAATAAGAAAGGAATTTAATGAAGAGAAATATGCAAATCGTTACTTGAAGATATTATCCAAACTTTCATAAGTTTCATAAACCAAGCCGGGCAGTTAAACTGCTCGGCCTGTTATTATACCACATGAATATGCTTGGCTTGTGAATTACATGTTTCATAATGGAGCTGTTGTTCACAGGGCAATACTCTTACACTATTAACCTATCGGCGGACTTGCCCGCGAATTTCACCATCCGGATTTTGGATCGTATGAACATTCACATAGGCATTGCCACGCTCGAATTCACGGATCAGATCTCGAATCGTTCTGCCTTGCAGAGGACCGATCAAATCCTGATTCGTCAATATTCCCTGGACGACTCCCCGTCTTACGGTGATACCGAATTTTGATGGCCCGAACAAAAAGGCGACAATGGGACCGTTTTCTCCGACTCTTCCGAGATGAATATGAGCTTGGGTAACACGGCTAATATTATTGACCACAAGTCTGAACCGAAGTTGGGTACCCGTTCTGTTGACCCGAAAAACCGTATTTCCAAAGGCTATCGTTCTAACAGGTGGTACCTCGTTTCTACCTAATAATGATGCCCTGAATGTTCTGATAGGTCTTCACTTCCTTCCTTTTTGATGCTCTAGTTTATTCAATTTCGATAGAGTTGGTATGTTTATTGGTCCATTAGCTCAACCCAATTTTATTTCGGTGTAAGGTACGAACGCCGTTACAGTAAATAAACCTATACATAAAATGAGGAGGAAGTGTTCTTAATCCCAACTTGGCAGGTGAGAAACATGTCGAAACGAAGTCCTGCGAGTCCCTTTAACAGAAAAAAGAGGAGAGGATCCTTGTCCCCGATCATAAATGCCGAGTTTCCTAAGGTATCCGTCATCATTCCTGCCATGAACGAAGCGAAGACCATTGCGGCAGTCATTCGGCAAGCCAGCCAAGTGCACGCCAACACAGAGGTTATCGTTGTTGCCAATGGTTCAACGGACGGTACGGCAGAAATTGCTCAGAGCACCGGAGCGAGGGTGATCCACCTGCCGTTTCCGCTCGGTCATGACGTGGGACGAAGTATCGGCGCTGCAGCGGCTAGAGGAGACATCTTGCTGTTTACCGATGCAGACATCGTAATCAAAGCAAGTGATATGACCCCTTTGACAAAAGCCGTAGAAGAGGGGGTGGACGTGGCTTTGAACAAGTATTTGGGTCCGACCGATAAACATCACGTTCACAGCGTTATCCTTGCTAAGCATACGTTAAACATTTTGGTATCCAATCCCGATTTGAAAGGAGCTTCACTTACAACCATTCCACATGCAATGAGCCGAAAAGCGGTAAATCTGATTGGTATCGACAATTTGGCCGTTCCTCCGAAAGCTCAAGCCATGGCCATTTATAATGGCTTGAAGGTACGGGGGATTCATTACGTGGATGTAGGAAAAAGAAATCCCAGGAGGGGTAGAACCAGAGGGAATGATCCCCTTGAAACCCTGATTGTGGGGGACCATTTGGAGGCAATAAATTGGTTAATCTCTCAATCCGGCATGCGGGGGAATCGATCAGATCTCGCACGAAAAAGAGAAAGCGTGTGGTGATGAGATGGTGCGAAGAAAGCGGAGACGAGGTATGATACCCGCCTCAAGTTCTTTAAGGAGAGCAATGAAACCCATAAATAAAAGAGCTAGGACCAAGAGAAAACGGAGCGGTCATAAATTGGGGGCTCTTATTTTCAAGAATCGTCGGATTTCAAACGAAGCGGTCGACAATTGGAAAGAGAGAGCTTATGCTGCCGGTTATCAGCAAGCGGCCCATGAAGCTTCAACAACGGCGGATACCCCCCCCCATATCAAAGTGAACGAGAGCTGGAATCGCTGGTACCATTCAGTCAAACCGCTGCCATGGACGGTTTACCACGCAGCGGCGTCCAAATTTGTGGAAGGACACAGTAAGCATTCCGGAATATTTCTAGGAAATGCCGTTCTCCTGCCGACGGACAAAAGGGTAGCGGCGATCGTCTTGGTGATGAACGAGAAAGACACGATTATAAAATTGCTGGAGCAGCTTCATCGGCTGCCGCTTCATGAAATCATTTTTGTGGTGAACGGATCCACCGATGAAAGCTTTGAAATGATCCGAAACCAATCGAAAGCCATCATTGTACACTACCAACAAGCTTTGGGACACGATGTTGGCAGAGCGGTCGGGGCGAAGTTAGCCGATTCTGAAATTCTGCTGTTCCTTGATGGAGATGTTCCGATATTAGCAGAGCATCTCGTACCTTTCATTGATGCCATTGAACAGGGTAGCGATATTGCCTTAAATGATATTTCTCCATTGATCGGAATGTTTACCAACAGAGACTACGTAACCATAGTGAAGGAGTTTATTAACCGATCCATGGGCAGGGCGGATCTCGAAGCCAATTCGCTTACCGCGGTACCTCACGCGATGAGGAAGGAGGCTGCCCAAATCATCGGATACGCCAATTTATCTGTCCCACCGAAAGCGCAAGTCATTGCCCTTGAAAAGGGTTTGAAAATAAATGCACCGGCCAGCGTAGACGTCATTACGAAAAATCGGCTCCGAGCTCGAAATGTCGGACAACAAAATGCAGTTGCCGATTTGATCATCGGAGACCACATCGAAGCTCTCAAAACGGTATTCGACATAAAGGGGCCGCGGCTATCTTTTATGGATCAGATTAGACAAAGGCAGCTAACCAAGGTTTAGAAGGTGGTAGCTATGAAAAAAACAAGCATCATTATTCCGACTTTCAATGGCAGGGAGCTGCTAAAGGATTGCATTTATTCGATTAAACGCCATACGAATGAGCCTTACGAGATCATCGTTGTTGATAATGGTTCCTCCGACGGTACCGTTGACATCTGCCGTCAGGAGGGGATTACCTTCATTTCATTGGCAAACAACATTGGCTTTCCAGCTGCATGCAACAAGGGTTTGAAAATTGCAACCGGCGATACGCTGCTCCTGCTGAATAATGATGTCATCGTCACCCGCAACTGGTTGCAGAATATGTTGAATTGTTTGAACAGCGAAACCAAGATCGGAATCGTCGGGCCGCTTACCAACTATGCAAGCGGAAAACAACAGATCGATATGCCTTATACCAGCTTAGAAGAGATGTCGAACCAGCTGAATGAGCCGGATGCCAGTAAGTGGCTTCAAGTGGATCGAATCGTAGGCTTATGTTTCCTGTTTAAACGGGAATTGATGGATCGCATCGGACTGCTGGACGAACGATATTCACCAGGTCATTTTGAAGACGATGACTATTGTTACCGGGCCAGGAATGCGGGATATACGTTCAGGATCGCGGGCGATGTTTTCGTTTTTCATCATGGGAGTGCCAGTTTTGCCAAGCAGGACATGAGTCAAGTGAAGCATCTTATCGATACAAACAAACAAAAATTCATGGATAAATGGGGCGTCGATCCAACGATCTATGTATAATCATCTATTTTGCGAAAGGAAGGATTATATGAAGGGCGTCATTCTGGCAGGAGGTACGGGTACCCGGCTTTATCCATTGACCAAAGTCATAAATAAACATCTGCTGCCTGTCGGGAAGGTTCCGATGATATGTCATGGAATCGAGAAATTCAAAAAAGCGGGCATCGAGGAAATTCTCATCGTGATCGGCAAGCAATCGGCAGGTTTATATATAGACCTGATCGGCAGCGGAAAAGAATGGGGAGTCAGCGTCACATTTAAAGTCCAGGAAGAAGCCGGGGGAATTGCCCAAGCATTGTACCTTGCCGAACCGTTCATAACACCTGGCGAAAAGTTCGTTGTGCTTCTTGGCGATAATCTGTTTGAGGATCAACTAATCACCTTTGTGCAAGCTTTTGAAAAACAGGCCACTGGGGCGCGCGTGCTTCTGAAGAAAGTTCATGATCCGAAGAGATACGGTGTTCCCGTCTTGGAGAAAGACAACATCGTCATGATCGAAGAGAAGCCGGAGGAGCCTAAATCCGATTATTGCGTAACCGGTATTTATATGTATGATTCGACGGTGTTTGAAACGATCCGAACCATAAAACCATCGGCACGAGGCGAATTGGAAATCACCGACGTGAACAATGTGTATGCATCGAAGGGGCAGCTTACCTATGACATATTAGACGGATGGTGGACGGACGCCGGAACCTTCCAGTCCCTGTACCAAGCCAGTGGGCGATTGTGGTGAACCCTATTTCGGGAATGAATAAATCCGGAGGCCTGACCGCATGAGAACAATGAATGAGCATTTGCTGCTTCAGGGGGGAGAGCAATCCGCCCAGCTGGAAGGATACAGAAAAGGTTATTCAGTGGGACGGAGAGAGGGATACAGGCTCGGTTTTTCCGATGCGGTAATAAGGTCCTTACCCAAGGAAGAGGAGCAGGTCCGCGATCTCCGTATTCTTTATGTCACTGCAGGCATTGGCGTTCCTTATCCTGCGCTGGATCAGGCGGTGACTGACGCATTAAAGGGACTGGTTCGAAGTCTCTCGGTTGCGAGCCCTTCAGAAGATATCGTCCTTTTGGCTAAGAAATTCCAGCCGGACCTAGTACTTGCTTTAAACGGTGTCGTTTTGGAAGCCGATACGCTCAAATCGCTCCGGGATAGCGGATTTAAAACGGCCATTTGGTTTACGGATGACCCGTACTATACGGACTGGACGGTTTCGATCGCTCTCCGTTACGATTATATCTTTACGCTTGAATCCAACTGCGTATCATTTTATCGCGATTTAGGTTGTCAGCATGTGTATTACTTGCCTTTTGCAGTCAATCCGAACGTATTTTATCCGAAGCATGTGCCGACCTCCAATCAGACCGATATTTGTTTTATCGGAACGGCCTATTGGAACAGAGTGGAGTTAATGGATCATCTGGCCCCGATATTGAATAATAAAAAAGTCGTCATTTCCGGATGGTGGTGGGACCGGATGAAACATTACGCCCAGCTGTCCGACAAGATTAAGCTCGGCGATTGGATGACGCCGGAGGACACGGCAACGTACTACAATGGAGCCAAGATCGTCATCAACCATCACCGTTCTTCCGATGACGATACAATCAACGCCAACAGCAGAAAGGTAAAGGCGCTTTCCGTCAATCCCCGCACGTTTGAAATATCCGGCTGCGGCACGCTTCAGTTATCGGATATCCGCCACGATATGGATCAGTTATATTCCCCTGGTACGGAAATAGAAACCTACGGCTCTTATGATGAACTGATGGATAAAATCGACTATTACTTGCGTCATGAGGAAGAGCGACAGCGAATTGCTTTAAACGGCTTGATGAGAACGAGAAAGGATCATACCTACCATAAACGATTGAGCACGATGCTTCGTATCATTTTTCCTTGAGTCAAGCCAAATTGGATTGTTATACCCGTTTCCTAATGAGTTCCAAAGAATATATTGTGCGTAAGACGGGGTGATCATCATACGGCAGCACTTAGAGAAAAGAAGACACAGGCCGGTAAAGAGGCGACATAAGCGAAAAGTTATTCTTCAGAGAACAAAAGGCCAAACGCCAAGCGACTGTACCCAGAAATTGCTGGAGCAAGCGGCAGCTTCGTTTAATGAAGGCTTTGATACCGGCTACGACCAGGCGATGATGAGGTCGCAGCATTCGGAACCCGAAACGATGGCAAAACCAAGCTCGGGAGAGGACTACTCGAAGGGATTATATGAAGGAGGAGAAGGGATCGTGGACTCGATACTCCCGGAGCTAGAGATTCTTCCTGAAATTTCGGTTCGCCAGATTATCGAAGCTGGTATGGAGCAAATGAGTTCTCGGTATTATCGTCTTCTAAGCGCGGCGGAGGTCGCAAGGAGGCTTAACGAAGCTTTGGATTCAAGCTCCCCGTTGTCCGTTATCCGCTTAGGGGATGGGGAACTGCTTACGCTTGCGCAGGAGTTGGTTTTGAACATGGACGAAGTGCGCAAAGAAGGACATTTTTTAAGTTATGCCGGTGTTCGTTTACCTGATCTAAAAGCAAGAGATATGTTGGCAGCCTCCGTGAGAAAGGCCGATATCGTTGGCATTCCCAAACTAAGATTGCCGAACTTTCAACCACTGGGCTTTTCTGTTTTTAGAGCCCATGGCATTGATTATCGAAAGTTGCAACTAACGTTATCGACGGTCAACTATGCATTGCATTTGGAAGGTTTACTGGGAGGGATCCTTGCAGGACGTCGAGTTCTCGTGGTGGGCAATTCCGCTCCCGGTCTTTCACGGGTGCTGTCAGGCCGCGGAATCAAGGTGGCGGGCACGGTCGCCCCCGTGGAAGGAATCCACGATATTCCCAGAATCATGGATGAAATTCGAGGGCATCCATTCGACATCGCGCTGGTGGGTGCCGGCATTCCGGCTGTTATCATTACAGAGCGAATTGCCTCCGAGCTCGGAAAGGTCGCTATCGATTTCGGGCATCTGGCTGATTCCTTAGCAAGCGGGGAAGCAACCTTATGAACCGCATCAGCCATCATAAAACGGACGGTTACAACGACGGGTTTAACAAAGGCTTCCATTCCGGCTACAAGGATGGATACAGCCGGGGGCGGCATATGGGAATATCCCAATTCAGGAATGTTTTTGAGGGTACAAGTATCATTATACCGACCTATAATCAGCTTCCTTATTTAAAAGAATGCATTGAAAGTATCGCTCAATATACCGGCACCCCGTATGAACTCATTATTATTGATAATGCATCCGATGACGGAACTGCGGAATTCCTCAAATCTTCCCAAGGGCTCCGCTATCGAATCAATGAAGAAAATTTAGGCTTTGCAGGGGCTGTAAATCAGGGACTGATGATGGCAAAAGGAACAACGTTGATGATCTTAAATAATGATTCCGTTGTAACGACCAACTGGCTCTCGAATTTGCTCGTCTGTCTGCACAGCGACCCGCAGTTCGGGATTGTCGGTCCGGTGACAAATTATATCAGCGGAGAGCAACTTATTCATGTCAGCTACCACGATATCGCCGAGATGCAGCAATTCTCCAAATCATACAATCACTCTAATGCGCACAGCTGGACCGTTACAGAACGCTTGACAGGTTTTTGCATGTTGATCCGGCGTGATGATTTTTACCGATTGGGTTTTTTTGACGAGGGCTTTGAGATCGGCAACTGTGAAGATGACGATTATGGGCTGCGTGCCCGTCTTCTTGGAATGCAGCTCATTATCGCCAAGGATACGTTTATTCACCATTATGGCAGCGTCAGCATGAAGACGTTAAATTCCAGATTCGAACAAGTGTATGCGAATAATCTTACTTTCTACTCCAGCAAGTGGGAAGATCCTCATGAGATGTTGTCCCTGAAGTGGCAGCGGAGCTTGAACCGGGACATGAAGCTGCGGACCGTTGATATGTATCCGACGTGTGTCTTCGTGACAGGGGCAGACTCGGTAATCTATTGGATTGAGAACGGAATCAGGCACCCGGTTCATGGAGCCGTCGGCATTCAGGCAGTACGGGTTTCACAGGTTGATCTCCGCTGCTGGCCGCTTGGGGATCCCATGGCTGCGGAGGAAGCCGTTGGGCGTATGAGGACTGTGTATTTTCCATCCACGGAATCTTGGGAGCAAGAAGGCAAACTGATCAAGCATAAGAACGGCAGCGTTTATCAGTACAAGGGGAATCGGCTGCAGCGATTCCTGAATCGGCTCGTCTTAGCGGCTTGGCGCCTTGATTTTTACGAGCCGCTGCTAGTGAACGAGCACGAAATCCAGCAACATGGGGAGGAAATTCCAATCATTTCTCCTCCGGTGATCAAGGCGGATAACATTTAATTAAGAGAAAAGGGTGAGACGGATGAGAGCAAGGAAAAAAAATGGCGGTGCTGCGTTGAAGAGAAAAGGAATCCGTGGAAGAGGCTTAAGAGGGAAGGGGGCGAATCGAGTTTTTGGGGGAAAGAGAAGAAAAGGTCCAGGAAGAATAGCTCCTCGACAAACGGCTGCCGAATACAATCAATCCTATGATGCGGGGTTTGATAAAGCGTATAACGAAGGATTTAACGTTGGTTATGCGGAGGGTATGGAGGCCGGTCATCAAGAAGCTTATAAAGGAGAAGGATAAGATGGCTTTAAGAAAAAAAATAAGGCCTCGAAAGCGAGCTGGAAAACGAAAACACCATCCTGTTCGTCTTAGCGCATATCAAAAGGGCAGTTTAGACGGTTTCCAGCGGGGAAAAGAGGAAGGGCTCGCTCAAGGGCGCGCCGATGCCCAGAAAAGGTCCCAACACGCTGTTGCCGTCATCGAGACGGCCCTGCCCAAGATGGACGTTCTGGTTATCGCGGCAGGCATGATACCGTCGCTTGAAATCGGCGTTATCCAGCCCCTCCAAACGCTGAATAAACAAGAGAACCTGCAATTCGACGTGAAACTGGAAACCGACGTGACCCACGAAATGATTGCGGCCGCGAACACGATTGTATTCGTTCGTAATGTGGAACCGGCGGCCTATGCATTACTAGAGCTGGCTCATCAGCTGAATAAAAGGACGGTCTATGTTATTGACGATAATTTCCTGGAGATTCAGCCAACAACTCCGGTGGGCGAATATTATAACGATCCGATCCGTCGAGAGACGTTTATTAAGTTTTTGAAAAACACGCAAATCATTAAAGTCGATGCACCTGATCTCGGCACCTATATTCATGAGCGGTACAATAGACACGTGATTTACTTCCCTGCCAGCATCGATTTCGAGTGGCTGGACCGGAACGAGAAGTCGGTTAAGGATCAGGGGCAAGTGGTTATCGGTTATGCAGGAGGGGACAAAGAGGAAGATTTCGTTCCCGTCATTTCAGCGTTGAACAAAATTTTGGATTATTACGGGGGATTCGTGAGATTGGAATTTTACGGCTACCTTCCGCCTTCGCTGGCTGATCATCCAAGCGTCAAATATGAAGGCGGGGGGATGGAATACAAGGAGTTTATGAAAAAGCTTAATAAGAGCAACTGGAACATCGGGATAGCGCCGCTTGCCAACAATTCATTTAACAAGGGGAAAACGAATACCAAATTCCGTGAATACGGTGCCTGCGGCATCCCGGGCATATACTCGAAGTCTCCTGTTTATACGCATTGGGTCGAGCAGGGCGAAACCGGCTACTTGGTTGAGCATACCGAGCAGCATTGGTATGAGGGAATCAAGGCCATGATTGAAGATCCGACGATGCGGCAGAGAATCAAGGAGAATGCGCATAGGGCAGCCCGGCAGCATTTTTCGCTACAGACATGCATCGATAATTGGAAGAAATTTATATTCAAAACGTAAAATCGGGGGAGAGAGCGGGAACATGGGGAAAAGAGGGAAAAGAGGGGATATAAACGTACTCATCGTCGGATCGGAAAAAATCGCTTCCTATAAAATCGGCATTGAGCAGCCCCTCCGCCATCTGGAGAAGATGGGAGTTTGCGACTTTGACGTCAGATCCGATGATGAGATGGACAGATCAAGGCTGGCTGAAGCGGATATCGTCCTCTTCTTCCGAACGGTTCAGCCCGAAGCTTATAAGTATCTGGAGATGGCCCGGGAGATGGGAAAAAGAACGGTGTACGTGATCGACGACCATTTTATCGCGATGTCTCCGGGCTCGGATATGGGACGATATTACCATGATTCTTCACGAAGAAAGACGTATGTTAAATTTCTGAAAAACGCCCAAAGCGTAAAGGTTGCTTCCAGTTTTTTTGCCAAACATCTTGAAACGCATTTTAGTCCCCAAAAAATAATCTATTTTCCGGGAAGCGTTGATTTCTCCGTTTTTTCCGGTTTGAAAAAGAACCGGAAAGAAGAAGGGAAAGTCGTAATCGGGTATGAAGGCGGAAAAAAACAAGTGGCTTTTGAACCTGTTATCGGGGCATTGCATAAAATCATTGGGAAGTACGGGGATAAACTCAGAATCGAGTTCTGCGGGTATGTTCCCGATGAACTCAGGGAGAAGCCGCAGGTGTTTACGGAATCCTACGATGAGAACTATAAAAACTTTCTGAAGCGCCTTTACCGTTCCAACTGGGATATCGGGTTAGCGCCGTTGGAGCGAACGCTGCTGCATGATTGCAAAAGCAACAATAAATTTCGCGAATATTCCGCTTGCAGGATTCCGGGCATCTATACATCTTCTCCGGCCTACGATGAATGGGTTGCCGGAAAGGAAAACGGCCTGATTGTATCCGGTGAGAGCGATGATTGGTACGAAGCCATGGTCCAACTGATCGAACAGCCGGAACTACGGCAGAGCATCGCGGAGCGTGCGGAACAAGTAGCATGGGCGAATTTTTCAGTGGAAGCTTGCGCCGAACGATGGCGTTCACAAATTCTAATGTCGGAATAACGTGGGATTATGAAAGGAGAGGTTCACTTGGACCATAAGCTGATACCCGTTCTTCAACCGAGTATAGGTCAAGAGGAGATCGACGCGGTGGCAGATGTTTTACGGTCAGGATGGCTTGGACTTGGCCCCAAAACGGAACAGTTCGAGCAGGAATTTGCCAAGTATGTCGGCAGCCGTTTCGCGGTTGCGCTCAATTCTGGTACGGCCGCGCTCCATCTGGCCATGGACATTTTGGGTATTGGGCCGGGTGACGAGGTCATCGTGCCTTCCATCACGTTCATATCCACTGTCCATGCGGTTAGCTATGTGGGAGCAACGCCGGTTTTTGCGGATATTGAACCCGATACGATGAACATATCGCCGGAAGATATCAAGCGGAAGATAACAGATAAAACCAAGGCAATTATCGTCGTTCACATGGGCGGGCATCCCTGCGATATGGATACCATCCATGAGTTGGCGCATGCCAATGGAATCAAGGTAGTAGAAGATGCTGCGCATGCATGCGGCGCGGAATATAAAGGCAAAAAGATCGGCTCCATCAGCGATATTACCTGCTTCAGCTTTCATGCCGTCAAAAATTTGACGAGTGGTGAAGGCGGCGCAATCACCTGCAATACCGAGTGGATGAACCGTAAGCTGCGTGAGAAGAGGTGGGTAGGCATTTCCCGCGATACGTGGATACGATCGTCACATGAGAAGGTGTATGCATGGCAGTATTTCGTTGATGACGTAGGATACAAATATCATATGAACGACATGCAGGCTGCCATCGGGCTCGTTCAGTTAAATAAGCTAAGCCAATTGAACGGGAGACGAAAAGAAATAGCGGCCCGTTACCAATCCGAACTGAAGGATTTGGAATGGCTGGAACTTCCTCATGAACAGCCGTATGCTCAAAGCTCCTGGCATTTGTTCCAGGTTAAATTCAGCAAGGAAAGCCAGAGGGACCGTATGATTGGACACTTGCAGGAACACAATATCGCGACGGGCGTCCATTATTATCCGTGCCATCTGCATCCGAGCTACCTGCATCTCAAAGCGATCGTGCCGCTCTCCTCGGAGATCTGGAAAAGAATTCTGACCCTTCCTATTCATCCGAACATTACGGAGGAGGACTTGGATCGGATCATAACCCGTATAAGGGAGTTTAAGCCATGAGAAAACTGTTGGTTCTAGGTGCGGGAATCTCCCAGCTCCCATTAATTGAAACCGCGAAAAGAATGGGATTATACGTTATTGTGGTGAGCCGTCAAGGAAACTATCCCGGGTTTGCCAAGGCAGACAAGGTTTACTACGAGGATACGACCCATATGGATAGGATTGTCGAAATCGCCCGGCATGAAGGAATTCATGGAATCTGTACAACGGGTACGGACGTGGCCGTCAAGTCGATCGGCAGAGTCGTGGATGAATTGGGAGTAAGCGGATTGAGTTATGAATCCGCTCTACTCTCCTCCAATAAATGGAAGATGAAACAGGCTTTTATGAAACATGGCGTACGAACGGCACGATTTCTGAAAGTCCAAACCTTGCAGGAAGCTTACAGCGCTTTCGAAGTATTGTCGCCGCCGCTTATCTTTAAGGCAGTGGACGGGGGAGCAAGCAAGGGCATTGTGAAGGTTGCCGATATGGCCCATGTGGAATACGCATTTGAAACCGTGCGCAAGGATACGAAACTGGATTTTTTCATCGTTGAAGAGTTTATTGAAGGAACCGAGTTTGGCGCACAGGCATTCGTCTACGATAACCAAATTCAATTCATCATGCCGCACGGGGATTTCGTCTTTTATGGGGATACCGGTGTTCCCATCGGTCATTATGTCCCATATGAATTGCCCGAAGAAGTGCAGCAAGATCTGTTTTCCCAGTTGAAACAAAGTATCGAAGCGCTGGAATTAAATCATTGCGCAATCAATGCGGATTTTATTTTGAAAGACGGGCATGTGTATGTACTTGAAATCGGAGGCAGAGCAGGAGCTACATGTTTGCCCGAACTGGTGTCCACTTTCTATGGATTCGATTACTATGAGCAGATCATCAAGGCTGCTCTTCGCATGAATCCGTCATTTCCCTCTCATACTTCACAGCCTTGTGCGTGTGAATTACTGATCTCCGATAAAGATGGGGATATTACTGGACTTGAGAACGGGAATGAACTGCATGAGAATATTATTCAAATATCATTTGATTATCATATAGGTGAGAAGGTAAATAAATTCAGGGTTGGCACTGACCGAATCGGCCAGATCATCGTGAAAGGGGACCGTTTGGAAGAAGTGCTGAGCCTGCTGGAAGAAGTTAAAGAGAAGATAAGAATCGATTTAGGTTAGATCTTATATATATCATTGCGAAATCTCGATCTGCAGCGGCGATCGGGATTTTTGCATTGGGGAGCGTTATTGCCTATAACCTAATTGGGGATTAGACATATAAATAATCGAGAGAGCGGCAACCGATCTTTTCGGTAAAGCTCTCTCAAATCCATGTACCGGAGGCAGCAGATGAAAATCACGGATACAAAGCTCCAAGGCGTGAAACGGATTGAACCGACCGTTCACCAAGACCATCGGGGATTTTTTATGGAAAGTTTCAATGATCGAGTTCTTAAAGGATGCGGCATTAACGACCATTTTATTCAGGACAATCACTCGATGTCACGTGAGGCAGGTGTTATTAGAGGGCTGCATTACCAACTGTCTCCCGAGGGACAGACCAAATTGATCCGCGTTGTAAGCGGGGCGATCTATGATGTGGTCGTTGATATTCGGTCGGGCTCCCCTACCTATGGACAATGGCAAGGTTTTATCTTATCCGCAGCCAATTTCATTCAACTTCTCGTTCCCAAAGGATTTGCTCATGGTTTTTGTACCCTTGTTCACGATACGGAGGTCATATACAAGGTCGATGCCTATTATTCGCCAGAGCATGATCGAGGAATAGCCTGGAACGATCCGGATCTCAATATCGATTGGCCTGTGAACAAACCTGTTCTCTCAGACAAAGATTCAAAGCATCCTCGATTGGCTTTGGCAGAAAATAACTATATATACGAGGGGTGAGATCGCATGAAGATCGTTGTCACAGGCGGTGCGGGATTTATAGGCAGTAACTTTATACGATATATGCTGTCTCAACATCCGAATGACGAATTTATTAATGTGGATAAACTAACGTATGCCGGCAATTCAGGAAATCTGAGCGAAGTACGGACGAATCCTAAATATCGTTTTGTGAAAGCGGATATCAGAGACCGTGCAGCTTTAGAACCTCTCTTTAAGGAGGGGGTTGATGCGGTCGTTAATTTTGCGGCTGAATCCCATGTCGACCGCAGCATTTTGCAGCCTGAATTGTTTGTCTTGACGAATGTGGCAGGAACTCAGACGCTCCTCGACCTGTCGAGGCAGTATGGAGTCGGCAAGTTTGTCCAGGTCTCTACTGATGAAGTCTATGGAACGCTGGGAGCCACTGGCCTATTTACCGAAGAATCAACGCTTCAACCGAACAGTCCGTATTCTGCAAGCAAAGCAGGCGCCGATTTGATGGTTCGAGCTTATTATGAGACGTTTGGATTGCCGATCAATATCACGCGCTGTTCAAACAATTACGGCCCATATCAGTATCCTGAAAAGCTAATACCGCTAATCATTTACAATGCTTTGCATAACAAGCCCCTTCCGGTATACGGCGACGGTTTGAACGTTCGCGATTGGCTGTACGTGGAAGATCATTGTCGAGCTGTTGATCTGGTATTGCGTCATGGAGCCGCCGGCGAAATATATAATATCGGAGGACATAATGAACGGAATAATTTGCAGGTTATTCGAACGATCCTGTCTGAACTGAACAAACCCGAAACCTTGATTCGGCATATCCAAGATCGTCCCGGACATGATCGCCGCTATGCGATAAATGCAGATAAGATAAGGAAGGAACTCGGTTGGACTCCGCAATATCATTACGAAAGCGGCATTCGTGAGACGATTCGATGGTATCAGAAGAACCTGGCTTGGGTGGAACAAGTGCTTGAAAAGTCAGCAGACAGCGGTCATTAAGAAGGACTTCTTTAATTGAATGGATTAGTTAAAATGATCGCCGATGATTCCATCGGCGTTTTTTGTGCATAAATGGCCTGTAGCGCATTTTTCTCCATGTTAAAACCTTTCAGCATACCGCCTTTGTCCCGAGGTCATCCTATACGATGTTATTACATTCATTATAGAGATGGAGGATGAATCATGATTAAATCCAAAGCCCTCAACCTGACCGTCTCCACGGCACTGCTGCTCAGTATGGCTGCAGTAGCAGGGTGCGGTAACGCCAACGACGGCAACACGACTCGTACGAACAATGTGGACGGTGGCCGTATCGGCGTGAATTCCGTACGTAACAACCAGAACGTCGGCAGCACGCAGCAGCATGACTTGTCCAACCTGAAATACAGCAAGGCGCTGTCGAAAAAAGTCTCGGATATCAGCGGCGTAGGATCTGCCCATGTATTCGTAACGAACCGCAATGCCTATGTTTCGCTGTCCAGGGACGGCATGAACACCAACAACATCAACGGTCGCGTGACAGGCATGAGCACTGGGGCGAATCGTTCCGCTGACGGCATGATGAACGGTACGAACCGCACGATGAACGGCACAAATACAACGAATGTCAGAAACCGTACCTTCGGCACTTCGAGCACGGGCAGCGTCGGTCTTCTCCGTGGTATGGCCAATGACACCAGACGTGCGGTAGACAATACGACAGGCCTCGGCCGCAATGCCGATAACCGCGGCTTCGGGGTGAACGGAACGACAACCAATGGCGGCTTTGGCGGAAGCAATTATAATACGTTAAACGGCACGCGCACGAACGGTCTTATGGGAACGAACGGCACGCGTACCAATACCTTTACCGGAACAAACGGCGCAACCAACGACACGTACATGGGAACAGGCATCAATGGCGTTCCTTATGGGACCTACAATAATAATATGGGCATCATGAGCAACAATCGTGAAGAAGTGCCTCAGCACCTTCGTCAGGAAATTACGAGCAAAATTCGCAAGACCGCTCCGCATATCAGCCAAGTTTATGTTTCCTCCGATGAGGAATTTTATCAGCATGCCAATCGATTTGGAACGGACGGGAATGCGGCGAACACGGTTGGAACGCTTTCGCGCGATTTCGGCTCTTGGATCAACCGCGTTTTCCCGTTGAATCTCGGCGGTCGCGACGGCATGAACGATACCCGCGGCAACTTGATGAAGAACGATACGGACGACGGCTGGTTTGGCGGCAATCGTAACAGCCGGTAAAACCCTTATACCAAAAGGAGCTGCCCATTAGGATTGAAGTCATCCTAACTAAGGCAGCTCCTTTGCTTATTTGAAATGCGTGTTAAGGTAGCGGATTAATGCTTGCGTACTCCTTGAATCCAAACGCCTTGCAGCTCCAGGTCGCTGGAGAGCACCAGGACGTCGGCAAGTTTGCCGGACTCAAGGGATCCGGTGCAGTCATCGATGCCGATTTTTCTGGCAGGATTCAGGCTTCCGACCCGGGAGGCCTGCTCAATGCTCAAACCGACCTCTCGGACCAGCAGCTGGAATCCTTTGATCATCGTCAGCGTACTCCCAGCCAGGCTATCCCTGTTGCTCTTAAGCGTGGCGATGCCGTTCTCGACAACGACCGGCAAATCGCCAAGCGTATATTCGCCGTCAGCCATTCCGGTAGCGGACATCGCATCGGTGATCAGAATCAGGTTGCCGTCCTGTTTCATGCGGGCCAGAATCCGA
The DNA here is from genome assembly GCF_041954005.1 of Priestia sp. BR_2. NCBI lineage: Bacteria > Bacillati > Bacillota > Bacilli > Caryophanales > Bacillaceae > Priestia > Priestia sp. BR_2. The sequence goes on along the minus strand of NZ_JAVFHM010000071.1, from coordinate 96,869 downwards.
ATGGCAGCCGGGTGAACATGGATGCCGTCGGCGATGATTTCGCAGCTTAGGCGATCATCGCCCAGCATCGCACCCACCACGCCAGGCTTGCGGTGATGCAGTCCTGTCATCGCATTAAACGTATGCACGCCATGGCTCAGTCCTGCCTCAACGGCCGCCTCCACTTCCTCGTAGGTGGCATCCGTATGACCCAGTGCGGCCACGATCCCGTGGCTGCTGAGCCAGGAGATGGCCTCCAGCGCTCCTTCGCGTTCCGGTGCCAGGGTCACCTGGCGGATCAGATCCGGGTATGTGGACACCCATTCTTCCAGCCAGTCGATATTGGCATGGACGATATGCTCCGGATTTTGTGCGCCTGGCCATTTCGGACTGATGAAAGGGCCTTCCAGATGTGCGCCTACCAGTTTGGTATAAGGCATGCCTTGGCTGCGGTAGTCGTTAACTTCCCGAAGAACGTGGTCGATGGCTGCCTTCGGCGCCGTCATCGTGGTGGCGAGCATGGACGTGGTTCCCTGGGAGCTGTGGAACGACGTGATTTTATCCAGGACATCCTTACTTGCATCCATGAAATCTTCGCCGTTGCCGCCGTGCACGTGGATATCAATAAATCCGGGAATAATGTAGCCGTCGGGTTGTTTGATCACTTCCGCTGCAGCCTGTTTAAGCTCGGCGGGAAGCCCGGAAACATCGCCGGCGTAAGCAATGTCCTCACCTTGGATCGCCAGCACGCCGTCTGAACAGAAGCCGTCTGGCGTCAAGACTTGACCGTACAACAATTGGACCGAATCTTTGCGTTCGCTGCTCATACCAGCAGTCTCCCTGCGCCTTGATCCAGAAGGACGACAACGTTCGGATGACATTGAAGCAGCGATGCCGGACACTCTGTGGTAATCGGCCCCGTCAATGCGCGGTGTACAATTTCCGCTTTATCCTCTCCTCGAACGAGCAGGAGAATTTGGCGGGCCTTCATGATGGTAGCAACGCCCATGGTAATCGCGTGCGTCGGGACATCGTCCAGGGTTGGGAAGAATCTTGCATTCGCGTTGCGTGTTTTTTCTTGCAGCTCAACCACATGGGTACCGCCGCTTAAGGATTCGCCAGGCTCGTTGAAACCGATATGTCCGTTATGTCCAAGGCCGAGGAGCTGAAGATCAACCGGGCCGTATTCTTCGAGCATTTTGTCGTAATTCAGACATTCTGCTTCCGGATCGGCAGCATTGCCGTTCGGCACATGGGTGCGATCCAACTGGATGTCGACATGATTGAAGAACTTCTCATTCATGAAAGTGCGGTAGCTCTCGGGATGATTCTCCGGAAGGCCAACATATTCGTCCAGATTATATGTCGTGGTTTGGGCGAAGCTGACCAGCCCCTGACGGTTCATTTCAATCAGCTTGGCATAGAGCCCAACCGGCGTGCTTCCCGTAGCCAGTCCCAGCGTTGCGCGCGGATTGGTGTGCAGCAGGCTGGAAATCAGGTTAGCGCCTGTTTGCACGAATTGTTCTTCGTCGCGGAATGTGTAAATATTCATTGGTTATTGTCCTCCTCGGCTTTTGCGATAATTTTGAACATTAAGATATGATTGCTCCAGTCGGGGGACATACGTGGAGAAGTCCCGGCTGGCCATTCCCATGAACAGGATGTCTATAATGTGAAGCTGAGCGATACGCGAAGCCATATCACCCCGGCGCATTCCTTCCTCGAGCGACGATGAATACAGCGTAATATCCGCGAGGGCGGAGATCGCGCTGCTCCGGTAAGAGGTGATGCTGATCGTGAAGGCGCCGGCGTCTTTGGCACAGGCCAATGCATCGATGGTCTCCGGCGTTTCGCCGGAGTAAGAAACGGCAACGGCCACATCGCTTGAGGTCAGTGTGGAGGCTGACGTGATCTGCATATGGGAATCCGCAAAAGCGGTGCAGTTTTTTCCGATCCGGATCAGCTTCTGGTAAAAGTCCTGCGCCACGATGGAAGAGGTCGCCACGCCGTACAGATCGATGCGTTTCGCGCGGCACAGGGCATCCACGGCGCGCTCCAGCTGACCCAGATCAAGCAGCTCCGTCGTATCCCGGATGGAAGTCAGATGATTGGATTCGATCGCCTCGACGATCCCTGCCAGCGGGTTGCCCGCCACGATGTCCTGATAGCGAGTGTTTCCCGTGCGCGAGGCCATTTCGGCATGAGCGATCTCGGCCGCAAGCTTGAGCTTAAAATCAGGATACCCCTTACACTGAAAATTCTTACAAAAACGGGTTACGGTGGCAGCGCTGACCTCGCACTGATCGGCAAGATCCTTAATGCCCATATGCACAATCTCGGATGGGGCTGTCAAAATGAATTCCGCGAGCCGTCGTTCCTGACGGGGCAGACCTTCCTTTTCGACAGAAATAATATGCAAGATTGGTGTCATCACAAGCCTCCTTCAAGGTTCCCGGTGAGCTTATTGCCTGGGCATAACGAATGGGATTCCGTTCTGAAAATTATTTTTAAAAATATGAAAAAATGAAGAAAATAATTTTTACACCCCCATCATAGACCAACAAGCGGTGGGAAGCAAGGATAAAAATCGCTGATACGGGCCAAACGCCCAATTTATTCGCCTCTTTCGCACCTTCCCCCCTGATCTGACATAAGATGAGTTGACTGTATCCCTTAACCTTGTTAGACCACACATACCCGGGCAAGGAGGGGTGACACCATTGAAGGGGACCGACCATAACAGCAAGTTCTTGTTAACCCACCGTGAACGCGAAGTGTTTGAATTGCTTGTGCAGGACAAAACGACTCGCGATATCGCCGGGCAGTTGTTTATTAGCGAAAAGACGGTGCGTAACCACATCTCCAATGTCATGCAGAAATTAAACGTCAAGGGCCGTTCGCAAGCTGTCGTTGAGTTGATAAAACTCGGTGAGTTGAAGATCTGACACCATGCCGGTTGCATGAACGAAAGCACAGCGAAAGCCTTCCTTCCCGTTAGCTCGGGAGTGAGAAGGCTTTTTTGTGTTTTGGCTCCAAGAATCCGGTTATCGATGGTGACGGATAATGAGCAGGAACCTCTATTAACAATGAAGATATGGTAAAATGTTCGCAGTTGGTATTGGAGGCAGTACGATCGTTTGGGTCGAGCTTGGAATGCAAACCTGCATTTCGTTTTGTAGCTGTTTTGTACAAATAGCCTGCACATGTCGGAGGTGGAATAAACATGGGGTGGATGATCGGGATTACGGCCGGGGCCGTTTTGGTCCTCTTGGTATTGATTGGGTTTGGACGCAAGCGAAGCAGCGGAAGAAAGGGCAATGTCATCCAGCTGAAATCCAAAACGCGAACGAGCAGCGGGCAGCGTGGACAAGCATGCAGCAAGTGCCGCCGCAAGCGCCCGTTGACCTTTTATGCGGATGATTCCGGTGCCGTAAGAGGGCTGTGCACCGATTGCAAAAAGGAGCTGGGTCGTCATCAGGAATTGTATCCCGTATAGCGGAAGTTTCAGCGGTATATAAGAGGAAGTGCGAGGGAAAAATAACCTGCCCGCACTTCCTCTTTTTATAGTAATAAAGTACATATGGCTTCCGCCCCTGCAGATGAGCGAGGACTCCCTAACTTCTTCAAGATTGTGTATAGTGAATTACAGTTCCAAGCGAAAGGGAGGGTAAGAACGTGAACAGGTTTGGCAGGCTGAATACGCTGCGGAATCAAATCTTCCTCGGGTTTATGCTGGTGATGATCATCGTGTTGGCATTAGTCGGGGTTTTTGTATATGACCAGGTTTCCGCCCTTCTGCGCAACAGCGCCGAAAAGCATATCCAGCAGACGGCCGTGCAGGCCACGGGCAAGTTGGATGCGCTGCTTAAGCAGGTGGATACGCTGACGGCCCAAGTGTCCACGAACGCAACGGTTCAGCGTTATCTCGCGCAGGAGACCGCAGGTCATCCGATTACGTTCGGAGAACGGCAGTCCCTGCAGCAGGAAGTGCGCAAGTATGAGGCATACGCTACGGGCATCCGGTCGCTTGAATTGTATACAACGGATTATCGGCGGCTGTTCCCGCTCGACGAAGGCAGTTTGACCAGCCGGGTCGGGGTCGATTGGATTATAGCGGCTGACAAGGGCATGGGGAAGCTGGTATGGTTCGGCCAAGATCCCCGGGATCCGGACGTGGTGGTAGCGGTACGCCGAATCCGGCTGATCGACCATTCTTTTGTGCATGGCGGGTACCTCCTCGTGAAGCTGGAGAAGGACTATTTTGCGCTGACGGATTCTGCCGGCGGCATGGGCGGCGATTCGCGTGAAACGATGGGGCTGTTTGATCAGGCGGGCCATGAAATCTCGTCGGATTTTGCGACGGCGGTGGATTCGAAGGCGGTTCTGCACCGCGAAGGAGAGACCGTTACGGTCGGCGACGAGGACTATATCGCCGTACAGAGGCAGTCTGCGGCAACGGACTGGAATTTGGTCATCCTGACGCCAGTAGACTATACGACCGAAGGGATATCGGTGCTGCGGACCGCGATTATCGTATCCGGAGCCGTCGGTGCGCTGCTGTTTCTGATCTTGAGCTTTATTCTGACGACGATGATCATCCGGCCGATTCTGAATTTGATCAAAGCCATGCGCGGCGTGAGGCTGGGAACGCTGAAGCCCATTGCCGTCACCTCGAAGACGATGGAGATCAATGAGCTTAACAATTCGTATAACCAGATGGTGGATTCCCTGAACGAATTAATCGAGGTCGTGTACCAGAAGGAGATCATACAGAGCCGGACGGAGCTTAAAGCGCTGCAGGCTCAGATCAATCCGCACTTTCTTTTTAACACCTTGGAAGCGTTTTACTGGGCGCTCGACGATCAAGGCGAAGAAGAGCTGGCCCAGATCGTGGTCGCCATGTCGGGATTATTCCGCTACGTCATCAACCGCAAAGACGAGGATGAATGGGTATCGGTGCGGGACGAGCTGGATCATGCCGAACGTTATTTGATGATTATGAAAATGCGGATGCTCGACCGGTTATCCTGGAGAATCGAGGCGGACGAAGCCAGCAAGAACGTGCCGATTCCGAAGCTGCTGATCCAGCCGATCGTGGAAAATGCGATCCTGCACGGCGTTGAGCAGCGACTGGGGCCAGGCACCGTCATTGTGCGCGCGCAAGCCTCCGATCAACCGGGCTACACGGTTGTTTCGATTGCCGACGACGGGCCCGGGATGGACGAGGAGACCGTAGCCTCGTTATATTCCTCCATGGAAAAAGGGTATGCGGAATCCGCTAAAAAAAGCGGCGTCGGCATAGCCAATGTCGAGCAGAGAATCCGGCTGTATTACGCTTCCGAGCAGGCCGGCCTGCGCATTCACAGCGTGGTCGGTCAGGGGACGACCATTTCATTTCAAATACCGAACGATTTCCCGGCTATCGACGGGGAGGGGGAAAAGCATGAAAACGATACTGATCGTGGATGATGAACCAAGAACGAGGGAAGGGGTAAGAAAGACCCTGGAGGCGTGGTCGTCCGGCCGATGCAAAATCGTGACGGCTGCAAGCGGCGTAGACGCGCTGGAGTGGCTGCAGGAGCAGGTGGCGCATCTGGTGGTAACGGATATCCGCATGCCGGAAATCGGGGGGCTGGAGCTGATTGAGCGATTGCATGAACTGGAGCATCCGCCAGTCATTATCGTCATATCCGGCTACTCGGAGTTCGACTATGCCCGCAAAGCGCTGCAATACGGGGTCGTGGATTATCTGCTGAAGCCGCTGGATAAGCGGAAGCTGGTAACCGCGGTTGAATCGGCGCTGGAACGGCGGGAAAAGATCGATCGGATTGAGCGGATGGAGAAACTGGTCGACCCCAAGCTGCTGGAGGCGGCACAGCAGGATAAGGGATACAGCGTCCAGGTGCAGGAAGCTCTGAAGTACGTGGATCAGCATCTTCAGGAACCGGTATCGCTGAAGGAAGTGGCGGAGGTGCTTCATCTGAATTCCAGTTATTTCAGCGTGCTGTTCAAAGAGCAGACCGGGCTCACGTTCAGCGAGTATCTGACGCGCCGCAGGGTGCAGCGGGCCAAGGAACTGCTGGCGGGGACGCCGCTGCCGATCTCGGAAATTGCGGAGAAGGTCGGATACCAGACGGCGAAATATTTCGTGAAAGTGTTCCGGGACCTTGAGGAAGTAAGCCCGAGCCAATATCGCCAAAGCGTATCCGATAACGGAGAGGAAATCCAATAAAAGTGGAATTAGTCCCAATCATTATGACCTTATACAATCTTCCCCTCACTGATAAAATTTGATTAAAGCGGTTTCATAACGCGAACAGCATACTAGAAAAGGGGTTGTAAACGTGTTCAATAAAAAATGGACGGTTCTGCTTTTGACATTGTGTCTCGCTCTGGTTGCAGCCGGCTGCGGATCGAACAGCAGCAGCACGGGAGAATCGGGCAGCGGCGCTAGCGAAGGCGATAAAGTTACGGTAAACTTCATGCACTTGTGGCCGGCGGGCGTCTCCGCGGGACAGAACAAAATCGTGAATCAGATCATCGAAGAATATCAAAAAGAGAATCCAAACGTGACGATCAAACAGGAAGTTCTGGATAATGAGCAATACAAAAACAAACTGAAGGTGCTTTCCGCATCGAACGAGCTTCCGGACGTAGGCGTGACCTGGGCAGCCGGATTCCTGAAGCCGTACGTGGAAGGCAACCTGTTTGCACCGGTCGACGATTTGCTGGACGGCCAGCTGGGCGACAAGTTCGTGGCGGGCACGACCGAGGCTTATGCGATTGACGGCAAAACGTATGCGCTTCCACTCGAGTTCAATATCGCTCCGGTTTACTACAACAAGGCGATATTCGAACAACACAACCTGGAGATTCCGCAAACCTACGAAGAATTCAAGACGGTCGTGAAAACGCTGTCCGATAACGGAATTGCTCCGATCGCGCTCGGCAACAAGGATCGCTGGACCGGTTCGCTCTGGTACATGTACCTGGCAGACCGGATCGGCGGACAAGAAACGCTGGCCGGTGCAATCAGCGGCTCTGGCTCGTTTAAGGACGAATCGCTCGTCAAGGCAGCCGCCGAAGTTCAATCGCTGGTCGATGGCAACGCGTTTGTCAAAGGCTTCAACGGCTTGTCCAACGAGGAAGCGAAGTCGGAATTCCTGAACGGCAAAGCGGCCATGTACATGATGGGTACCTGGGAGCTGCCGAACTTCACGACGAATGAAGAGATTCCGCAAGAATTCCGCGACAGCGTCGGATTCTTCAAATTCCCGACCGTCGAAGGCGGCAAGGGCGATATTAACAGCTGGGTAGGCGGACCGGGCGTCGGCTTGTTCATCGGCGAAAACTCGAAGGTGAAGGAAGAGTCCAAGAAATTCGTGGAGTATTTCGTGACCAAGTGGGGCGAGCAGTCGGTAACGGGTGCCGGCGTCATCCCGGCAACCAAGGTGGATACCTCGGCGCTTGAGCTTCCACAGCTGTACATCGATCTGTTCGATGAAATGAACAAAGCTAGCAGCATTACCTTGTTCGCGGATGTTCAAATGCAGGCGAATGCCGCCGAAACGCATCTGAACATGATCCAGGCGCTCTTCGGCAAAGCCGTCACACCTGAGAAATTCTCCGAAGAGCATGACGCAGCGATATCCAAAGGGAACTAAGACTCGGGACAACGATGAAACAGGATGCGATTTATCCGGCAGCGATGCCGGGTAAATCTTTCCTCAAGACCATAGGAAGAAAGGAGTCGGACACTTTGGATAAAGTGATGTCCAACAAAAAAATCATCGCGCTGTATGTTCTGCCTGCACTGCTTGTGATCATGGCTGTCGTGTATATTCCGATCATGCTAACCGCCTATTACGGACTGAACGAATGGAACGGAATCGGTGCGATGACCTTTATCGGGCTGGATAATTACCAGGCCCTGCTCTCGGACGGCAAGTTCTGGGACAGTGCATGGCACTCCCTGCTGTTAGCCGTATTCTCGGCTGCAAGCCTGATGATTTACCTGGCCGTGGCGATGGTGCTGGCCTCCAAGATCAAAGGCGCCAACCTGTTCCGCAAAATCTATCTCATTCCGATGCTGCTGTCCTCCGTTGCCATCGCGCAGCTTTGGCTGCGCATCTATCACCCGACGAACGGGATCGTGAACAGCTTCCTGGAGTCCATCGGGATCACGAACCCGCCCGCATGGCTTGCCGAACCGTCGCTTGTATTATTTGCATTGTTTATTCCGATTTTGTGGCAGTATGCCGGTTTTTATATCTTGATCTATTATGCAGCCTTGAAGAATATCCCGGCTTCGCTGGTTGAAGCAGCTAAAATCGATGGGGCAACCTCCTTCCAAATAGCGTTCCGAATCAAGCTTCCGCTCATCATGGAAGTGATCAAGGTAACGATCGTGCTGGCGGTGGTAGGTTCTTTGAAATACTTCGACCTCATCTTCGTCATGACGGACGGGGGGCCTAACGGCGCGAGTGAAGTCATGGCGTCCTACATGTATCATACGGCTTTCCGCGCTTATGATTTCGGTTACGGCAGCGCGATCGGGTTCTTCCTGCTTGTGATCTGTCTGATCGTAACGTGGGTCATTCGGAAATTAACGGCATCGAAAGAAACGATCCAATATTCATAAGGAGGGATGCTTCATGATATCCGGAGCCACAGGACAGCTCCAAGAAGGGCGCGCCCGTTCCGGAAACGGAGCTGGAGGCAGGATTGGATACGCGCTGTTGTACATCGTGCTGATCGGCGTAGCCGTATTCCAGCTGTTCCCGCTCGTATGGCTGCTGCTGTTCTCTTTGAAAAACAATCAGGAAGTATTCGATCTTCCGCCTCTGTCCCTTCCGATGAATCCGCGCTGGGAGAATTACGAGAAGGTATGGAGCGCCGGCAACATCAGCGTTTATTTTCTGAACAGCGTGTGGATCACCGTTGTCGCGACTGCGCTTACGGTCATTCTGGGAAGTCTCGTCACCTTCGCGATTACGAGAATGAAATGGAAGGGCAGCTCATTCGTGCTCGGGTTGTTTATGGTGGCCATGATGATTCCGGTTCACTCCACATTGATTCCGCTGTTCAGCATTTTTAACAAGGTCGGTTTGACCGATCATCCGGTTTCTTTGATATTGTCGTACGTGGCTTTCAATATGCCGATCACGATCATGATTCTGCTCGGATTCTATTACACGCTGCCGAAGGAAGTGGAAGAGGCGGCGGTCATGGACGGCTGTTCGGTACACCGGGTCTTCTTCCGGATCGTGCTTCCGATGACGGGCTCGGTGCTGGCGACGACTGCCATCATTAACATGATTTATAACTGGAACGAATTTATCTTCGTGAACACGTTCATCAGCTCGGATATGTTCAAGACGCTGACCGTCGGCGTCCAGAACTTTATCGGTCAGTACACGACCGATTGGGGCGCTATCGGCGCAACCCTGATGATCAGCATTTTGCCGATCCTGCTGATGTTCCTTTTCCTTAGCGATCGTATCGTGGAGGGCATTGCAGCGGGTTCTGTTAAAGGTTAAGATTCATCGAACTCATTAATATTCGGATAAAAAAAACGAGCCGTTTCAAGGGATTTCTTGGAGCGGCTCGTTTTCTATTGCATAATGATTGGCTTGCAGGGCCGCTTGCCATAAAAAAAGCATCGCAAGGTTGGATTAACCTTGCGGATGCCCCGTACATGATGAAACTAACTTTTGCCTGCCGAAGCCTGTCGTTTAAACCCATCCCAATGCCCGCGCCGCCTGGGCGACCAGGAAGGTCACGCCGATGGCGATGGCCGTCGGAATGGCAAAGGACAGGAACGTCCACTTCGCGCTTTTCGTTTCCTTCCAGATGTTGACGAGCGTGGTTCCGCAGGGGTAATGGAGCAGCGAGAACAGCATCATGTTCAGCGCGGTCAGCCAGGTCCAGCCTTGGTCCAGGAAGATTTGCTTGAGGGCAAACATATCCTCCACCTCCGTCAGGGAGCCTGTTGCCAAATATCCCATCAGCAGGATCGGCAGCACGATCTCGTTCGCGGGAAGCCCGATGATAAAGGCCATCAGAATGAAGCCGTCAAGTCCGAGCGCGCGTGCAAACGGGTCAAGGAAGCTTACAAAGTGAATCAGGATGCTGGAATCCCCGACGTAGATATTGGCCAAAATCCAGGTCAGCACGCCTGCGGGCGCTGCGACGATGATGGCTCTGCGCAGGACATAAATCGTTTTGTCGAGCGTAGACCGGAGTATGGTATTCAGGATTTTCGGTTTGCGGTATGGCGGCAGCTCCAGCGTGTAGTGGGAAGGAACGCCTTTCAATGCCGTCTTCGATAATCCCCATGACACCGTAAGCGTGACAACGACGCCGATCAACACCATGCCCATGACAACGGAGGCGGTCACGAGCGTCTGGGCTCCTCCCGAAAAGCCGGCCGCCATGAACAAGGAAGCCAGCAGGATCAAAGTCGGCCAACGACCGTTGCAGGGCACGAAGTTGTTGGTCAGAATGGCGAGCATCCGCTCCCGCGGCGATTCGATAATCCGGGTCGACATAATGGCGGCCGCATTACAGCCGAATCCCATCGCCATGGTGAGGGACTGCTTGCCGTGCGCTCCCGTTTTTTTGAACAGTCGGTCCAGGTTAAAGGCTACCCGCGGCAAATAGCCGTAGTTCTCGAGAAGCGCGAAGGCCGGGAAGAAGATGGCCATGGGTGGCAGCATCACGCTGACAACCCAAGCGGTTCCCCGGAACAACCCGAGTATCAGCACGCCATGGAGCCAGTCGGGAGCATGGATGGCCTGAAAAGCCATGGTCAGGTATCCTTCAACCCAGCCAAAGAAACTGGCCAGCATGGAAGAGGGCACGTTTGCCCCGGCGATCGTCAAGTAAAAAATAACGCCGAGCATGGCCAGCATGATCGGGAATCCCCACAGCTTGGAGGTGAAGATGCGGTCCAGCCGCTCGGAACGGTACAGCAGCTCCCGGTTGGTCACGGTGACGGCGTCGCTGCACAGCTCCCGGGATTTTTTGAATAACTCGCCCACGATGTCTTCCCGGACATCCTCAACCTGATCAGAAGGAATGGCCGCTGTTAGAGCTTCCAAGCGCTTTAGCTGTTCCAAGTGAAATCCCCCCTTTATCCGCGGCCTTTAATCTCTCTTTCAACGTCGCAATCAGCTTGCGGTCTCCGTCGAGAAAGCGGATGGCTAGCCATCTGGCCGGATATTCGTCCCCGACAACGTCTCGTAATTGGGACTCTAATCCCGAAATTTGCGCCTCCAGCTGTTCGTTGTATTTCATCCGGTAGGGCTTGGTCGGAGTCTGTCCCGAGGACATCAGCAGCAGCTGTTCGGACAATACGTCCAGCCCCTCGTTGTTTCTGGCCGATATGGGAATGACGGGAACGCCGAGCTGATCCGCCAGCTTGCGCGCGTTAACCTGAATTCCTTTTTTCTTCGCTTCGTCCATCAGATTCAGGCAAACGATGACGCGGTCGGTCATTTCCAGCACTTGAAGGGCCAGGTTAAGGCTGCGCTCCAGCGCGGTTGCATCCAGGACCAGAAGGGTGACGTCCGGTTTCTCGAAAATAATATAATCGCGCGCCACTTCTTCATCGGCTGAGTTGGAGAACAAGGAGTACGTCCCGGGCAGATCGATGAACTGGAAGCGGGCGTCTTTGTATTCGTAATGGCCGCTCGCGAGACTGACCGTTTTGCCGGACCAGTTGCCGGTATGCTGCTTCAAGCCGGTGAGCGCATTGAAAAGCGTGCTTTTTCCCGTGTTCGGGTTGCCCGCCAGCGCGACGGTATACGTTCTCATGATGATATCACCTTACCCCATATTAACTGGCTCTCTTCTTTTCTTAACGCAATGACGGTGCCTGCTACTCTATAAGAGGTAGGATCTCCGAGCGGGCTGGCCTTCAACACTTCGATGACGGAACCCGGAACGAAACCGAGGTCCAGAAGCCGCCGTTTATGTTCGCCGCGGATATCCACCTGTTCAATCAAAAATCGCTCTCCGAGAGCTGCCTGATGCAGATGCTGCCGATGTTTTGTCTCATCCATAAAGTTTAACCTCTCCCTAATAAATTGGGCCGAGCATATATTGTTTCCTTGAAGCAACTTTATGCCTATAGTATGACCGAATGAGTGTATTGTCAACTGGATTCATCAGATATTTATTCCGGTTTCATGCGGATGGTCCCCATGCAGCTTCCCTTGGAACTTCCATTTTATGCTTGAAAGGGAAGCAAGATGCGTTTAATATTTATATATGAGCAATTACTCATATAAATAAGGGGGATTCCTATATGGTTTGGGATGTTATCGTAATCGGAGCGGGACAGGCGGGATTGGCATCCGGCTATTGGCTGCAGCAGGCGGGGATGAAGTTTCTGATGCTGGATCGGGGATCGGAGGCGGGGGAGGTTTGGAAGACGCGGTATGATTCCCTGAAATTGTTCACGCCCAGAACGCATAGCGCGCTATATGGGATGACTTTAGAGGGGGAACCGCACGGGTTCCCGGATAAAGATGAAGTGGCTTCCTATTTGAAATCCTATGCGGCACGGTTCAGGCTGCCCATTCAGTTCGCGACGAATGTAACATCGGTCCGCAAGGAAGGTGGAATGTTTATCGTCGATACCGATCGCAAAAGCTTCCATACCAAGGCGCTTATTATCGCAACCGGACCGTTTCAGCAGCCTAGAATCCCTGCGTTTGCAGCCTCTGTTCCGGGGGATGTTCTCCAGCTGCACTCGTCCGAGTACAAGAGGCCTTCCCAGCTTCAAGAGGGCGATGTGCTTGTCGTTGGCGGCGGAAACAGCGGGGCGCAGATCGCGGTGGAATTGTCCGGGGACCGGGAGACGTATTTGGCGCTTGGGCAGCCGCCGCGGTATTTGCCAATGGCTCTTTGGGGGAAGGGGATGTTCTGGTGGCTGGACAGGCTCGGCGTTCTCTCAGCCAGCAGTTCCTCCTGGGTGGGACGCAAGCTGAGGGGCATGGGGGACCCGATTTTCGGATATGAATTGAAACAAGCGGTCAAGTGCGGTAAAGTGGTGTTGAAAACGAGAGCCGTTGGTGCCGGCGCTTCCGGCATGCGATTCGAGGATGGGACGGCGTTAAAGGTCCGGAACATCGTCTGGGCTACCGGCTTTGCTGCCGGCTATGATTGGCTTCATATAGAGCAAGCGTTGGATCGCAAGAAGGCACTTATTCATACACGCGGCATCAGTCCGGTGAAGGGGCTGTATTATGTAGGCTTGCCTTGGCAGACGCATCGGGGCTCCGCGCTGCTGGCAGGAGTTTCACGGGATGCCCGCCAAATCGTTCAAGCCATTATGGAGAAGAGGGGATAAGTTTATGGAAAAAGAACACCATGAGCTGCTGCACGAAGACCAGGCCATGGAAGCGTCACGACTCCTGAAGGCCATTTCGGATCCGACGCGGATCCGGATTCTTCATTTGCTCTCACAGGAAGAATGCCCTGTCGGTCATATTGCCGAGGTGCTTGGCATGAGTCAGTCGGCGGTATCCCATCAGCTTGGCTATCTGCGCAGTTTGAGACTGGTCAAATACCGAAGGGACGGAAATATATATTATTACACGTATGAAGATGAGCATGTTATCGGGATTTTGCAGCAGGTGCTGGACCATATCGCTCATTAGAACATCCCGTCCTATTGAGGCTTGACATTCCGGCCGCACGGCTGTAATGTATTGGAAAATGAAATTCCGTGAATAACCATCATCAAGGACATGAGAATGCAAGATTCGGCGAGACAGAGAGGAAGCCCACGGCTGAAAGGCTTCTCCCCGCCAGGCTGCATTCTTCCTACCTTGTAGTTGCCCGCCGTAACCAAGCGGCGCCGGTTTGGCCCGTTACCGCCGCATGAAGCATCTTGCTAGAAGCGTCCAGACGGTCTGCAAGATGGAATCAGGGTGGTACCACGAGCACATTCGTCCCTAGGAGGCGAATGTGCTTTTTTTGCGTGCGGCTGGTGCTTATTCATGGATAGTAGAAGAAGGAGTATGAGGAAGATGCGGCAAAGCCAATTATTGATGACCACGATGCGCGATGTGCCGTCCGAGGCGGAAGCACTGAGCCATCAATGGATGCTCCGCGGCGGATATATCCGTCAAACGGCGGCAGGGATCTATTCGTACCTGCCGCTGGGCTGGCGGGTCTTGCGGAAGATCGAAGCGATCATCCGGCAGGAAATGGACGCAGCAGGCGGGCAGGAGCTTCTCATGCCCGCTGTCCAGCCCGCCGAGCTGTGGAAGGAATCGGGCAGATACGACGTATACGGCGCGGAGCTGATCAGGCTCTATGACCGCCATGACCGTGAATTCGTGCTTGGACCAACCCATGAAGAAGTGATTACGTCCATCGTACGCCAGGAGATTTCCTCGTACCGGAAGCTGCCGGTCAACCTGTACCAGATTCAGAGCAAATACCGGGATGAGCGACGCCCTCGTTTTGGTCTGCTCCGGGGCCGGGAATTCCTGATGAAGGACGCGTATTCCTTCGATCGGGACTGGGAGGGACTGGACGCGTCCTACCGGAACATGTATGACACGTATGAGCGAATCTTTAGCCGCTGCGGTCTGATGTTCCGGGCGGTGGAAGCCGATGCCGGCGCGATTGGCGGACAAGGGGAGACCCATGAATTCATGGCACTGGCCGACATAGGGGAGGATACCGTTGTATCCTGCAGCGATTGCCGTTATGCGGCGAATTTGGAACGTGCGGAGTCTGCGGCTCCGGGAGAGCCTGATGCCATGCGGGATTCCGTAAAAACCGGCGGCAGCTCAGCTATGGAGCGCATATTCACTCCTGGAGTGAAGAGCATTCAGGAACTGACGGATTTCCTCCAGGTCGGTGCGGAGCAATTGATGAAGACGCTGATTTACCGCGTGGACGGTGAACTGGTTACAGTGCTTGTCCGTGGGGACAGGGAAGCAAACGAGACCAAGGTGAAGTCCTACTTGGGAGCAGAAGCTGCGGAAATGGCGAGTGCCGAAGAGGTCAAACAGGCGACAGGAGCACCTGTCGGGTTTGCGGGACCGGTTGGCTTACAACTAAAGATTATGGTCGATCATGAAGTGGCCGCCATGGCGGAGGGCATTACCGGTGCGAACCTGGAGGACACCCATCTGAAGGGGGTCCGCCCGGGACTTGATTTCTCGCTGGATTACGTCGGCGATTTCCGGAATGTGACGGAAGGAGAGCCTTGCCCGCGCTGTGGAGCACCGCTGCAGTTTCATCGCGGGATTGAGCTCGGGCATGTTTTTAAGCTGGGAACCAAATATAGTGACGCCATGCACGGCAAGTACCTGGATGCCGACGGCCGGGAAAAACCTCTGATCATGGGATGTTACGGTATCGGCGTTTCCCGCGTCATGGCGGCCATTGCCGAACAGCGAATTTCGGATGGACGTTTGGTCTGGCCGATGTCCGTCGCTCCGTTCAGGGTCCACATCATCCCGGTTGCGGTGAAGGATGAGACCCAGATGCAACTGGCCGAGCACATCTACCGCGAGCTGAGCGGTGCTGGTCTTGAGCCTCTTTTGGACGACCGGGACGAACGGGCCGGGGTCAAGTTTAAGGATGCCGACCTTGCGGGCGCTCCGCTGCGCATCATCGTCGGGCGCGGTGCGGCTTCGGGGGAGGTTGAATGGATGGGCGAGGATGGAATCAAGATCAGTTTGCCTGCCGAGGAAGCAATCCAGCGTTCCCGCGAGGAGGCAGACCGTCAGCTGAAGTGAATGCTGTGGAGCCTCTAAGTATGAGGCCAAGTATTCATGAAATTGAAGGATGATGAGAAGGAATGAACTTGTGCACATCTTTCAAGTCTCTAATAACGACTTACAGGATGGATAATGGAGCGTACGCAGCTAGCTCTAGAGAACCTACGGTTTCCGTAAATGGAGAAGGCATCCCCAAGGTTGTATGACCTTAGGGGATGATTTTTCGTTTATGAAGATGGTTCGTTTGCTAATAAGCCATAAGGAGCCGACCAGATGTTTAACGCATTATGATGAAGTAGCACGAAGCAGCGGAGCGGACGAATCGATTCCGGAAAAGCGGCAGCGGTCGCCTTTGCCATCGGATTTTTACAATAGATATATACAGTAAGAAAAATCCGAGGGCAACAGCGATTGGAGGAACGATACGTACGCGCAGCGTCCTTTAATGAGACATAGTAACCCGCTCACATCAATCATTGAATCCTTGTACTAACATTGCTGCTACCCTGACACCTTATCTTTCCGTGAAACCGACACTTCGGCAAGGCGAGCAAACAAACCACCGCAGCCTTCTATACATATCCCGATTACAAGCTTATGATGAAGGAGTCGGATAATAAGTCATACTGCGGACGGAGGTTACATCTACGATGAATCAGGAAGAGAAGGGCTCCAGCCCGGATATTCATTATATAGAAGAGCATCAGCTCAGTCAGGTGAAAATTGCACTGTCCAACCCGTTACGATGGGTGAACAGCTATGTGCTGCGGGGAGATGACGGGGTGACCGTCATCGATCCGGGGCCGCGCACGGCTTCCTCGGAGCGGGAATGGTTGGCGGCGATGGAGCAGTTGGAGATGGAGTTCAGCGACATCGTCTCCGTCGTGCTGACCCATCATCACCCGGACCACTACGGGCTTGCCGGGTGGTTTCAGGAACGCTCGGGCGCGAAGGTGTGGATGTCAGAGCGGGCGCATCGGGAAGCGATGCTGATGTGGGGAGCGGATTCCTCGATGGATCGTGCGCTCCCCGCGTTCTTTCGGCAGCATGGCATGCCGGAAACCAAGCTTGCCCTGCTGCCGGAGCATCTGAACAGCTTCTTTCCCCAAGTCACGCCGCAGCCGGAGATCTCGTTCATCGGGGAGGACCTGCCGTTCCGGATGGGGAACCGGATCTGGATGCCGGTGCAAACGGCCGGCCATGCTCCGGGGCATCTGTCATTCTTCCATGCGGACAGCGGCGTCCTGTTATGCGGCGATGCTGTGCTGCCGCAAATCTCGCCTAACGTGAGCCTGGTGCCCGGCAGCGACGCCGAGCCGCTGGCACTCTTTCTTGCAGGACTGCGCCGCCTGCGGGAACTGCATGTCCGGACGGCTTATCCCGGACACCGCCACCCGTTCACGCATTTCCGTGAACGGATCGACGCGCTCCTCCTCCATCACGAGGAGCGCCTGACCACCATCGCCGGCATGCTGAGCGCTGCCGGACGGCTCACCGCCTACGAGGTCTGCACCGCCCTCTTCGGCGATAAGCTCGGCATCCACCAGCTGCGCTTCGCCATGTGCGAAGCGCTGGCCCATCTCGCCGAGCTGGCCCGGCGCGGAGAAGCCGCGATGATCGAAACCGGGGACGGAATGTGCTATTTTTCTGTACGGAAACCGCCGCATTCCTGATATAATCAAGACATGAATAAAACCGTCTGCTTGTACGTTGGCTTCCATCATGCGTAGAAAGGGCGGTTTTTTGTTTAATAGATTCAGAAGGCTACATAATGGAGCATCCGATATTTTGAAGTGGCCCTTAGGCTGCTGGCGTAACGGCCGCGATCAGGATGCTTGGCAAGTGTCGCCAGGGCCTTTTTTAGAGAAGAGAAGGCAGGCGATACCTAAGATGGGGGCGGCCTTCCCTCATTCGAGTCAGAGTTTCTCTCTACCCCGCATATAGTTGATGTACCTTTGCTGTTTGGCAAGGCATTCCCTCAAGCGCTTTTTTCTTTAACACTGATCACCATGATCCACCCGCCATTTTTCGTATCGAAGCGTTCCCTTGGTTCACTCTGCAATTTTCATGTTATAGGATTCGTATCTCATTAAGCCCCTCAAAGGAGAATCTGTCATGAAGAAAAAAGAAGTAGTCGCGATGCTGCTCGCAGGAGGTCAAGGCAAACGGCTGAAGGGCCTGACCAAGACGCTGGCCAAACCGGCCGTTTATTTTGGGGGTACATACCGGATCATTGATTTTCCGCTGAGTAACTGCTCCCATTCGGGAATCGACACGGTCGGGGTACTCACCCAGTATGAGCCTCTGGTTCTGCATTCCTACATTGGCGTAGGAAGCGATTGGGATATGGATCGGCTGAATGGGGGCGTTTTCGTGCTCCCGCCGCATGAACGCGAGGACGGGACGACCTGGTACCGCGGGACGGCGGATGCGATCTTCCGGAATCTCAAGTTTATCGACCAGTACGATCCCGAGCACGTTTTGATTTTGTCGGGTGATCACATCTATAAGATGGATTACGACCGCATGCTGGCTTACCACAAGGAGAAAGATGCCGATTGCACCATCTCCGTCATCGAAGTAAGCCTGGACGAAGCGAAACGGTTCGGCATGGTGAACACGGATGAGGACTACCGGATTTTCGAGTTCGAGGAGAAGCCGGCGCATCCGAAGAGCACAACGGCTTCCATGGGCGTTTATCTGTTTCGCTGGAAGCTGCTGCGTTCTTATTTACTGCACAATGCGGACCTTCCGGATACGAGCCATGATTTCGGCAACGACATTCTGCCGAGGATGCTCGCGGACGGCAAAACGCTGTATGCTTATCCGTTCGAAGGGTACTGGAAGGACGTCGGCACCATCGAGAGCTTGTGGGAAGCCAATATGGATCTGCTGAGCGAGCAGCCCAAGCTGGATCTGAACGATCCGCTGTGGCGCATATACACCCGGAATCCGAATCAGCCGGCAGAGTATATTTCTCCGAACGGCGTCGTCCGGAACAGCATGATCAACGAAGGCTGCACCGTGTGCGGCGAGGTCGAGCATTCGGTCCTCTTTTATGGCGTGGAGGTGGGGGAAGGCAGCGTCATTACCGATTCCGTCATCATGCCCAAGGTACGCATCGGCAGCCATGTTCGCATTCACCGGGCGATCGTGACCGAGGACATGGTCATTCAAGATCATGCCCGGATCGGTCCGCCGCCGGAAGATCCATCCCAGATTGTGCTTGTAAGCGGTCATGATGAAGACGTCCTGAAGCTGCTTCAATCGTCTTCGTCCCACAATAATCAAGGTTAGGACGGGTGCGCAGATGAGAGAACTCATGGGTATTATAAATTTGGAGCATGAACGGGATGTGCTGAGTGAATTGACGTATTACCGGTGCGGGGCCGCCGTCCCTTTCGCGGGAAGGTATCGTCTGATCGACTTTGTGATGTCCAATATGATGCACGCGGGCATTGAGGATATCGCCCTGTTCGTTCGCAGGAAATACCGCTCCTTGATGGATCATCTGGGCGAAGGCCGGCCGTGGGATATGCATCGCAAACGGGGCGGCCTGTTCATACTTCCGCCGGATTGGAACGATGAAACGGATGTGTCCGCCGGCGAGCTGCGGCATATTTATAACAATCTCGATTTTTTTGAGCGGGGGGCGGCGAAGTTTATCATGCATTCCGGCAGCCAGCATATCAGCACGGTGGATTTGAACGAGGTGTACGAGTACCATCTGGAGCAAGGCGCCGACGTAACGCTCGTGTATACCAGGGTGAATGCACCGAGGGAGGAGCATCGTTCCTGCGCCCGCCTGGAAGTTGACGAGGACGGCATGGTCACGGACATTCATTATGAACACAAGCATGATGCGGTATACATGGAGATGTTCGTGATGGAGAAATCGCGCTTTCTCGAGATGGCCGATCATTGCATCGCCCATGGCGGCAACAACTTTTTTCGGGACGCGATCATGCAAAACCGGCACAAGCTGAACATTGCGGGATATGAATACCTCGGATATCACGCAGTGATCAACTCCCTGGAAAGCTATTACCGCACGAGCATGAACCTCCTGAATCCGAAGGCGTATAACAGCTTGTTCCGCAAGCAGGCGGTCCACACCAAGATCAAGTACGAGGTTCCCGCCAAATACCTGAATTCGGCCGATGTAAGCAATGCGCTGGTTGCCAACGGATGCCAGATCGACGGGGAAGTGAAGAACAGCATTCTGTTCCGCGGGGTCCAGGTGAAGCGGGGCGCAAGCATCCATAACTCCATCATTATGCAAAAATGCGTCATCGGCGAAAACGTAAGGCTCGAGAACGTCATACTCGATAAAGATGTGTTCATCTCTCGCGATCATAAGCTCCAAGGCGATTTTCGCAAACCTTTTGTCATTGCCAAGGACATTTCGATCTGATCCTAAAATAAAACGATCCGTCAGGAGGAACTTTCTTTTGTTTAACAACAAGGAAACATTCAAGCAGGTCTTTATGGAGCAATTGGTGAGTCGGTTGGGGAAGGGACTTGAGGAAGCAACGGCTGAGGATGTTTACAAAATCATCGGCGGCATGATCCGGGAATATGTCGGACGGGAATGGGCCGATGCCAACCGGATATACCGGGATACCGGGCAGAAGCAGGTGTATTATTTCTCGCTTGAATTTTTGATCGGCCGGCTGATGGGCAACAATCTGCTGAACCTGGGCGTGCTGGATATGGTCCGCAGCGGCCTTATGGAACTGGGATGGAATTTGAATGAGATCGAGGAGCAGGAGCCGGACGCGGGCCTAGGCAACGGGGGGCTCGGACGCCTTGCAGCGTGTTTTCTCGATTCGTTGGCATCGCTTAGCTATGCAGGCCATGGCTGCGGCATCCGGTATAAGTACGGCCTGTTCGAACAGAAGATCATCGACGGCCATCAAGTGGAGCTGCCCGACAACTGGCTCCAGCGGGGGAACGTCTGGGAAGAACGTCGGGCAGACAAGGCGGTGGAAGTTCGCTTCTGGGGCCGCGTGGAGGTGGACGTGCAGGAGGGGCGGACCGTGTTTCGCACGGCGGACTACGAACGGGTCCTGGCCGTGCCTTATGACGTGCCGGTCATCGGTTACTGCGAGGGGCAGGTGAACACGCTGCGGCTGTGGAGCGCCGAGTCCGCCTCGGATATATCCAGAATCCGTTCGGCCCATCATCATAACAGCTATTATAAATTTTTGGAATACAACCGTTCGGTCGAATCGATATCGGAGTTTTTGTACCCGGATGATTCGGCATACGAAGGCAAGCTCCTTCGCCTCAAGCAGCAGTACTTCCTCTGTTCGGCCGGCGTTCAGAGCATTCTTAGAACGTTCGACAAGCTGGGCAAAACCTATCATGAGCTTCCCGAACATGTTGCCATTCATATCAATGATACCCACCCGACCTTAGTGATTCCGGAGCTGATGCGAATTCTGATCGACGACAAGGGCTTCGGCTGGGATGAGGCGTGGGACATCACGAGCCGTACCGTATCCTATACGAACCATACGCTGCTTAGCGAAGCGTTGGAGAAATGGCCTGCCGGCATGGTCCGTGAGCTGCTGCCGCGCATTTACATGATCATCGAAGAGATCAACAAGCGCTTCTGCGGCATGCTGCTGGACCGTTATCCTGGCGATCATGAGCGCATCTCCCAGCTCGCCATCTTGGAAAGCGACCAGATCCGCATGGCCAATTTGGCGATCGTGGGCAGCTATCACGTGAACGGCGTGGCCGCGCTGCACACGGAGCTGCTGAAGACGCAGGTCATGAAACCATTCTATGAGCTGTATCCGGAGCGTTTCAGCAACAAAACGAACGGGATTACCCACCGGCGCTGGCTGATGCACAGCAACCCCGGCCTGAGTCAATGGATCTGCGATGGTATCGGCGATTCATGGATTACGGATCCGCGTCGGTTAATTCAGCTCAAGGGACTGAGGAACGACTCCGCCTTCCAGCAGGGCATTCAGCGGATCAAACGGAGCAATAAAGAGCGGCTTGCCGATTATATCGCGAATAAACAAGGGATCGCGGTCAATCCCGATTCCATATTCGATGTGCACGTGAAGCGGCTGCACGGCTATAAGCGGCAATTGCTGAATATTTTACGCGTCATGCATGTGTATAACGAGATTAAGGATCAGCCGGGCATGGATCGCGTTCCCCGTACCGTTATTTTTGGCGCCAAGGCAGCACCGGGTTACTATTTGGCCAAAAGCATCATCAAACTCATTAACGTCGTTGCGGATGTCGTGAATAAGGATCCGCAGGTCAATGACAAACTTCAGGTGCTGTTTCTTGAAAATTATTCGGTCTCACTCGCGGAGAAGATTATTCCGGCAGCCGACGTAAGCGAGCAGATTTCCACGGCCGGCAAGGAAGCCTCCGGCACGGGAAACATGAAGTTCATGATGAACGGCGCGTTGACCATCGGAACGCTGGATGGGGCTAACGTGGAGATGTTCGAGCTGCTCGGCAGAGAGAATATGTTCCTCTTCGGATTGGAGCTGGAGGACGTGTTAGCGTATTACAGGACGGGAGCTTATGTATCCAGGGAGCGGTATGAGCAGGACCCGAGAATCGCCCGCGTGCTGAATCAGTTGATTTCCTCGGGCCCGTTCTGCTGCCACGAGCTGGAGTTTGGGCAGATCCTGCAGTCCCTGCTGGACCATAATGACGAGTTTTTTGTGTTAGAGGACTTTGCCAGTTATGTCGCAACCCAGTCGGCCATTGATGATGCTTATTTGAATGCCCGGTCCTGGACCGAGAAGTCGATCGTCAATATCGCGCACTCGGGACATTTCTCGAGCGATAATACGATTCACCGCTATGCATCCGACATCTGGAATGTTTCGCCTGTGAAGGTTGGCCTGAAGGGATAGTCTACGATATCGATGCATATAAAAGAACCTCGTCATAGAAATGGCGGGGCTTTCCATAGGTGCTCTATTGGATTGTGCTTCAACATAACATATGATCGAGACTCGTAAAAATGACTAGATAGATTTTACCGATTGATGTGAAGGGGCAGCCCGATTTTACATGCGGTGACCAGCCTTCTTATAAAGGAAGAAACTCAGCTTTCGGGTCCGAATCCCGGCTGCGCTTCTACCTGCTATCGTCTATGATTCTTTGAAATCAGCCCGTCGGTTCGAAAATGGTAGGTTGCGGTTGCGGATAAGCCGCACTCTTCCGGAAGGCAGGAAAAGGGAGATTCGCACGCTGAGCGAATCTCCCTTTTTGAAGTGGTTTATTCTTTTGGAAGCTCTTCGGTCGTACCGTACAGCTCGATCTCCCGGTCGGCTTGCTTGCGATGGGCGATCCGGCTGCTGGCGGCTGCGGCAACCGCGCCGACGATGTCGTCGAGAAAGGTATGTACGCGGCCGCTTGATTTATCATTCAATTGCTCAAGAATGCCGGGTTTGAGTTTGTCGATATACCCGTAATTGGTGAAGCCGATGCTTCCGTACACGTTAACGATGGAAAATGCCAGGACTTCATCCACGCCGTATAACCCTTCGTCATTGGCGAGCATTTCTTGAAGCGGGGATATGAGATTGCCTTCCTCGGCTAAAATGTCCAATTGAATGCCGGTTAACACCGCGTTTTGCACTTCACGTTTGCTGAGTACGGCATCCACGTTCTCGATGCACTCTTCCATCGTCAAATTCGGGTAGTATTTTTTCTGAAGGATCATCACCAGCTCCGCGATTTCCTCCAACTTGATTCCACGCTTATGCAGCAGGCTCCGTGTCGCTTCCGCTACCTTCTTGCTGTTCAGGCTGTATGGAATGTTTGAATCGTTTTCTGCCATGATGGAACTCACCTCATTTTCGTGGTTGATGAAGATGCTTACGACGATTGTACTTTTTCCGCACCCCTTTGTCCAGAAAGGGCAAAACTGAGAGTTATTTTTTTGGAAAGGGCTCGTATACATAGGAGTACAACCTGTACAAAAAAATGTTAGGGAGGAACAATACATGAAACGTAATCCACGTACTTTTCGCAGGCTTTCCGCCGCCGGGCTGCTTGCTGTTCCGATCGTGATGTCCGGCTGCGGCATGTTATCCGGGAAGCAATCGGAAGCGATTGACCCGCCGCCTGCGCAAGTGGAGAAGCAGATGCTGAACACGGCCGGATCCACGGCGGCTCAAGGAGACATCGGCATGCAGACAACGGTATATCTTGCGGATGCACGGGGGATGCTGGCACCTGTAACCTTGGGCATTCCGAAGGTGGAGGGCGCCAGCGTGGTGAAGGAATCCCTTGAAGTGCTGGTGAACGGAGGCCGTTACGCGGGCTATGTTCCACAGGGCTTCCAGGCGGTATTGCCTGCCGGTACGCAGGTCCATAACGTGACAGTCGATCCGGAGAGCAAATTGGCGGTCGTCGAATTCAATAAATCATTTGCGGAATATAAAGCGGCAGATGAACGGAGAATCCTGGAGGCGTTGACGTGGACGCTGACAGGACATGAAGGCATCGAGCAGATGCAGGTATGGGTGGACGGCGTCAAACTGACGGAAATGCCGGTCAATCACACGCCGCTGGACCGTCCGCTTTCACGTTCGATGGGAATCAATCTTCAAAAAGCGGATGATGCCTTGTACACGAACTCTTCACCGGTCACGGTCTATTTCTCGTCGGTGACGCCGGAAGGCATTCAGTACTACGTGCCGGTCACAAGACTTGTTCCAACCGGACAAGACGCGGTGAAGGCGGCCTTAAACGAGCTGATTCGCGGACCGCAGTATGGCGACGGACTGGTTGAGGTCATCCCGGATGACACCACCGTTGCGGCGGTTGAAAAAGGGGAGGACGGAGCCGTAACCGTATCGCTTCAGGACAGCATGTTTGAACAGGGAGAGCAGGTTCCGACCGAGCTGCTGCAGGCCGTCGTGCTTACCGTAGCCGAGAATGCGGATGATGCCAAAGTGAAAATCCGGATGAACGATCTCACGGAGGTGGTTGGAACGGATAGCCGAAATTATAGCGAGCCCGTCAGCCGTCCGGAGTTCATCAACGAAATCTCGATCTGACCGATTCTCCGCCAGCTTTGGGAAATTTCCCCCGCAAAAGGTGCTTTTGTGCCTGCACTTTGGTAGAATAGGGAATGCTAATCAGGATTGCGATAAGAAGTAGGAGGCAGAAAACATGAGATCTAACGGACGTAAGAGCGATGAGCTCCGACCGATGAATTTATCGACCCATGTGAATAAATATGCGGAAGGCTCCGTGTACATCGAGATGGGAGACACCAAGGTGCTGATTACGGCAACCGTGGACGAGAAAGTTCCCCCGTTTCTGAAAGGACAAGGAAAGGGCTGGGTGACGGCTGAATATTCAATGCTGCCCCGCGCAACACAATCCCGCAACCAACGGGAAGCCAATCGCGGTAAACTCAGTGGCCGGACGATGGAAATTCAGCGGCTGATCGGCAGAGCGCTCAGGTCTGTTGTGAATCTGCATGCTCTTGGCGAGCGGACGATTACGCTGGACTGCGATGTAATCCAGGCGGATGGCGGAACGCGGACCACCTCCATTACAGGAGCATTTGTAGCTTTAGCCATAGCTGTAAATAAAATTGCAGAACAACATAAATTAGCGGTATTCCCGATCACGGACTACCTGGCATCCATTAGCGTGGGCATTGCCGGCGGACAGGCGCTGCTGGATCTGAACTATGAAGAGGATTCCAAGGCGAAGGTGGACATGAACCTGGTCATGACCGGAAGCGGCAAATTCGTTGAGGTTCAGGGAACCGGCGAAGAGAGCCCGTTTTCCCGCGAGGAGCTGGATCAGATCCTGGAGCTGGGAGAACAGGGGATCCGCGAGCTTATCGAGCGTCAGCAGGAGGCGCTTGGCCCGATTGCGGCCAAGATCGGTTCCGTGAATGCGAGCACCGGAGTCTGATTCCATGAAACTGACACTTGGAGATACACTCATTGTAGCTACACGCAATCAGGGGAAAGTCAAGGAATTCGCGCATGCTTTTGCTGCTTTCGGCACGGATGTAAAGAGCATGTACGATTACCCTGATCTGCCTGACGTCGTTGAGGATGGAGCAACCTTCGCAGCCAATGCATTCAAAAAAGCCAAGGAAGTCGGTGACGCACTGGGATTGCCTGTGCTGGCCGATGATTCCGGATTGTGTGTGGATGCGCTGAACGGCGCGCCCGGCGTTTATTCCGCCAGGTATGCGGGTGAGCATGGCGCGGACGAGGACAATAACGAGAAGCTGCTCGGCGAGCTCGAACGGTTAAGGCTCGGCGAGGACACTGAGCAGCCCCTGCTAAGTCCGGCCCGGTTCGTCTGTGTTCTGGTGCTGTATGATCCGGTCTCGGGAGAAAAGCTCGAGGCGGAGGGGAACGTTGAAGGCTGGATCACTTCGGATCCTGCCGGAGCGGGTGGTTTTGGGTATGACCCGCTCTTCTATTTGCCAAGCCATGAGAAGACGATGGCCGAGCTTTCCCTGGAGGAGAAGCAGGAGATCAGCCACAGGGGAAAAGCGCTGCGAAAGCTTGTAGCGGACCTGCAGGCGCTTAATTGATATACCATTCGCGAAAAAACCATACCGGCATGTGCCGGTATGGTTTTTTTTGATTTGTCGCAGTCCATAAGGACTTAACGGATGGATACGTTATATTCTTTGAGCCAGAAATGAACCTGGGCCAGGTAGGCAAACAGCTGCGGACCTGACATCAATTGGCCGAACCAAGGCAGATTGGAGGAAGCATCAGGCGAAGATGCCAGCTCCCGGATCCGGGCGGTATCGATGAGCGGCAGGAGCGGCGAAGAAGAGTCATCCAGAATGGACAGCACCTGCGCTTTGACGGCCGCCAGATAGTTCGGATTATGGGTTTTCGGATACGGGCTTTTTTTGCGGTACAGGACGTCATCCGGCAGCACGCCTTCAAGGGCCTTGCGCAGAATGCCCTTCTCCCGGTCACCTGTCGTTTTGATGCTCCAAGGGATGTTCCACACGTAATCGATTAGGCGGTGATCGGTATAGGGTACCCGGACTTCCAGTCCAACGCCCATGCTCATCCGGTCCTTGCGGTCAAGCAGGGTTGGCATGAAGCGGGTGATATTGAGGTAAGACATGATCCGCATTTTGGCCTGCTGCCCGGTCTCCCCGTCCAGCTTAGGCACTTCGGCTACCGCATCGGAGTAGCGGTCCCCGAGGTATTCCAGCGGCTTGATCCAGTCCCGGATTTCGGCAGACAGCAGCCCGGCTCTCATATCCGGCGCGACGGACCACGGAAAGGTACCGGAATTGAGCATTTCTTCCCGGTGGAACCAAGGGTAACCGCCGAATATTTCATCAGCGGCTTCACCGGATATGGCGACGGTTGCGCCTTTTTTAATCTCGCGGCAGAAGAGAAGCAAGGAAGCATCCACGTCGGCCATGCCCGGAAGATCCCGTTTTTGCGTGGAGACATCCAGTGCTTCTACCAGTTCGGGCGTGTCGAATTCGATCCAATGGTGGTTCGTGCCCAGTTCCTCGTGCATCCGTTTAATCCATGGCGCATCCGCTCCCGGCTGGAAGGAATGGGACTTAAAGTGTTTGTTGTTGTCCACATAATCCACGGAGTAGGTGTGCACTTGTCCTTGGCCCGTCCGCTTGTAGTAATCGACGGCCAGCGAGGAAAGCGCGCTGGAATCGAGCCCGCCGGATAACAGGGAGCAGACCGGTACGTCGGAGACCAGCTGACGCTCCACGGTGTCGCGGAGAAGATCGCGAAGGAAGCTTGCCGTTTGGTCGGCATCATCCTCGTGGGGTTTGCTTTCCAGCTTCCAATAAGTATACTTGCGCAAGCCTTCCCGGTTAAAGATCATGGCCATGCCGGGCCGGAGCTCCGATATGTCCTTGTAGACGCCATGTCCAGGGGTACGCGCCGGGCCGATAATAAATACTTCCGCAAGCCCTTCGGCCCCTACGACGGGCTCCACCTTCGGATGCTGCAGCAACGCTTTCGGTTCCGAGCCGAATACAAGCGTTCCGTCAATATAGCTGTAGAACAGGGGTTTCACTCCCACCCGGTCCCGAGCCAAAAATACCTGTTCCCGGACGCTGTCCCAAATAGCGAAAGCAAATATTCCATTGAGGCGCTCCAAACACTCGGGGCCCCATTCGATATAGGAGACTAACAAAACTTCCGTGTCACATTTGGTATTGAAACGATGACCGCGTCGTACCAATTCGTCTTTAAGCTCCGCAGCATTATATAATTCCCCGTTATATACAATGGCATAGACTTCCTCTTCCTGATGA
Source organism: Priestia sp. BR_2 (assembly GCF_041954005.1). Classification (NCBI taxonomy): domain Bacteria; kingdom Bacillati; phylum Bacillota; class Bacilli; order Caryophanales; family Bacillaceae; genus Priestia; species Priestia sp. BR_2. The sequence goes on along the minus strand of NZ_JAVFHM010000071.1, from coordinate 68,852 downwards.
ATGATCATCGGCTGAGCGCCATTTTCGGGGTCGATCACGCTGAGTCTTCGGTGACCGAATGCGCACGGGTTGGAAATCCAGGTGCCGGATCCGTCAGGTCCGCGGTGAGCCAAACTTTCTGTCATTTTTACCAGCAGCTGCGAGTCCTGCGTCAAATCGCCGCTCCATTGTATAAAACCGGTTATTCCGCACATGACGGTTCATCCTCTCTTTGTCTTTGTCATACGCTGTCCACTCTTTTTCATCCTACGTCGCCAAAGTGATACAGATATATGCCGAAGGAAGGCATAAAATGTCTGTCCTTTTACGAAAACTAAGAAAGAGGACGAATATCAAAGAGAAGGAGAGATGCGTCCATGGAGAAGTCAACCTATTATGTTTCCGTGCAGAGCCGGTCCGTGCTGACCGAGCAGGGAGCGAGCGCTTATGAATGGGAGATCGAAGCAACGCCTGAAGAGGCCGATCAAGTTCGGATTGAACTGGATATGATGCAGGAGAAGGACGAAGAAGCTACAGGCTACATGTTTCCTTGGCCGGATACGCCGCAACAAAGCGCCAACGCCCTGTTTCAATCTTCCTTGGACAAGGTGTATCGAACCATTTATCAATTGGGTACGCCGGCTACGCGCCAGCAAATGGAAGAGCTGCGGCTGCTCTCCGATTTGACATGAAAATATGAAGGATCGTGCTGTCCCAGTACATCTTGATGAAGGAGAATGTATGATGTATGCAATCAGAGATGCAAAAATCCGCCGGATTACGGAAGTAAACGGCGCCCCGTGCGCAGAGGTAGAAGTCTATCCTGCCGCGGAAGGAGAAAGCGCATTGCTGGCTTATCTGACGCCATCTTCCCCATTGGGAGGCTACGAGCTGGTGAAAATTGTCCGCAGCAACGCCAGCATGGAGGTGGACTGGTTCGACAACAGCATGCATGATGCTTTTGTGGATGCCACGGACGAAGCATTCGAGAACAACGTTCAGTCCACGGCAGAGGAAGACCGCGATGCATTCAAGCAGCAGCTGCTTTCGACAGGCCAGCTATATGAGCAGCTGAACCAGCGGCTCAGCGAAGGCCCTCAATATTTCTAGAGCTTTGACGAACGAAGAGATCTGACCGGATACCATCGGCAGATCTCTTTTTGCATGTGCAGGTTCATCTATGAAAGATTGCATGGGGTTTTTACGCAGTTCTGCAAAAAAGGTCGAACAAAGATAGGTTTCTTGTCGATTTCGATTTCGCTGCGGTAGGGAGTATGGACCATCCGGTATCCTTGTTTACGAAATAGATACAAATAGGGCTTTTCCTCTATATGATTACTGGAGAATCCTCCCTATAATGTTGGATTAGTGTCATCTACTAACATAATGAACAAGGGGAGATTGGAATTGGGCAGATGGAATAAACATATCGTCAAGCTATGGGGAGCGGGATTCCTTGCGTTGTCGCTTACCTTGGGATCCGTGCAAATGCCGGCAAGCGCCGAAGCAACGCAGAACGTTACGGTTCTTGAATCGTCTCATGAGCTCGTGAACGGCAAGATGCGCGTGACGGCGGACATTCGCAACGGAGGAACCGGAGCGGAAGCGGGATTCTATGTTGTCGGTTACGATGCAAACGGCCAAGCGCTCGAGGCAGTCGGTGATTCCGAATATATGATGAGCGACGAAATCGGTACATATGAAGTGGACCTTGACAGCGGCAGCAGCGTCAAGCGGGTGGAAGTGCTCCCGGCAGGACCGGCTGGTGATCAGGCGCGGCTGCTGGCATCCGGATACTATACGAGCAACGGCGTGGTCAACGTTTCTGGCGTCGTGCAGAATTCTACGGTCGGGCACAATGTGGGTATGCTCGCCGTAGGGTATGATGCTTCCGGCAAAGCGGTCGAAGTGACATCGGCGGACAGCTACTTTGGCGGCAGCGATGTCGGCACCTTCGTCGTAGAGCTTAAAGCAGCGAAGCTGATCAAGAGCGTAAAGGTATCGGTCGTTGATCCGGTTGAAGATGCCGTGAAGCTGCTGCAATCCGGCAGCCGCCTGGAGAACGGAAAGCTTATCGTTACCGGTTCGATTCAAAACCGGAATAAAGGCGGGCAGGCCGGCGTCATCGTTGTCGGCAGCAACGCCGGCGGCAAGGTTCTGGAGGTCAACACGACGTCCGGGTATCTTTCATCCAACGAAATCGCGAATTTCCAGGCCGAGCTGGAAGGCGGCAAAGCCATCAGCGACCTGAAGGTGTTCCTGACAGGCAACAGCCAGACGCCTAAAATCATAGCCGAGGGCAGAACGACCATCAACAACAAGCTTGTCATTACGATCGGCGTGGAGAACGGGGATGTGTCGCAACGGATTACCGTGAAATCGACGGCGTACGATGCGAAGGGACGCTCCTTGGGAACCGATACGGACTCCATGTTCATGACCGCCAATGAAACGACGACCTTGCGCATTGATTACGATACTCGGGTCAAAAGTGTGAAGCTGAAATATTATGACCAATCCGGCAGAGAAATCGGAGAAGCGCCGATCCGCATCAAAATCAACGGCCAGCTCCAATCTTATGCGCAGTCGCCGGTGATGGTCGGAGGAAGCGTTCTTGTGCCTATGCGTCCGATCTTCGAATCCCTCGATGCTTCGGTCAAATGGGACCAAAAGACGCAAAGCGTATCCTCCTCCAAAGACTCGACCCAAATCAAGCTGAAGATGGGCTCCAAGCAAGCGGTCGTTAACGGGAAGACCGTCACGCTGGATTCGGCGCCACGGATGGTGAAGGGCACCACGATGGTACCGCTGCGTTTCGTGGCATCCGCGCTGGGCTGTGAAGTGAAATGGGACGGCAATGAGAAAATGGTATTGATTACGACCAAATAATGCGAAAAGGACCATGCGGTAAGCGCATGGTCCTTTTTTATGGGGTAAGTTCAATAAGCGTGCTCCCTCAGCACCTGAATGCCCATGATCACGTTATACACAAAAGCCCCGAAATAGATGATGCCGAACAGAATGAGGTATCCGATGACGGAACCGAAGGAGCCCGAGGTCACGGCCATGTAGATTAACGGGATCGCTGCTATAACGGGGAACAGATGGGAGAACAGGGCGCGGCGTGCGTGCTTGGCCACATAGGCGTCCGGAGATAGAATCCATACAAGGACAGGGAGGATAAACGGTGCAAAGAAGATGCTGAAATACGATAAAGAGGATAAAAGCTGTCTCATGGTATCACGCTCCTGAAGTCATTCTCATGTTTACATATTACCCAGTAAGCAGGCTCCTGATTCGGTTAGGAGATCAACCCGAAAAAAAGTACTTTGAAAAAAACAAAAGATGCGATATAATATACTTCGTTACTGTTTAAAACATTTTCATACATACATGTCCCAGTAGCTCAGCTGGATAGAGCAACGGCCTTCTAAGCCGTCGGTCAGGGGTTCGAATCCCTTCTGGGACGTAAAAAAAGACACCGTCATATGACGGTGTTTTTTACGTCCCGTGAGGATGAGAACCCCGAGTTGGGGTTCGCCTGCGCATACGCTTCGGTAGGAATACTTCGCAGTCGGCCTGGAAGGCCGCATCCCGACTGGGACGAAACGTCCCGTGAGGATGAGAACCCCAATTGGGGGTTCGCCTGCGCCTATGCTTCGTTAGGATGTCGGCCTGAAGGTTTTCTTGCAAAAAGAAAGGTATTCGTGACACGATTAGAACAGTGGAGGGATACATGGGATGAATGACATCACTATGACTTTGGTAAGAGAGACTCACAAGGATCTTCAGGAGCTCATCGCGAAGCTGGACGATTACTTATCGACGTTATACCCGGCGGAAGGGATATTCGGGCTGGATCTGGCCGATCCCAAAGTAAACGAAACGCTATTCGTGGTGGCTTACCATGATGGCCAGCCTGTCGGCTGCGGAGCCATCCGGCCGCTGGATGCAGAATCGGTTGAAATTAAACGGTTTTTCGTGGATGTCCCGTATCGAAATAGGGGAGTAGCTTCCCGGATCCTGCTCTTTCTGGAAGAACAAGCGAAGACGCGGGGCTATCGTTTCTCGCGCCTGGAAACAGGCGAACCGCAGAAGGAATCCGTTCATTTTTACAAGAAGCTGGGGTATGCCCAGATTGAACCGTTTGGCGAATACATCGGGTGCGAATATAGTTTATGTTTTGAGAAGAGTCTGACATCCTAGCCATTTGGTCTTATAATAGAAGAAAAAATATTTTACGAACCCTATCGAGGAGGCATCGAGCATGCAGCTTACTAAAATATCACAGAATACCGCCATTCTATTGGAGCATGCCAGAAAATCGGGGCTGACTTCTTCCGATCTGCTGGAGGCTGTGCGCTCAGGAGACGCAGAGAGATTCCAGATCGCCAATAACGGTCATTTTCACTATGAGGAATTATTCTCTTACGCAAAAGAGCATGGGGAAGATTTGGAGAAAGCCGTTAGCGAGGGGTACCAAATTACGTTTAATACCCGGAACGGGTTGAAGATCTGGCTGGAGGAAGCCTTCCGCATCAGCTCGGAATCCGATTTCAGCGTGGGCGAGGGCATCATTGAAGGATTGAAGCTCCAGAAGGAGCAGTTGGCTCGCTTGAAGGAAGCGCTGGCTGTCAACTGGACCCTGCAGGAAGAGCCGGCGTCAGACGGCGTTCAGGTCAGATTGACCGTCAGAGGATTGCAATAAAATAAGATAGCCACCGTACTTGATCAACATAATAGTACGGTGGCTTTTTTATTAGGCATGATCCGCTCATTCATCAGAGTGAATTTACATCCGGCTCGGAGTAGGCAAACCCAGCACCTCCAGCGCTTCGCCAAGGGTGTTCTTGAATAAGGAAGTGAGCCATACGCGGAATTGGAGCACTTCCTCCTTCGCCTTCAGAATCGGGCATGCCGAGTAAAAATTGTTGAACAGGGAGCACAGCTCATAGGTGAAGTTGCAAATGGCACTAGGAGATAGATCCCGTCCGGCGGCATATAAGGTATCATGCCAGGTGCTGATATGCCGCAGCAGCGCATGTTCCGCTTTTTCCATGGCAGGGAACCGGGCAGGCACAGACGGCGTAACCTCGGCTTCTTGAGCCTTATTAAGCACGCTGAGTGCACGCGCGTAGGAATAGAGCAAATACACCCCCGTATTCCCCGATATTTCAGTGGCCTGCTTCAGATCGAACACTACCTCTGTTTGCAGTGCAAAGCGAAGCAGGTAGTAACGGATGGAGGCGGTTGCGATCGCATGGCTGGACAAACCGTTTTTATCGGATCGGGTGTCCTCGATGACCTTGGCTACTTGATGAATAAGCTCGGTGATTTTGATCCCGATTCCCTGACGTCCGGACATCGCATAGGATGCCTTACCGTCGGAAGTATCGATGCCGAGATCCGCTGCAGCGGAAGGGCTTAACGAGACGACGCCGTAACTGACATGGCGCAGTTTCTCAGCCTCTTGTTGGAAGCCCAGGCCTTCCAAAGCCTGCTTCACCATCGCCTGCGGGTACTGCTGCCTGTAATCAATGACGTTGATGACCATGTCCGCTTTGCCGTAAGAACGCTCCTCGCCGTGCGAACTCGTCGTCCAAACCTCGTCGGTGAATTTTTTATATACAAAATCATTGGAAAGCACGCCGTATTTCCACAAGTGGTAGGCGATGTCCTTGGCGGTGTAAGTCAGGATGCCATTGGAGCGCACCAGCACTTTATCGATGCTGTGGTCCGACTCCGCCTCGTCTCCGGCTTCGGTTCCTGATTGCTTGAGCACCCAGCAGCCTGCAAGTTTACCCTCGGTTTCCTGATGGAAAAGCGGGGTATTCTTCAACAGCTCGAACGCGGACGCCCAGAATCCCTCCCTAACAATGCTGCTCTCCCATACAAGCAGATCGTATTCAATGCCGAACTGCTTCATCTCCTCAAGATGCTCCTTAACGATTCGCTCGGCAACGAGCAGTCCGATCCAGGAAAGGTTCTGATTGCCCTCTTCCAATGCGTGCAGAACCTCGGTCCGATGCTGAACCAGCCCCGGCTCCCTTTCGTAGGCTTTATTGGTGCTTGAATACACGTCCCAGCAGTAATCGCCGAACCGGGCATGCTCCTTCGTCAGCGGCGTGTGGAGCAAGCCGACCACCGTATCCGCCAGCTGATTGCCCAGGTCGTCGATATAATTATGCACCTCGACCTCATAACCCAGCTTCCTCATCAATCTCACGAGCGTATCTCCGATACAGGAATTTCGAAGATGCCCGATATGGGCGGACTTATTCGGGTTGATGGACGTGTGCTCAATGACGATCTTTTCGTTAGCTGCCGGGGGGAGTTCAAAATGGTGGCTCGCCCAATACTCCCAATCGATGCGCAGATTCATAAAGCCCGGAGCGACAATCTCAGTCGAGCGGACGAGCTGTTTGTAGGATGCGTCCTGCTCGAGCTCGGCTTGGATCAGCTCGGCGATTTGCAGGGGAGCCTTGCGGAGCACCTTCGCAAGCTGCATCGCAACGTTGGTTGCGTAATCCCCATGCTCCATGCTGGCAGGCTGCTCGATCCGGATCGGAGTGGACTCCGGCAGTTTGGTGCCGTAAGCTTCGCAGACCTGGTTCACGGCTTGTTGAAGGCTCGAAATAATCTTATGACTTAACACGGTAAATCCCCCTTTAAAAAATAAAACGACTCGGAAAACCAAAAAAGCCCTCATCTCCAAAAGAGACGAGGACTTGTGCTCGCGGTACCACTCTTGTTGTTAAACCCCGCAAGGGTCTAACCACCTTCATACGATAACGGCGTAAGCCGGGGCTCCCTACAGCATGGTGCTTCGGAAGGCCATCTCCTGGGTCCGCTTCACGGCCGACTTTGTACCGGTTTCCACCCTCCCGGCTCGCTTGGACTAAAGTCAGTGCAGTTACTCTCCCAATCAACGAAAATAATATTCTCAAGTTTTTTCATATTATAACCATTCTATTTAGAAAAGCAACCCCCCAATGGCTAAATCTTTTCTGCAAATACTCGCAGGCGCCGGTAATCCGCGCAGAAAGCATCCTCTTGCCATAGCGTCGATTGAGCAGCTAGGCTGATGCGAGCGATCGCTTCGTCCTTCGATTCAGCCGAGAATCCGGCAAAAAAGCAATCGCCAAAATGCAGCAGCCAATGCTTTATGCCGTCCTTGCCTTCGGACAATCGCGTGGGACGGTCGAAATGATGGGCGAGATGCACGCGGAACCCTTGGGCTTCAAGCAGGCTGGCATACTGCCCAAGACTAGGAAAATACCACGGATTCCGGGCGTCCGCATCGATTCCATAATGATCGGCGAACACGGTTTTCAAGGCTTGGTAGATGCCGTCAATATTCCCTTTGCCTCCGAACTCGGCAACGAATCGGCCGCCGGGCTTAAGGGCTCCATGTACGGAGCGTACCACGCCTTCAGCATCCCTCATCCAGTGCAGGGCCGCGTTTGAGAAGACGGCATCGTATGGCGTTTCGGTTTCGAAGTTCTCGCCATCCCCGGTCAGAAACGGAAGTCCAGGATATTTGCTTTTGGCCCGCTCAATCATCTCGCTGGAATAATCCATGCCGGTTACATGTGCGCCCGATTTGGATATTTCATGAGTCAAGTCGCCGGTTCCGCAGCCCAGATCGAGAATCCGTTCTCCGGGTTGAGGCGCCAGCAGCTCTGCAGCTCCTTTTCCATAAGCAGATACAAACGATAGCTGTCGATCGTAATCGTAAGGTTTCCATACTTGCTCTGACATAACAACACCCCTCCATGCATGATTTATCCTCATTGTGACATGATCGGCTTATAATTAGAAATATATAAATTCGATAACGCTGATAGGTTTAGCTAATAAGAGAGAGGACAAAAAGCCGCTTTGTCAGCGGTTTTATGTAGAGGACTATTTAACGGCAACAAGAAGCGCGCCAACGGCAATGAGTGCAACGCCGGCTGCGTTAATCCAGGAGATCTTCTCACCCAGAAACACAAAGGCCAGGATCACGGCAATAACCACGCTCAATTTATCGATAGGACCTACCTGCGATACTTTGCCGTATTTTAACGCCAGAAAATAAAACAGCCAGGACAACGCGCCCGCGATGCCGCTGAGCACAATAAAGCTGAGTGCTTTTTTCTGAACCAGAATTTCTCCGAGCTCCGAGAATTTCCCCTGAACCGCTACGACCCCCAGCAGAAACAGGGCCATAATGACGGAGCGAATGGCCGTTGCCGAATTGGCATCGATGTTTTGCAGGCCTATTTTTCCGAGAATGGCCACAAGTGCCGCCGTGACTGCCGACAGCAATGCGTATACAAGCCATAATGGCATGCGTACCTCTCCTTTTCGACAAGATAAAGTTTCTGATTAATGTAGCGGATTCCTTTATAATAGTATAGAGCAATTTGAAGGATCTCATGAATGTTCAAAGGATTGAACGACTTGGAAAGGGCTGGATGAAAAATGACACATCATATCGCGGCTTATACAGAAGCTTACCATGATCAGCTGGTGGAATTATGGCTTCGTGCCGTATCCCAAACGCACGATTTTCTGACGGAGGAAGATATCCGTTTCTATTATGGCATGATGCAAAGCGGGGCATTGAGGTCCGTGGAGATCTGGATATGCTTGAATACGGAACAGGAAGCGATTGGATTTATCGGACTGGACGGCTCCAAAATCGAGATGCTGTTTGTGGATCCCCTGCACCACGGCCAAGGGACGGGAACGAAATTGATCCGGCATGCCGAACGGCTGAAGGGGCCCGGACTTCAAGTGGATGTGAATGAACAGAACCCCAAGGCCCACGCTTTTTATAAAAAATACGGATTCGTGCAGATCGGCCGTTCGGAGCTCGACGGTACCGGAAAGCCGTTTCCGCTTATTCATATGCAGCTGCGGTAATGTCATAGATCGGCCCAGCCGAGTCCACGATAATCGCGAGTATAGTATTTTCGAAACACAGCCTATCTTTGGGTGAAAGAACAAACATCGATAGACGGTATGTTTTAACCAATCCAATGAAAAAGGGAGTGCAGCTAAACTGGAGGAGTCAATGAAGTTTTTTCCGAGCAACCTGTCGTTTCGCTATCCTTGGCGCTCCTATCAGAAGCGCGTGCTTCACGGGCTTGACCATCATCTGAAGAATCGCCAACTGCATCTGGTGGCGCCGCCCGGTTCGGGGAAGACCGTTCTTGGACTGGAGGTCATGCTTCGGATTAATCGCCCGACGATAATATTGGCTCCCACCATCACCATTAAACAGCAATGGGCAAGCCGTCTGGTGGAGCTGTTTCTTGACGAAGATGTCCAGCCGGAGTGGGTCTCGACCTCGCTCAAGCGACCGGCATTGGTGACGATTACGACCTACCAAGCCCTACACAGCCTGATTAGTGCAGCAGGGCAGCCGACTTCTGCGAAGAAGAAGATCATCGCGGGGATGGTGCAAGCGGACCAAACCGGTGATGAGAATCAGGAGTTTTCGGATACGGGCATGGAAGACGCTGAGGCTGAACCGGCCGGGAGGGACGATGACCGCGAGGACGATATCACGGACGGCACCGAGGCTCAAGAAGCTCTGGAACTGTTGAAGCAGCAGGGATATCATACGCTCATTTTTGACGAGGCGCATCATCTTCGAATGTCTTGGTGGCAAAGCGCCATGCAGCTGTGCGAGATGCTGGACGAGCCGACCAAGATTGCGCTTACGGCCACTCCGCCATACGATGTCAATCCGAGGGAGTGGCAGCGGTATATCGAGCTTTGCGGCCCTATCGACGAGGAGATCAGCGTGCCCGAGCTGGTTCGCCATGGGGAGTTGTGTCCCCATCAGGATTATATCAGCCTGACAAGGCCAACTCATGAAGAGGCCGCTAAACTGCGGGAATTTCGAATGCAGGCACAACAGGTCAAAGACGAGTTGGTCCGAGATGAGTTTTTGGCGGATTTGATCGTACATCACCCCTGGATAACACGGTCCGAGGCGTACATGGAGGACATTTTGTCCTCCCCGGGGTATTACTCCAGCATGGTGCTCTATCTGCGAGCGGCCAATCGGCCGATCTGGAAGGAGGGGGTGAAGCTGCTCGGCATGGAAGAGAAGGAAGCGCCCGACTTTACGGAGGAGTGGCTGGAGGAGCTCCTTGGCGGCATGCTGTATAAAGACGCCCATATTGATCGCGGACTGCCGGAGTTAAAGGCGTTGCAGAAGAGGCTCAGCCGGTTGGGGATGATTGAACGGCGGAAGGTGTATATGAGATCGACGCCTGCGATTGATAAAATGCTGGTCCAGAGCGTCTCGAAATTGCACGGCATCGGTCGCATTCTTGAATTCGAGCGCTCCATGCTGGGGGAGAGCATGCGGATGGTGATCTTGACCGATTATATCCGCAAGGAGGACCTGCCGAAGGATGCGGACGACGAGAAGCCGCTGAATCGGCTCGGCGTTGTTCCGATTTTTGAGCTGATCCGCAGGCAGCTAGCGGAGAAAAGCGGGTCACGGGGCGATCGCGAGTTGCCCATCGGTATTTTGACAGGCTCCTTTGTGGTGCTCCCGGTGACGGCTATGCCTTTGGCCAGGGCTTGCGCCGATCGACGGGGCCTCCGCTTGTCGGAACGTCCCCTTGCCCATGACGGCCGTTATGTAACGATGGATGTTCGCGATGCAAATCGCTCGGCTATCGTCGCCATTATAACGGAGGTGTTTTCAGAGGGGGGCATTCAGGTGCTGATCGGTACGGCGGCTCTCCTGGGCGAGGGATGGGATGCTCCCGGGATCAATTCCTTGATCATGGCATCGTATGTAGGCTCGTTCATGTTGTCCAACCAGATGCGGGGACGGGCGATTCGGGCCCAACGCGGGAACCCGTATAAGGCCGGAGCGATCTGGCATCTGGCATGCGTCGATACCGCCCAAATCGATGGGGGCGAGGATTTGAGCTCGCTTGCGCGCAGATTTCGATCTCTCGTCGGTCTATCGATCTCGCATCAAACCATAGAGTCGGGCATGGAGCGCATGGGACTTGATCTTCGGAAAAACCAAACCGCAGAAAGCATCAGCGCCTATAACCGCGACACATGGGAGCGGGCGAGGCAGCGGCATCTTTTGAAGGAGCGATGGAATTCGGCGATTGCCCTTCACAGCTCCATGACGGAGGAACTGACGGTGGATCGGGAGCGTATTCCTAAGCCTTTGATTTTCTCGCATACGGTAAAGGCCGTGCTTGCTTTTGCCGTTGGTTTGGGGCTGGGCGCCTTCATGGAGACCTTAACGTCGCCGGTTTTGCTTCAATCGGACGCGCCGGCTTGGTTCAGCCTGCTATTCTCGGCCGCCATTGCCTTGATCGTATCCAGTCCTTGGATATTTAAAGCCGTCAAAATGGTAATGCGTCATCAATCGCTGGAGCGGAGCATTCGAGAAGTGGCTCTCGTCGTGTATACGGCGCTATACGATATGGGGCTGGTCGAAACCGAGCCAAGCCTTCACCGGTTGAGGGCGGAGGAGGAAGGAGGAGCCGTCGTGTGTTGGCTAAAAGACGGAACCACCCAGGAGAAGACGCTTTTCCTGAATTCGCTGCAGCAGGTGCTGGACCCGATCGAGAACCCGCGTTATCTTTTGTACCGCGAATCGCGGGGCCGGTTTGCGACCAGGCGGGATTACCATGCCGTACCGGAGGAAATCGGACGTCGAAAAGAGCATGCGGAACGCTTTGCCCGGCTGTGGCGCAAGCATATCGGTCCGGCCGAGCTGGTCTACACCCGTACGCCGGAAGGCAGAAAAATGCTCCTGACCGCGCGAACGCGGGCTTTGTCCTCCATGTTCGTGAAGAAATCGGAGCGGGTTAGTGCTTGGAGGTAGAGGATCCGGAGTGTTCGCGGAATGTGGAGGGAGTCATGGGATGGGGTGTGATGCACCGTGCTGCGCTGCCTTAACGGACCCAGGGGCCGTTAATTGAGGGAAAAACCCTCATACAGGTATGCTAGCGGACCAGAAGTCCGTTATTCATGAAAATGAGGGTAATTTGACTGTGAATTAGCTAAATAACGGCTGTGGTGTCCGCTAATTTCTAAATCGGGCCGTTTTTGATGAAATAACGAACCTACGGTCCGCCAAAGTCGTGTTAGGGTGTATGTCGTATTGGAATCGGCCACCATGATGTTCATATGTAGAATGTCGATAGTGCATCAGAAGGGATACGGCCCTTGGGGCCGATTGGGAATTGGTTCTACAGAAGCATAGGCTCCAACAAACTCAAGTATGGGTTCATCACCCTTCTGGAATACAAAAAAAGCTACCGATGGTAGCTTCCTAGTCGGGATACGGCCCTTCGGGCCGACTGCGAAGCAATCCTCCAGAAGTCTATGCTTCGACGAACCCCTTCTAGGGGTTCTCATCCTCACGGGACATAAAAAAACCACCGTCATGTGACGGTGTCTTCTTTTACGTCCCAGAAGGGATACGGCCCTTCGGGCCGACTGCGAAGCAATCCTCCCGAAGCGTAGGCTTCGACGAACCCCTTCTAGGGGTTCTCATCCTCACGAGACATAAAAAAACACCGTCATGTGACGGTGTCTTCTTTTTACGTCCCAGAAGGGATTCGAACCCCTGACCGACGGCTTAGAAGGCCGTTGCTCTATCCAGCTGAGCTACTGGGACATAGAAATTTTTCAAGCAAAAAATATATTATCACATGCACAGGAGAAATTCAATCATTATTTTATGACATAAAGTTTTTCGGATTTGCAAGATTATTCGAGTATCATATCGGGTTATATTGATAAAATATACGCACGAAAAACTGGGGATCGCCGTCTTTATGTTGCCAAGGGCATGATGCACGCAAGCTGTTACGCCCTTTTTTAAACTTGGCAGTACATATGCTATAATCAACGAATACGAAAAACAGGACCAGAAAGGAGGTGTCCTTATCAAGGACTCTTACTCCCAAGAACAAGAGGATAAGAACATCATCCTGTTTCCGAAGACGCTGGATTATTACCAGATTCAGCTTACGGTTATGCTCGAGAACGAACGTTACGGTGAAGCGATGGAAGTGCTGCGTTTTCTGCTGAAGTGCGGGGGACAGAACGAACGGCACTATGAAGAGTGGAACTCGCTCCTCGAATGGCTTGAAGCCGCATTTCCGGAACAGGCCATGCCCCGTTCGGTCGATTTCGATGCTGAGGCTGACGAGGATGATCCGGACGAGTCCGAGATGGCTAGGCAGATGGTCAGGGACAAGGTTGCCCAGGATGCCGGATACGCCGACAAGCTGCTGGCTTCGGTCATGACCGGGCCGCTGACGGAGCAGACCATTTTGGCGCTGGAACAGCTCGCTTATCTGGACCGTCCGGAGATCGACGCGATTCTGGTCGAATGGCTGCATGATACGCCGCTTCATCCCCTGCTGCAATTCCGGGTGCTGCAAACGCTCCGGAGAAGAGGGATGGAAGGGCACGTAAGCCTTCATCGCGGGCAGGAAGCCGTCGAGATCGAGATCGATACGGTTCCCTTGGATCCGGGAGGCTTCCCGGACGCGATTACGAGGATTTTGGAGCGCGTTGCGGATCAGACCGAGGTTCATGAGCCGACGCTGTTTTATTTTGCCCAGGAATTATGGTCCCAGTTCATCATGGCGATTTACGGCACGGAGGACTACCATTCCATGCTGGACGAAGAAGAAGCCACGCTCGATATATGGGCCGCAGCGCTGCATGACATCGTGTCGGAGAGCCTGAAAGGTTTTCGCAATGAGGAGGAAATCCGCCCGCTTTACGGCATCACGGACACCATGCGGTTCCGCTATGAGGGAGCCTATCGATCTCTCAAGCAATTCGTCGCTGCAGGCGTGGAAGATTAGCCAGAGCTGGAAAACGTTTACGGTATCGCGGCATAAGGGTTCGCCCTTGAAAAAGGATTTAATGTTGTTTATACTATAGTGGTTATTCGGTACGTGATACATTATTGCGTCGACCACGTGAATTATTTTGGAGGGGAAAGCATAAATGAAAGCAACTTGGGAAAAAATAGAGAAGAACCTTGGCGTTCTTGACGTTGAGGTTGATGCGGAGCGCGTTGCATCCGCTCTCGACAAGGCTTTTAATAAAGTAGCTAAAAAAGCAAATGTACCTGGATTCCGTAAAGGTAAAGTGCCTCGGCCGATCTTTGAAGCGCGTTTTGGCGTAGAGAGCCTGTATCAGGATGCAATCGACATCCTTCTTCCGGAAGTATACAGCGAAGCTGTGGAACAAGCGGATATCTTCCCTGTGGATCGTCCGGAAGTGGACATCGAGCAGTTCGCTAAAGGCGAAACTTTCAAGTTCAAAGCTAGAGTAACCGTGAAGCCGGAAGTTAAGCTTGGCGAATACAAGGGCGTCGAAGTTGCTGCAGTAGCTGCAGAAGTTTCCGACGAGGAACTGAATGAAGAGCTTGAGCGTCTGCAACAACGTCATGCTGAGCTTACCGTTATCGACGAAGGTGCTTCCCAGTCCGGCGATATCGTTGTAATCGACTTCGACGGTTCCGTCGACGGCGTTCCTTTCGAAGGTGGACAAGCTGAGCGTTATTCCCTTGAGCTTGGAAGCAACACGTTCATTCCAGGCTTTGAAGACCAAGTCATCGGTATGGCTACAGGAGACTTCAAAGACGTGGAAGTGACATTCCCTGAAACTTACCATGCTGAAGAATTGGCTAACAAACAAGCTGTCTTCAAAGTGAAAGTGCACGAAATCAAACGCAAACAGCTTCCTGAGCTGGATGATGAATTCGCTAAAGACGTTAGTGAGTTCGATACGCTTGATGAGTACAAGGAAGATCTGAAGAAGCAATTGCTGACTCGCAAAGAGCAAGAAGCCCAAGGCGTTCGTGAGAACGAAGCCGTTGAAAAAGCAGCAGCAAACGCTGAAGTTGAAATTCCGGAAGCCATGATTCAATCCGAAGTTCAAAACATGATGCGCGATTTCGACAACCGTCTTCGCCAGCAAGGCATGAACCTGGAAATGTTCCTAAGCTTCTCCGGCCAAACCAATGCCGATCTGGAAGGCCAAATGAAGGACGATGCTGAAAAACGCGTTCGCAACAACCTCGTGCTGGAGCAAATCGCGAAGGAAGAGAAACTCGAAGTATCCGAAGAAGAAATCAACAAAGAGCTGGAAAACATGGCTGATACGTACAAGCGTTCCGCTGATGAAATCCGCAGCATCCTCGGTGCTAACGGTTCCCTCGACAGCCTTCGTGAAGAACTGCTTCTTCGCAAAACGATCGACTTCTTGCTGGAAAACAGCGTAGAAGGCGCTCCTGTTGAGAAAAAAGAAGCAACTGAAGAATAATAAATAGGCGGCTTCCGAAGCTGCCCTCACATTAGATAAGGCACGTACATTTCATGCGTGCCTTATTTTTAACTAAGAATAGCCAATTTACTACTAAATGTGACATGAATTGGTTATAAATTTCGACATACATAATGAGACAAGTTGGCAGGATATAATTCTTGGCAAGTTCATAGAATGTAAACAGGGTTAAAAAATGACATCGTGCTTTGAACATGTTAGAATAACTTTTGTAACGCTGTAGTATATTTTTCAAGGAAAAGAGGTTGGTCGCATGAGTCTTGTACCTATGGTTGTTGAACAAACCAGTCGAGGCGAAAGATCTTACGATATCTACTCAAGATTACTGAAGGATCGCATTATATTCCTCAGCAGTGCGATCGATGACGATGTTGCCAATCTTGTTATTGCCCAGCTTCTGTTTCTGGCTGCGGAAGATCCGGAAAAAGACATCTCTTTGTACATCAATTCCCCTGGCGGTTCGGTAACGGCCGGGATGGGTATATATGATACGATGCAGTTGATCAAGCCTGATGTATCCACGATTTGCGTCGGCATGGCCGCCAGCATGGGATCATTGTTGCTTACTGCAGGAGCGCCAGGCAAACGATATGCTCTCGAGAACAGTGAGGTGATGATTCATCAGCCGCTCGGAGGCATTCAAGGTCAGGCATCCGATATCCAAATCCATGCAGATTGGATCATCAAGACCAGACAAAAACTGAATCAAATCTATGTGGAGCGCACGGGTCAGCCCCTTGAAAAAATCGAACGCGATACAGACCGCGACTTTTTCATGAGCGCGGAGGAAGCGAAGGCGTACGGTATTATTGATGATGTTCTGTCTTCACCGACCAAATCTTAAGGGGTGGTAATAGCATGTTTAAATTTAACGATGACAAAGGGCAGCTGAAGTGCTCCTTCTGCGGCAAATCGCAGGAGCAGGTCCGCAAGCTGGTTGCGGGGCCCGGTGTTTATATATGTGACGAGTGCATCGACTTGTGTTCGGAGATCGTAGAGGAAGAGCTCGGACACGAGGAAGAAGTGGATCTGAAGGATATTCCGAAACCGCGTGAAATCCGCGATATCCTGGATCAATACGTAATCGGACAGGATCAAGCGAAGAAATCCCTTTCGGTTGCCGTTTACAATCACTACAAGCGCATCAACACCCAGAGCAAGATCGAGGACGTCGAATTGCAAAAGAGTAATATTTTGCTGCTCGGACCTACAGGTTCCGGTAAAACCTTGCTTGCGCAAACGATGGCCAAAATTTTGAACGTGCCGTTTGCTATTGCAGACGCAACCTCGCTGACCGAAGCCGGTTACGTGGGTGAGGATGTTGAGAACATTCTGCTGAAGCTGATTCAAGCTGCGGATTATGACGTGGAAAAAGCAGAACGCGGCATTATCTATATTGATGAGATCGACAAAGTGGCCCGCAAATCGGAGAATCCGTCCATTACGCGTGACGTCTCTGGTGAAGGGGTTCAGCAGGCTCTCCTGAAAATTCTGGAGGGAACCGTTGCTTCCGTGCCGCCGCAAGGTGGACGCAAGCATCCGCATCAGGAATTCATCCAGATCGATACAACGAACATCCTGTTCATTTGCGGCGGTGCGTTTGACGGTTTGGAGCAGTACATCAAACGCCGGATCGGCAAAAAGGTCATCGGCTTCAATGCATCCGGAGAAAGCCAAAAGGATCTTAAGCCAGGTGAATACCTGACGATGGTTCTGCCGGAGGATCTGTTGAAATTCGGATTGATTCCGGAATTCGTCGGCCGTCTGCCGGTCGTGTCCACGCTCGAGCCGCTGGATGAGGCGACATTGGTCCGTATTCTGTCCGAGCCTAAAAACGCGCTGACCAAACAGTACCAAAAGCTGCTTGAGTTTGATAACGTGAACCTCAAGTTTGAGCCGGGCGCACTTGAAGCGATTGCCCGCGAAGCCATTAAGCGCAATACGGGTGCACGCGGACTGCGTTCCATCATCGAAAGCATCATGCTTGACGTGATGTATGAAGTGCCGTCCAGGGATGACATCAAGGATTGCGTCATTACGGAGCAGGTCGTTCGGGATAAAGTGATTCCTGAGCTTCAAACCAAAGCTAACGAAGACGACAAGAAACAAGAAGAAAGCGCCTAATGCGTTATAGCGTTTTAGACGTGGAATAAATCTACGCTGATTCTCCACTTCCAGTTATGCCCAAATGGGCTTTGCTGGAGTGGAGCTTTGGCGTTATATGGGAGAGATCGTACCATGTTTTTGAGACAAGACACACGGCCCGTCAAGGTGGGGAACCTTACCATTGGGGGAAAGAACGAAGTCATTATTCAAAGCATGTGCACCACCAAAACAGCAGACGTGGAGGCAACCGTTGCCGAGATACTGCGCCTGGAGGAAGCGGGATGCCAGATCGTCCGGGTAACGGTAAACAATGAGGAAGCAGCTGCTGCCATCAAAGAAATCAAGAAACGCATTCATATCCCGCTCGTGGCGGATATTCATTTTAACTATAAGCTCGCCCTGATGGCGATCGAGAACGGTATCGATAAAGTCCGGATCAATCCGGGGAACATCGGTAAGCGCGAAAAGGTCGAAGCCGTCGTGAAGGCATGCAAGGAGAAGGGGATTCCGATTCGGATCGGGGTGAATGCCGGTTCCCTGGAGAATCACCTTCTTGAAAAATACGGGTATCCGACACCGGAAGCCATGGTAGAGAGCGCCTTGTATCATATCGGCATCTTGGAAGAACTGGACTTCCACGATATCATCGTTTCGCTTAAAGCGTCTGATGTGCCGATGGCCATTGCGGCGTACACCAAGGCGGCGGAAGTGATTCCGTACCCGCTTCATCTGGGGATTACCGAAGCGGGCACCCTCTTCTCGGGTACCGTGAAGAGCGCGGCCGGTCTTGGGGCGCTCTTGTCCCTAGGCATCGGCAGCACGATGCGTATTTCCTTGAGCGCCGATCCGGTCGAAGAGATCAAGGTTGGCCGGGAGCTTCTAAAATCCTTCGGTCTGATCTCGGATGCGGCAACCTTGGTATCCTGCCCGACTTGCGGACGGCTGGATATCGATTTGTTCTCCATCGCCAATGAGGTGGAGGAGTACATCTCGAAGATTAAAGTGCCGATTAAGGTTTCCGTCTTGGGCTGCGCCGTGAACGGTCCCGGTGAGGCCAGAGAAGCCGACATCGGTATTGCCGGCGCTCGTGGGGAAGGTTTGCTCTTCCGTTACGGAGAGATGATCCGCAAAGTTCCGGAAGCCACCATGGTGGAAGAACTTAAGAAAGAAATCGATCATATCGTGAAGGTGTATGAGGAAACCGGCGAAATCCCGGGGCGCAAGCACAAATCCACGGTCTGAGCTTGATAACTAAGTTATTGTAACAACCACTTATATTGAAACGGCAGTCTCTGGCTAATTGAGACTGCCGTTTTGTTGTATTGTAAGGGGAGACAAGGTATATCTTATAATTTCTTTGAACGATCTGTATTGATGACAAACAGAACAAGTAGCCTGGCTCGTTTATTTCTGATGCACGGTAAGAATTGCAGGAGTCCGTCTCAGTGTGTATTACAGGAATTAAGCTCTTTATTGAGCCTTTTATTGAGCTTCTTTTTATGAAGTTCAGCTCTCCCCTCTCCCCCCCCCCACGATGAAGAAGGATGCCATGCGCCGCACCAGCAGAGCGGACGAATCGATTCCGGAGAAGCGAAGCGGTCGGCTAAAAGTTTTCCGCAGGAAAACTCGCATCGGAAGGATAAGCTGTTGCCGAGTTTTTACATTGGTTCTTCTTATTCATGAAATTCGGAAACAACAGCGATCGGAGGAACGATACGTACGCGGAGCGTCTCACCTAAGCGTCTCCATCCACTTTTTGATACTTTTACGGCTTCGTCAAAACAACCTGATTCAATCATCCCCTCTTTTACAATTTGTTCCGCCTCCTGCGTTTTACCATCCGAGGAATCGGCAATACTACCATGTATTAACGTTTGGATGAAGACATAATGGAGTACAGGAGGAATGACTTGTGAATTTAAGTATCGTGATTATGCTGGTGCAGCTGTTTTTTGCAGTCATCATCGGCATTTATTTTTGGAATTTATTGCGTGGACAGAAGACAAGCAAAACAGCGGTGGACCGGGAATCGCGCAAGGAGCTGGATAAACTCCGCAAACTCCGGTCGGTATCGTTAACGAAACCGCTCGCCGAGAAAACAAGGCCGCAAACCATGGATGACATTGTGGGGCAAAAGGACGGCTTGCGCGCCTTAAAAGCCGCGCTATGCAGCGCGAATCCTCAGCATGTCATCGTATACGGTCCTCCGGGAGTCGGTAAGACCGCTGCTGCCCGCGTGGTGATGGAGGAAGCCAAGAAGAACCCGCAATCGCCGTTTAAATACGACGCGAAATTCACGGAGATCGACGCAACGACGGCCCGTTTCGATGAACGTGGAATTGCCGATCCGCTCATCGGTTCTGTTCATGATCCGATTTACCAAGGCGCCGGTGCCATGGGGGTGGCAGGCATCCCTCAGCCGAAGCCGGGCGCGGTGACCAAGGCCCATGGGGGAATCCTGTTTATTGACGAAATTGGGGAATTGCATCCCATCCAGATGAATAAGCTTTTAAAAGTGCTGGAGGACCGCAAGGTGCTGCTGGAAAGCGCATATTATAATTCAGAGGATGCCAATACGCCCGCTTATATTCACGATATTTTTCAAAACGGGCTTCCGGCGGACTTCCGCCTGGTTGGTGCTACGACACGTTCGCCGGAAGAGATTGCTCCTGCACTTCGCTCGCGCTGCATGGAGATTTTTTTCCGTCCGCTTCTGCCTGAAGAGATCGGCAAGATTGCGGAGGATGCCATTCAGAAGATTGGCCTGAACGCTCCGCCGGAAGCGGTAGAAGTCGTGAAGCAGTACTGCTCCAACGGCCGGGAAGCGGTCAATATGATTCAATTGGCGGCCGGTCTGGCATTGACCGAGAAGCGGGATGCCCTCCGCGCGGCGGATGTTGAATGGGTAGCCAGCAGCAGCCAGCTGCAGCCAAGGCCCGACCGGAAAATACCGGAGAAGCCGCAGATTGGGGTAGTTAACGGATTGGCCGTATATGGCCCGAATATGGGGGCTCTGCTAGAAATTGAAGTATCTGCGGTTCCTGTCGAGGAGGGCCGGGGTACCTACAATATCACCGGGGTAGTGGATGAAGAGGAATTTGGCGGAGGCTCGCGCAAGCTGCGCCGCAAGAGCATGGCCAAAGGCTCGATCGAGAATGTGCTGACCGTGCTGGGCTCGATGGGCTTTACGCCCAAAAACTATGACCTGCATATCAATTTTCCCGGAGGAACGCCGATCGACGGCCCTTCCGCCGGCATTGCGATGGCTACGGCCATCGTGTCGGCCATCAAAGGGGTTGAAGTCGATAACAAGGTAGCGATGACCGGCGAGATAAGCATCCATGGAAAAGTGAAGCCGATTGGCGGAGTCATCGCCAAGGTGGAGGCGGCATTCCAGGCAGGCGCGACCCGCGTGATCATCCCTAAGGACAATTGGCAGACCTTGTTCCAGGATTTGAGCGGGGGTTTGCGGGTGATTCCGGTGGAATCGGTGGATGAAGTTTTCGGGCATATCTTTGGCGGTACGTTCGCTCCGGAGGTGATACAGCTTCCCGGAAACGAGGTATTTCCATCCTCTTCCGCTTCATTGCTGCAGGCCACGCCTCCGCGCAACGGAAAAATAACGGATGCCGGAGGATGTTAAGCCTCGTATAGTTGGTTTTTTATACGCAGATTTGATAAAATAGGAATAGTGTCAACATTGAGAGCCATTGGAGGTGCGAAAGCGATGGGACCCAGTAAATCCAAAGGTCGTCGTTTTCCTTTACTGCCTTTAAGAGGTCTTCTGGTCTATCCAAGCATGGTGCTTCACTTGGACGTAGGCCGGGAGAAATCGGTAAAGGCTTTAGAAAAGGCGATGGTTGAAGACAATTTGATTCTCCTATGTTCTCAATCGGAAGTGAACATTGAAGAACCGACGCAGGATGATATTTTTCGGATTGGCACAGTTGCGAATGTACGCCAGATGCTTAAGCTTCCAAACGGTACCATACGTGTGCTAGTGGAGGGTATGGAACGGGCGGAAGTTATTGAATATACGGATCAAGAGGAATACTACGAGGTCATCGCTCGGGAGCTTCCCGAAGAGGAGAACCATGATCCTGAAGTCTCCGCATTAATGCGAACCGTACTGTCTCAGTTTGAGAATTATATCAATCTGTCGAAGAAAGTGACGCCTGAGACACTGGCGGCCGTTTCCGATATCGATGAGCCAGGACGGCTGGCGGACGTCATTACGAGTCATTTGTCGCTGAAGATCAAGGATAAGCAAGAAATTCTCGAAACAATCGACGTTCGCAAACGGCTCGAGAAACTTCTAGATATACTGAATAACGAGCGCGAAGTGCTGGAGCTGGAGCGCAAGATCAACCAGCGGGTCAAGAAGCAAATGGAGAAGACCCAGAAGGAATACTATTTGCGCGAACAGATGAAGGCCATCCAGAAAGAGCTTGGCGACAAGGAAGGCCGTGCCGGGGAAGTAGAGGAACTCCGAAGTCAGCTTCAGGAGCTTGAACTGCCGGAACGCGTCCAGGAGAAGATAGAGAAGGAAATCGACCGACTCGAGAAAATGCCGGCGAGCTCTGCGGAAGGCGGCGTTATCCGGAACTATGTGGATTGGCTGCTGGCGCTGCCGTGGACGAACAAAACCGAGGATGATCTGGACATCGTCAAAGCGGAGCAAGTGCTGGACGAGGATCATTACGGTCTCGAGAAGCCGAAAGAACGCGTGCTGGAATATTTGGCGGTCCAGAAGCTGGTGAAGAAGATGAAGGGGCCTATTTTGTGCCTGGTCGGCCCTCCGGGCGTCGGTAAAACATCGCTTGCCCGGTCCATCGCCCGTTCCCTCGAGCGCAAGTTCGTTCGCGTCTCGTTAGGCGGGGTAAGGGACGAGGCGGAAATTCGCGGTCACCGGCGCACTTATGTCGGAGCTATGCCGGGCCGCATCATTCAAGGCATGAAAACAGCGGGTTCGATGAATCCCGTGTTCCTGCTGGATGAAATCGACAAGATGGCATCCGATTTCCGCGGGGACCCGTCTTCCGCACTGCTTGAAGTGCTCGATCCAGAGCAGAACAATACGTTCAGCGATCATTTCGTGGAAATTCCTTTTGACCTGTCCAACGTTATGTTTGTCACGACGGCAAACGTGCTTCATAACATTCCAAGACCGCTCCTGGACCGGATGGAAGTGCTGAACATTCCGGGGTATACGGAGCTGGAGAAGCTCCAAATCGCCAACCGTTACTTACTGCCCAAGCAGAAGAGCGAGCATGGGCTTGAGCCTGAGCAGCTGATTCTGGACGAGGAAGCGCTGATGAAGGTGATCCGGGAATATACCCGTGAATCCGGCGTGCGGAATCTCGAGCAGCAAGTGGCGGCGCTGTGCCGCAAAGCCGCCAAGCAGATCGTGACCCAG
This sequence comes from Priestia sp. BR_2, assembly GCF_041954005.1. Lineage (NCBI taxonomy): Bacteria > Bacillati > Bacillota > Bacilli > Caryophanales > Bacillaceae > Priestia > Priestia sp. BR_2. Next base: position 45,997 of record NZ_JAVFHM010000071.1, on the reverse strand, counting down.
CAATCGGAATCCATCGAGATCAAGGCTGCCGATATCAAGGATTATCTCGGCATTCCGAAGTTTCGTTATGGCATGGCCGAGCTTGAAGATCAAGTGGGTACGGTCACGGGGCTCGCATGGACGGAAGTGGGCGGCGAAACGCTGACCATTGAGGTAACCGTGGTGCCTGGTACCGGCAAGCTGACGCTGACGGGCAAGCTTGGTGACGTGATGAAGGAATCGGCTCAAGCCGCCTTCAGTTTTACCCGCTCGAAAGCGGTAGAGCTGGGCATTGATCCGGATTTCCATGAGAAGCTTGATGTCCATATCCATATCCCGGAGGGAGCCATACCGAAGGATGGCCCTTCAGCCGGCATTACGATTGCGACGGCTCTTATCTCATCTTTAACCAAACGGCATGTAGCCCGTGACGTGGCCATGACGGGTGAAATTACACTTCGGGGACGCGTACTGCCGATTGGCGGCTTGAAAGAGAAGTCGCTGGCAGCCCACCGTGCCGGGTACAAAAAAATATTGCTCCCTAAGGATAACGAACGCGACCTGCGTGATATTCCTGACAGCGTAAAGAACGACGTGGAGTTCGTTCCGGTATCCCATATGGATCAGGTTCTGGAGCATGCGCTCGTTGAACAAGCGGGAGTGCACTAGAGAGGAAAGTCTACATTATGAAAGTTACGAAAGCCGAGTTTGTCATCAGCGCTGTCGTACCTGCCCAATATCCTGAAGACGCCTTGCCGGAGATTGCTCTGGCAGGGCGTTCCAATGTGGGCAAGTCATCGCTGATTAACCGTATGATATCCCGTAAGAACCTGGCTCGTACAAGCGCCACGCCGGGGAAGACACAGCAGCTCAACTATTATCGGGTGAACGACGACCTGTATCTGGTCGATTTTCCCGGCTATGGTTATGCGAAGGTATCCAAGACCCAGCGTGCGGCATTTGGCGAAATGATTGAAAGATATTTGCTCAGCCGGGAAGAACTGAAGCTTGTATTATTGATTGTGGACATGCGTCACCCGCCTTCAAAAGACGATATCAGCATGTATGAATGGCTGCAGCATTACAACCGGCCGGTGTGCGTAGTCGCGACCAAGGCGGATAAAATTCCGAAAACGCGCCGCCAGAAGCATGTGAAGATCGTGAAGGAAACGCTCGGTTTCAAGCCCTATCATTCCTTTGTCATGTTTTCATCCGAGCTGGGTTTGGGTAAAGATGAGTTATGGGCCATTATGGAGTCCCATATGGGAACGAAGGATCATGAGGAAGAGCCGCACCCGGGTTCGGAGAATGACAGCAACGAGCATGTCTGATCCGGATGGGTTTGTGATGTTTTTTCAAGGGTGCTATAGGGAATCGGTGCATTCTTTACAGGAAAGTGAGCATCTTGCGGGAAATATCGCTCTGATTCCGGCTAATTCCGTTTTTTTATGAAATATGATGGATATTCTCATTCGAACGGCAGGAAAGACCGCTTGGATCTGCTGTATAATGGTAGTAAGTTAAAAGAATTGAGGGAGATTTTTATGGCTCAGCGGTTAGCCACAGAATATGTTAATGCCACAATGCAAATGACGGATATTCAAATGGATCAATTTCTGCAATATACCCAAGCTTTCCGGGTCACTAACCGGGTAAAAGTCATGGATAGCGGAGAGCAGGAGTTCGTGCTCGAAGATGAAAGCGGGGAAGAAGTTCATTTGCCCTTTGAACGCAAGAATGGCTTGTACGTCTGTGAGCTGTCATGCCGATTGGTTACTCCCCATCTGACGAATGCCGTACGCAAACTGTTTGCGGCTTTTAAGGGATCAGGTAAAGTGAATCGGATTTATCGCGGCTTTACGATGAGCTACGACTACCATGCGGGAACGGTGCATCGAATTACGCAAGTCGCCGGGAACGACAGCATTGTCATTTATGAGTACAAGAATACGGCAGGCGAGCTGCAGCGTCTCTTTAACAGCAATGAAGCAGAGAAAGAGATCGAATCCATTCAGCATCATATCAACGTGCTTCTGGACCAGCGGATTGCAGCAGGGAATGATAAACTGATTACGAAGACGATAGACGAAAGGCTGCGACGGTTTAATCAGCGCCTGTTCGTGCTTGAAGCTTAGGGAGGGCTGCCCCGCAAGGGGCGCTTTTTTTATGTGTATTTATCGTTAAAAATTCGGTTTCATGCATGTTTATGTAACATAGAGCGGGTGATATTTATTTCGTGGGCCGGAGACACCATGTGGTTCAAATGCACATATATTGAGCTGTAAAATATTTATGGGTTATTTTCGAAAAAGGTGTTGCATTTAAGCGTCATAGATGTTATTTTTAATCTCGTTGAAAAGAAAATAGGAACCAGGATTCACTCAGGACATGTAATGTTGCGAGAGATTATTCCCTCGGGAAGTGAATGACGTAGGTCCTAGCGGATGAAATTTTCAAACATTTTATTCCTAGGAAGGGGGAAACCGGAAGATGGAATACTCAACTTTCGGAAGACACGTTGCTGTTGATACTTGGGGAGTCGATTTTGAACTACTGAACAGTGCAGAATTTTTACAAGCTCAGATGGTGGAAGCCGCTGAAGCATGTGGAGCAACGGTATTGTCCGTCCAATCCAAGCAGTTTGAACCACAAGGTGCGACTGTGCTGGTGTTGCTGTCGGAAAGCCATCTCTCGATTCACACATACCCTGAGAGAGGTTTTGCTGCGATTGACTGTTATACCTGCGGGGAGACAGTAGATCCGCAGTTGGCTATTGACTATCTGGTATCCGCTTTGAAACCTGAAAAATGCTATGCTAAGAAACTCGTGCGCGGACTCGGCGAAATGACCGTGGAAACGCCTGAGATGAAACAGGCTGAGCTCGTTTAATCCAGCCCTTAAAAAAACGCGTATTCTGATAACCATGGATATTTCCATGGTTATTTATTTTGTGAAGACGGGAAAGTTTCATGAAGATTCCATGCCGTCGTTCTCTGAAATGAGATTTCGTAGAAAATAGTACGTATATCTAGGGTGTTCTATATCCACAATAGTAAGGTGCGATCTAGAGGAAGGAATGTTCAAGAATGGCATGAAGAAGTATGGGGATTTCATAAACATTTCATAAAATAGACAAGGCTGCCCAGCATACTGTGATATAATGAACAGGGTCAAGGCAGTCCGTTGTGAACGGCAAAACTACTCGGAGAAATAGGCAGGTGAACATGCAATGCACATCGTCGTTGTTGGGTTGAACTATCGCACGGCGCCCGTGGAAGTCAGAGAACGCTTTACATTCTCGGAAGAAGACATGCCTAAGGCGTTAGAGCAGCTTAATTCGACCAAGAGCGTATTGGAGGGCGTCATTGTCGCTACCTGCAACCGTACTGAGATTTATGTTGTGGTAGACCGCCTTCATATGTGCGGCTACTTTATCCGCAGTTTTATGGAACAGTGGTTCGGCATTAATCGTGAAGAATTTACGCAGCACCTCTATATATATGAAGATGAACAAGCCATTTCCCATCTGTTTAAGGTTACCTGCGGTTTGGATTCCATGGTCATTGGAGAGACGCAGATCCTGGGACAGGTGCGCAATGCTTTTTTGACGTCGCAGAAGCATGATGCCACCGGAACTTGGTTCAACATGTTATTCAAGCAGGCCGTTACGCTCGGCAAGCGGGCGCATTCGGAAACTTCGATCGGAGAGAGCGCGGTTTCGGTCAGCTATGCTGCGGTGGAACTGGGTAAACGGATTTTTGGCGCATTTAACGATAAAAAAGTGATGATACTCGGTGCAGGCAAGATGAGCGAGCTTACCGTGAAGCATCTTTATGCCAACGGCGCGGCCGAAGTGATCGTGGCCAACCGCACGCTTGGCCGTGCCGAGGAACTGGCTCGCAAGTTCAAAGGAACGCCGTGCACCATCGCCGAAGCTAAGAATTTGTTGAATGAAGTCGACATTGTGATTAGCTCCACAGGCTCGAATGAATATGTTCTGAATGCGGAGCGGGTTAAAGAGAGCATGAAGAAACGCCAGTCCCGCCCGTTGTTCATGATTGATATCGCGGTTCCGCGGGACATCGATCCGGCGGTCGGGGAGCTCTCCAACGTATTCCTGTACGATATCGATGATCTGGAAGGCATTGTGGAAACCAATCTGGAAATGCGCCGGGTGGAAGCAGCCAAGATCGAAGTGATGATTCAAGAGGAGATGGATGCATTCCACACATGGCTGAAGACGCTCGGTGTCAGACCGGCGATTCGGGCCTTGCAGGAGAAATCGAACGCCATTCATGAAGAAACGATGGAAAGCTTGTTCAACAAGCTGCCGGAGCTGGACGAACGCCAACGTAAAGTCATCCGTCGTTTGACCAAAAGCATCGTCAACCAGATGATGCACGATCCGATCAACCGGATCAAGGAGATGACGGGCGGCAAGCAGGGCGGCGAGGCATTGGATTATTTTTCACAAATCTTTGCGCTGGAAAGCTTGATCCATGAGAATGAGCAGGAAGCCCGCGGCCGCAACAAGAAAGCAACTGCACCCGTTAAAGCTGAACGGACGAAGAATGCTGTAGATCAGCAGGCAGAAGAGAAGCCGCTCAAGGTGTCTCTGGCCCCAGCCACCCTTTGAGGAGGGTGAGTATAACCCATGCTGTTAAACATAATTTATATCACCGGCATTTGTATCTATGCCCTGAGCCTTCTGTTTTATATCTCGGATTGCATTTCACGCAATTCGGTGGCGAAGCGGATAGGCACAGGGCTTCTTGTCATTACCGCGCTGCTGCAATTCGCGGGCATCGGCATCAGGGCCATGGAGGGCGGACATTTCCACTTCCCGGTATTTACGCTGTTTGATTTCCTGTTCCTGCTGGCCTTCTGCATTTCGATCACTTCGATTGCCCTGGCGTATATGAAACGCTCGGAATTTGCCGTCCTGCTCATCAACCTCGTCGGTTTTTGCGTGATGCTGGTCAATCGTTTGTGGTTCACAGCAGGAGATAATGCATTGTACAGCTGGGAGACGGAACACCGTCTCTTGCTGATTCATATTGCCCTGGCGAGCATCAGCTTCGCCGCTTTGACCGTCGGGGCCGTGTTTGCGGCGATCTACATGTTTCTCCATCGGAAGCTGAAGCACAAGCAGTGGAATGATACGGTCCGCAGGCTGCCGAGTCTGGAGAAGCTGGATGTGTATTCTTATAAAGCGCTGATGGCCGGTACGATTATTCTGGTCATGTCGCTTGTCTTGGCCGTAATGTCAGTGGCCATGGCCGGGCGGTGGACCCTGTTTTTGGATATCAAAGTATTGTCTACGCTGACGGCGCTAGCGATGTATATGGTGTATTTCATCAAACGCCGACTGTGGAGAAGGTCCGGCAGGGAGGCCGCCATATGGGCTTTAATCGGGTATGGATTCATTATATTGAACTTTTTTCTGAATACGTGGTCCGCTTTCCACAGTTGGTCAGGAGTGTGACGGCTGATGACGCATGACCATTATGTGCCCGTCCTGCTGAATTGCAGGGGACGTTTATGCTTGATCGTCGGCGGAGGCAAGGTGGCGGAACGCAAAGCGCTCACCCTGCTGAACGCCGGGGCAAGCGTACATATTGTAAGTCCTGTACTAAGAAGCGAGACGCTCCGGCATTTGGCGGGAGAGAAGGCCCTTCAATGGACGGAACGGAAGTACCGGCCAGACGATCCGGCAGGCGCGTTTATGGTCCATGCGGCAACGGATGACGCCAAGCTGAACCTGAAGATAGCCGAGGACGCCGATCGCCTTGGCGTGCTGGTTAACGTAGCCAGCGATGGCGATGCCGGTACGTTTATCAATCCGACGGTGCTGCGGCGGGGAAGGCTTATGCTGGCCGTGTCCACGTCGGGAGCAGGGCCGATGGCCGCACGCGATATACGCGATGAGCTCGAAGAACGGTTCGGACCGGAGTATGAGGATTATCTGGATTTTTTATATAGCATGCGTTCGATGATCAAGGATGAGGTGAAGTCCGCCGACGCGCGCAGGCGGCTGTTGCAAAAGGCATACCGCATGGACATGCTCGGGGAGATTCGCCGCGGAGGTTATGTGCCGTGGAGTCCGGACGAAATCAAGCAGTGGATTGAGAAGAATCAGGAGGAATGAAGGATGCGCACAATCGTAGTTGGCAGTAGACAAAGTGCTCTGGCACTGACACAGACAGGACAGGTTATCGATGATTTGAAGCGTTTGGCCAAGGAGCACGGATTGGAATATGACTTCGCGGTCAAGAAAATCGTCACCAAGGGCGACCGTATACTGGATGTTACCCTTTCCAAAGTAGGCGGCAAAGGATTGTTTGTCAAAGAAATCGAGCAGGCCATGTTGGACGGCGAAATTGACATGGCGGTTCACAGCATGAAGGACATGCCTTCCGTTCTGCCTGAAGGACTGGTTTCCGGGGCGGTGCCCGCAAGAAAAGATCCTCGCGACTGCCTGATCTCCAAAGAAGGGACAACGCTGGATGACCTTCCTCAAGGTGCCAAGGTAGGGACAAGCAGTCTGCGCCGGTCCAGCCAGCTCAAGGCCTATCGGCCTGATCTGCAGATCGATTGGATCAGGGGAAACATCGATTCCCGGATTCGCAAAATGGAGGAAGGCGAGTTTCAGGCCATCATTCTGGCAACTGCGGGCCTGCAGCGCATGGGCTGGGAGGATCGGATCACGTCGTACCTGCCGGTTGAAGTTAGTCTGCCTGCCGTAGGCCAAGGCGCTCTCGGCATTGAGTGCCGTGAAAACGATGAAGAGCTGCTGCATCTGCTCTCTCTTTATAACGATGAAGTAACCGCGCGGACCGTCGCCGCGGAACGCAAGTTTCTAAGCGAACTGAACGGCGGATGCCAGGTCCCAATCGGGGCTTACGCCGTCATGAAGAATGTGGAGGCAGGAGATTCCCGCGGCGAACAAAACGTTATACAATTAACAGGAATGGTAGGTTCTCCTGACGGCGAAATCGTCTTGAAGGAAAGCGCCGAAGGAACCGACCCTGAAGCGCTCGGAGTGGAAGTGGCTGCAAAGCTGAAAGCTAAAGGAGCGGAGAAGATACTGGCACAAGTTAGGGGTTGAGGGGATGGCAGGCAAGGTTTATCTCGTGGGAGCAGGTCCGGGCGATGCGCGCCTGATTACGATCAAAGGCAAAGAATGCATTGAAAAAGCGGATGTCGTGGTGTATGACCGATTAGCCAGTCCTCGGCTGCTGCGCTGGATGAAACCCGGAGCAGAGAAGGTCTACGTGGGCAAGCTTCCGGATCGGCATACGATGAAACAGGAACAGATCAATCAACTGCTGGTGGATTATGCTTTGGAAGGCAAGACGGTGGTCCGTTTAAAGGGCGGCGATCCCACGATCTTCGGAAGAGTCGGCGAAGAAGCGGAGCTGTTATATCGTCATGGCATCATGTACGAGATCGTCCCGGGGATCACCTCGGCGATCAGCGTGCCGGCTTATGCAGGAATTCCGGTGACGCATCGCGATCATGCCTCATCCTTATCCATCATTACAGGACATGAAAGCCCCGAGAAGCTGGACCGCATGATTCAATGGGATAAGGTGACCCATGCGACGGGGACTTTGATTTTTATGATGGGCGTGGCGAAAATCGGTTATATCAGCCGTCAGCTGATGAAGCATGGAAGGTCTCCGGAAACGCCGGTGGCTCTAATAAGATGGGGAACCCGGGCGGAGCAGGATACGCTGACGGGAACGCTGGCAGACATCGAGGACAAGGTCAAGGCAGCGGATTTTCAGCCGCCTGCCGTCATCGTCGTTGGCGAGGTGGTGCTTCAGCGGGAGCACTTGAAGTGGGCGGAACGGCTGCCCCTGTTCGGCAAAAGGATTCTGGTCACGAGGGCCCGAAGCCAAGCCAGTTCATTGGTATCCCAAATCGAGGAGCTTGGCGGGGAGCCTTATGAGTTTCCCGTCATTGAAACGGTGATGCCCTCGAAGGGCGAGGTGCTTGCCGAGATTCAAGAAGCGCTGGACAAGCTGGGTACGTATGATTGGGTGTTCTTCACCAGCGTAAACGGCGTCGAGTTTTTCTTCCGCCACCTGAAGGAGCATGGACGCGATATTCGCTCCTTGGCCTCGGCGCGCATCGTCGCGGTAGGTCCCGCAACAGCCGATGCTCTTGGGAATTACGGTATAACCGCCGAAGTGATCAAGGAGCGTTACCAGGCGGAGGGCCTTATCGATGCTTACGGTCCGGAGCTTCAGCCGGGCCAGCGCGTGCTGCTGCCTCGCGGTGATCTCGCGCGCCGATGGCTGCCGGAGAAGCTTGTGGAAATGGGACTGCATGTGACGGAAGCCGTGATATACGAGAACATGCTGTGCGGCGAGGACGATGATGAGCTGCTGAAGCTGCTTCAAGACGGCGGCATTCATGCGGTCACGTTCACCAGTTCTTCTACGGTTACCAATCTGCTGAAAGTGCTGAAGGGGATGGGCGTGGCAGAGCCTGCCGATCTGCTGAAGGAATCGACGATTGCTTGCATCGGACCGCTGACCGCGCAAACCGCGGAGGAAGCCGGACTGCACGTATCGCTCCTCGCCGAGGAAGCGACGGTCGACAGTCTGGTCAAGGCCTTGTGTGTTTGGAACGAGAGCGATCCACGCCGTATAACGACGCCATAATATCCTTATCTTTTAAATACATGATTTAAATTACATCTTATGGAGGTACAACGTCATGAGTTTTCCAATCGTACGCCATCGCCGGCTGCGTCAAAATGCCGGCATTCGCAGCATGGTCCGGGAGACCGTGCTTCATACGGAGGATCTGGTCCAGCCGATCTTCGTGACCTATGGCAGCGGTGTGAAATCCGAAATTTCCTCGATGCCGGGCGTATATCATTTTTCGCTGGATACCCTGAAGGAAGAAGTGGACGAAATCGTAAATCTAGGGATTCCTGCCGTGCTCCTGTTCGGGATTCCTGAGACAAAAGACAGTGTAGGCACGTCCGGTTTCGCGGATGACGGAATCGTCCAAGAGGCCACCCGCCTCATTAAGTCGTGGCATCCCGATCTTCTGGTCATTGCGGACACGTGCCTGTGCGAATTCACCGACCACGGCCACTGCGGCATGGTCCATACCTTCGAGCGTGACGGTCACACCTGCGGCGACGTATTAAACGACGAGTCGCTGGAGCTGCTCGTTCGCACGGCGGTCTCCCAGGCGAAAGCGGGAGCGGATATCATCGCACCTTCCAATATGATGGACGGCTTTGTCCAAGCCATTCGTACCGGACTCGATGAAGCTGGATTTTATAATGTGCCGATCATGTCGTATTCGGTTAAGTATGCTTCGGCTTTTTACGGTCCATTCCGCGAAGCCGCAGACTCCGCTCCGCAGTTCGGCGACCGCAAAACCTATCAAATGGATCCGGCTAACGTAAGGGAAGCGCTCCGCGAGGCGGAGACGGACGTGCTGGAAGGCGCGGATATGCTGATGGTGAAGCCGGCGATGGCTTACCTCGACGTTGTCCGATTGCTCAGAGACCAGTTTGATCTGCCGATAGTCGCTTACAACGTGAGCGGCGAGTATTCCATGATCAAGGCGGCGGCTCAGCAGGGATGGATCAGCGAGCAGGCGATCGTGATGGAGCTGCTGACGGGAATGAAGCGTGCCGGTGCGGACATTATCATTACGTATTTCTCGAAGGATGCGGCACGCTGGATGCGCGGCTAGCAACGATTAACGACTAAAGAGTTAGGAGTGCATAGAATGAGCCAAGATTTGCGAAAAGAAGAGTTGTCGCGTTCTGCTTTCGAAGAAGCGAAGTTATATATCCCGGGCGGCGTCAACAGTCCGGTACGTGCATTTAAATCTGTAGGACTCACGCCGATTTATATCGATCGCGGAGAAGGCAGCCGGGTATACGACATCGACGGGAACAGCTTTATCGATTATGTAGGTTCCTGGGGACCGCTGATTATGGGCCACGCACACCCTGAAGTCGTTGAAGTGCTTCAGGAGACTGCTGCCAAAGGGACCAGCTTCGGCGCGCCAACCCTGCTCGAAACGAAGATGGCGAAGCTCGTGTGCGAGCGCGTGCCGTCGATCGAGGTGGTGCGAATGGTGAATTCCGGCACGGAAGCCACCATGAGTGCCATCCGTCTGGCGCGCGGTTATACCGGGCGCAGCAAAATCATCAAATTCGAGGGCTCCTACCACGGTCACGCGGACAGCCTTCTGATCAAGGCGGGATCCGGCATAGCGACACTAGGCCTGCCTGACAGCCCGGGCGTGCCTGAAAGCGTGGCGTCCAACACCATTGCGGTTCCTTATAACGACCTGGAATCGGTACAGCTTGCCTTCGAGCGTTTCGGCGAAGAGATCGCGGCCGTCATCGTTGAGCCGGTGGCAGGGAATATGGGCGTGGTTCCGCCGCAACCAGGATTCCTGGAAGGCCTCCGCAAGGTCACTTCCGATTATGGCAGCATCCTTATTTTCGACGAGGTGATGACCGGATTCCGGGTGGACCTCAACTGCGCTCAGGGACGTTACGGCGTTACGCCTGACTTGACATGCCTGGGCAAGGTGATCGGCGGCGGATTGCCGGTCGGCGCATATGGAGGCAAGCGTGAGCTGATGGATCAGATCGCTCCGGCAGGACCGATCTACCAGGCGGGAACGTTAAGCGGAAATCCGCTGGCCATGGCAGCCGGATACACCACCCTGAAGCTGTTGACGCCTGCCGTTTATGAGCAGCTGGAGGAACGGGGGGCCCGCCTTCAGGCAGGATTCGAGCGCAACGCCAAGGAATTCGGCATCCCGCTTACGATCAACCGGATCGGCTCCATGGTCTGCCCATTCTTCACGAATTCGCCGGTCGTGAATTTCGATACGGCCAAGACGAGTGACCTGGACCGTTTCCGCCGCTATTTTGCGGCGATGGTGCAAGAGGGAGTCAGCGTGCCTCCTTCCCAATTCGAGGGCATGTTCATCTCGGCGGCCCATACGGTGGAAGATATCGATGCTACCATCGAAGCCAATTACAACGCCTTCAAAAGCCTATGAGCTACGGGGGCAGCTGGAGTAAACGCGGCGAATGGCTCGAGATGACGCCCGGCAAAGTGCTGTTGGGCCAGCCGGATCGGGATGAGGCCGCCGCCAAGTGGCTTCTGGAAACGGTCGGTATGCCCGAGAAGCTGTATCGCAAGCTTCATCATGAGCAGGGGATACAATGGAGAGGGGACCGGCTTCGGCTGGTCCTTTTTCCTTATCGGGAATACGGCATCGAACCGAGGTGGCAGGAGCTTCAGGTGTTGTACGAGGACGATTTCTGCCTGGTCGTGAACAAACCGGCCGGTTTGGCGGTCCATCCGGACAACGAAAGCCGGGAGACAACGCTGAATCATGTCGTGGCCGCCTATTACGAAGCAGAGGGGATTCACGCGGCAGTCCGTCACATCCATCGGCTGGATAAAGATACGACGGGGCCGGTGCTGTATGCCAAGAACGAATATGCGCAGCTGAAGCTTGACGAGGCCATGCGCGAGAAGAAGATCGTTCGAATGTATGCGGCTATCGTTCAAGGGAGGGTATCGCAGGAGCTGAAGCGAATCGATCTCCCGATCGGCAAGGACCGCTATCACGCAAGCCGCCGGAGGGTTTCATTAACGGGACAGGCCGCGATCACGCATATTCTCTCAGCCGAAGCGTATCCGAAAGCCAGTCTGCTGCACATTCGCCTTGAAACCGGCCGTACGCATCAGATCCGGGTCCATCTAAGCCATATGGGACATCCGCTTCTGGGGGATGTTTTGTACGGGGGACCCGGGACGTTTGCGCGCCAAGCGCTGCATGGCGAACGCCTGTTGTTCCATCATCCTTTTACGGGCGAGAGCATTGAGGTGCCGGCGCCGTGGCCTCAGGATATGATGGAGTTACGAGAGCGAATCATAGAGGGAGCGAACCGATAGGGGATGCTGCAGCGGCCCTGAACGCCCGCTAACTTCCATGCGCAATTCGCAAAAAAGTCATGCTCTCCTGTTTTCGGCATATAGATAAATTGAGTGGCAAAACTTAGGCTCATGCCGTGATGACAGATCACGGATAGTATATGCCAAAAAGGAGGACATTCCCGTGTTTGACCAGTCCTACGGATTGCGGTTCGATATTTACGAGCGTATTAATTTGACGGAAGATTTGCCGGGAATCGAAGAATTGGAAGAGGCGGAGTTGATCCCGCACATTCAGGTGATCAGCCAGCAGGACCAGGCCACGCTTCGGGGCCATTTGCTTCTAGCAGGCCTGTATAAAGGGGATACCGAAGCAGGAGAGTCGGAGCCGCTCGAGCATTGGATTCCGGTCGAGATCACGGTCCCGCTGAACCGCGTATCGTCATTGGATGACATCGCGGTCGAGATCGAGAATTTTGACGTGGATCTGTTATCCAAGCGCAGCTTGAACATAACGGGGGTTTTATCGCTCAAAGGAATCCAGGCGGCGGCTCCGGGAGCTCGTGACCAAGTATGGACCAATGAGGAATTCACAGTGGTACATGCTCCTGAAGCGAATGATATGTATGCAGGCGGAGAGCAGCAGTTCGCAGCCAATCCGTATGAACCGTATCAAGGCGGCGGAGCCAACGCTGAAGCGATTACGCCTTCGCCTTCTTATTTCAGCGAGGCTCAGCCTAGAGTCCAAGAGTCCGAGGCGGATGCGCGCACGCAGCAGTATCTGGCATCTTGGGCGGAATACGAGAATCAAATTCAAGATACGCAGGACTCGGACCGAACGGTAAGCATCTCCAGTACCCCTGAAGCCCAAGATACGGTCGAATATGCCTTACATAATGAGACGGAATTTCAGTCAGCTGAGCCGTCGACTCCGAGTGTATGGCAGTTCGAACGGGCTGCGGCCCAGCCGGAGCCGCAGCAGGAAGAACCGGCAGCCGATTTCCCGGGCGTTACTGAGCGCAATGGCGAAGAGGTTCAAGCCCTGCCGGTATTGGATTCCCCGGAAACGGAGGAAGCCCAGCCTGTTTTTGCCGAGGAAGCCGAGCCGTTGGAGGAGATAGAGGAGGAGGTTTCCGTTCAAGTCGAAGAGGCTCCGTCCAAACCAGAGCTAAAGGTTGCCTTCAACGCGAAGAACAGCACCACTAACACCGCTTCGGGCGTAGGCTTCTCCTCATTGCTTCAATCGAGCAGAACGGTTCAGGATCAGGAACAAGCAGCTCGAGACGAGGAAGAGGCCATCGAAGAATCGGTGGATGCCGTTTCGTCCGAGGATGTGGAATGGAAGAGTCTGTTCCTGGGCAACCGCCGGGAGGAAACGCCGTTCCGCAAGGTCCGGATGTGCATTGTTCAGCGTGAGGAGACACTCGACGTGATTGCCGAGCGTTATCAACTGACGCCGCGAGAGCTCTTGTTGTATAACCGCATGTCCGAACAGAATGTGGAAGAAGGTCAGGTATTATACATTCCCCAGTAATCGGGAAGTCGTCATGGGGCTAGAATGAAGCAGGCCGAGGCAGGCAGCCTTGGCCTGCTTTTTGTGCTGCGGGGAACCGGTTTGGAGGAGAGGAAGCAGAGCGAGCTTGGATTGTATGTTACAGCGAACAAGGATTTATTTGAATCGGCAGGTATGATGTCTAAATCGTTCGGAAACACTCGAAATATTGACTATATGGAACAACCACGTTATATTTGAATAGTATATGTACAGGTATTCCAAAAGCTAGAACAACGTTGAACGGGAAGAGTAGGAAGGTATGGCCTTCAGAGAGCGGAATTGCTACCAAGCGCTGTGAGATTCCGCAGGAACCAGCTTGCCGAAGTCACCCCGGAGTTGCGGACTTGAGATAGAGTAGGATCGATTGCTACCCTGGTTAGAGTTCGCCGGCCGCAGCCGTTATCTGCGTAAAGTGTCGTGCTTGACCGAAAGCCTTTCATGTTCTTCATGGGAGGACAACGGCTGCTGAACCATGTAAGCACGAAACAAAGGTGGTACCGCGAGAGAACAGTCTTTCGTCCTTTGAGGACGAAGGGCTTTTTTTGTTTCACGCCAACTATGATATCCACGAACACGCCCGGAGGCTAAAACGTTTCGGGTTAGCAAAACTGATTAACAGTATCGGAGGTACGAAAATATGGATCAAAAACAAAACCAATCCCAGTTAGAAATGCCGACGACGTATGATCCGAAGGCAGCCGAACAAAAATGGTATCCGTACTGGAAGGAAGGCGGCTTTTTTGAAGCCGGCAAGCGACCGGACGCGGAGCCTTACACGATTGTTATTCCTCCTCCTAACGTTACGGGCATGCTCCATATCGGCCATGCGCTTGACTTTACGCTGCAGGACATCCTGATTCGCGTGAAGCGGATGCAGGGCTACGATGCGCTGTGGCTCCCCGGTTCCGACCATGCGGGCATCGCCACGCAAACCAAGGTAGAGCAGAAGCTTCGCGAAGAAGGCGTTACCCGTTACGATCTGGGACGCGAGAAATTCCTGGAGAAGGTGTGGGAATGGAAGGACCTGTACGCAAACACGATCCGTGATCAGTGGTCCAAGATCGGCCTGTCCCTCGATTACTCCAGAGAACGTTTCACGCTCGACGAGGGATTGTCCGAAGCCGTACGGGAAGTATTCGTCAAGCTTTACGATAAAGGGCTCATCTACCGCGGCAAACGCATCATCAACTGGGACCCGGCTGCCCGCACGGCTTTGTCCGATATTGAAGTGGAGTACAAAGAGGTCAACGGCCATTTGTATCACCTGCAATATCCGCTGAAGGACGGCAGCGGCTCCATTACCGTGGCAACCACCCGTCCGGAGACCATGCTCGGCGATACGGCGGTCGCCGTTCATCCCGAAGACGAGCGCTATAAAGACATGATCGGCAAGACATTGGTGCTGCCTATCGTGGGCCGCGAGATTCCGGTTATTGCGGATGAGTACGTGGAGAAGGACTTCGGCAGCGGTGCGGTTAAAATTACGCCGGCGCATGATCCGAACGACTTCGAGATGGGGCTGAGACATGACCTGCCGCAAATTACCGTAATGGATGAATCCGGAACGATGAATGAGTTTGCCGGCAAATACCAGGGCCTTGACCGTGCAGAATGCCGCAAGCAGATCGTCAGCGACATGAAGGAATCGGGCGTATTGCTTCGCATCGAAGACCATGTCCATCAGGTTGGCCATAGCGAAAGATCCGGTGCGGTGGTCGAGCCTTACCTGTCGACGCAGTGGTTCGTTAAGATGCAGCCGCTTGCGGAAGCAGCCGTGGATGCGCAAAAATCCGGCAAGGGCGTGAACTTCGTGCCTGACCGGTTCGAGCGAACCTATCTGCACTGGATGGAGAATGTACGCGATTGGTGCATTTCCCGTCAATTGTGGTGGGGTCACCGGATCCCGGCGTGGTATTCCGAATCCACGGGCGAAGTGGTTGTTGCCATGAATGAAGAGGAAGCCCGCGCGAAGCTGGGCGAGGATGATCTGAGACAGGACGAGGATGTGCTGGATACCTGGTTCAGCTCCGCACTCTGGCCGTTCTCGACCATGGGCTGGCCGGACCAGGACAGCGAGGATTTCAAACGTTATTATCCGACCAGCGTTCTCGTAACGGGTTACGACATCATCCCGTTCTGGGTGTCGCGGATGATTTTCCAAGGACTTGAATTTACAGGCCAAATGCCGTTTAAGGACACGCTGATCCATGGCCTGGTTCGGGATAGCGAAGGCCGCAAGATGTCCAAGTCGCTGGGCAACGGCATTGACCCGCTCGAGGTTATTGAACAGTATGGCGCAGACGCTATGCGTTATATGATATCGACCGGCAGCACGCCGGGTCAGGATCTTCGATTCCGCTGGGAACGCGTGGAGCAAGCGCGTAACTTCGCTAACAAAATCTGGAATGCGTCGCGGTTTGCGCTCATGAACCTGGAGGGCTTCACAGCGGCGGATATCGACATTTCCGGAGAGCTGGGAACAGCGGACCGGTGGATTTTGCACCGTTTGAACGAAACTTCCCGCGACATTACGCGTCTAATTGATGCCTACGAATTTGGCGAAACCGGTCGACTGCTCTACAATTTCATCTGGGATGATCTGTGTGACTGGTATATCGAATTTGCCAAGCTGTCCCTATATGGCGAGGATCAAGCAGCCAAGAAAAAGACGCAGTCGGTGCTTGCCTATGTGCTGGACCGCACGATGCGCTTGATTCACCCGTTCATGCCGTTCATCTCCGAAGAGATCTGGCAGCATTTGCCGCATGAAGGCGAGACCGTTATGCTGGCTTCTTGGCCGACCTATGATGAGGCGTTTGAGAATACGGAAGCTGTTACCGAAATGAACCTGCTGATGGATGTGATCCGTGCCGTACGTAACATCCGGGCGGAAGTGAACGTGCCGATGAGCAAAAAAGTAGAACTGCAATTGAAACCGGTAAGCGGGCAAATTGCCGGCATTATCGATCGCAATTCCGATTATATTCGCCGCTTCTGCAACACGTCGGAATATGAGTCCTCCCTTGCGCTTGAGGCGCCGGATAAAGCGATGACCGCCGTGGTGACAGGTGTTGAGATGTATCTGCCGCTTGCCGGACTGATCGATATCGCTCAGGAGATCACGCGTCTGGAGAAGGAAATTCAGCACTTGAACAGCGAAGTCGAGCGTGTGGAGAAGAAGCTGAACAATCCTGGTTTCGTATCGAAAGCACCCGAGAAGGTGATTGAGGAAGAACGGGCGAAACTCGCGGATTACTCGGACAAACGATGCAAAGTGATTGCGCGCATCGAAGAATTGAGAGGCTAATGGGCAAGATGAATCTGGACCAGAAGGTGAGAACGATGGTTGATCAATCGGCAGCTGCAGCGGCAGCTCCGTTCCATACCTATGAGGAAGCGGTAGCTTGGATCAATGGGCTGATTCCGTTTGGGATCCGCCCTGGCATGGATAGAATTCAGCGATTGATGGAGCTGCTCGGCCATCCGGAGCGTCGATTAAAATTTATCCACGTGGCCGGAACGAACGGAAAAGGCTCCACATGCGCTTTTTTAACAAAGGTTCTGCTTCAAGGGGGATTCACGGTAGGCACCTATACGTCCCCCTATATTACGAAGTTTACCAATCGGTTTCAGTATAACGGCGAAGACATACCGGAAGAGACGCTGCTGGAACTCGCGAATCGCTTAGAGCCGCTTGTTGCCGAAATTGCGGGCTCCGGGCTTGGATCGCCCACGATGTTTGAGGTGTCCACGGCTCTTGCGATCCTGTATTACGGCGAGGTGTCTTATCCGGACGTGGTGGTATGGGAGACCGGACTTGGCGGTCGTCTTGACGTGACCAATATCGTTCATCCCATCATTTCGGTGATCACGAACATCGGCATGGACCATACCGACGTTCTGGGAGATACCATTCAGGAGATCGCCATGGAGAAGGCCGGCATCATCAAGCCCGGAGTGCCCGTGGTGAGCACGGTCACTCAGCCTGAGGCTGTCGAAATTCTGAAAGAAACGGCCGCCAAAAACCGTACAAGTCTGTACCTCGTAGACGAGCAATTCTCTTATGAACGGCTGCGCGGGAACGAAGAAAGCCAGACTTTCCGTTTTAAGGGACCGTTCCGGGATATGGATTTGGATATTTCGATGCAGGGCGAGCATCAATGCGCCAATGCCGCGGTTGCCATGATGACGCTGGAGGTGCTTCGCCAGTACATGGCCTTTATCGTGGATGAAGAAGAATTGCGTGCCGGGTTTAAGGATACGTTCTGGGCGGGAAGACTGGAGCAAGTACAGTCCTCCCCGCGGATTGTTCTCGATGGCGCGCACAACCCCGAAGGGGCTGAATCCTTGGCCAAAAGCTTGCCGCAGATCTATAAGTATCGGAAACTGAACTTAATGATGGGAATGCTGGCAAATAAGCATCATGAATCGTATTTGCAGCATATACTGCCAATAGTGGATACGCTTATCCTGACTGAACCGGATTTCCGGAAGAAACTGGACGCCAAGGCGCTTGGTGACATCGTAGAGCAGGTAAGGGAGAAATACGCCAAACATACACTGCAAATCATCATAGAACCAAATTGGAAAAACGCACTTGAAGAGTTGAAGTCACGGACGGAAGCGGAGGATCTTGGGGTGGTGTCGGGCACGTTGTACCTGATTGCCGACGTGCGTTCCAACCTCCTGGGCCTTTCCGATTCTGAAAAAGGTTGGTGATATCTGTTGAATACATCAGAACATGTTCATTTTATAGGAATTGGCGGCTACGGGATGAGCGCCATAGCGCGAGTAATGCTGGAGATGGGTTATAAAGTCACGGGTTCTGACGTGGCATCGCAAGAATTGACAGAAAAGCTGGCGGCCAAGGGCGCCAAAATATACATTGGACATACCGCCGAGCAAGTCCAAGGCGCGGACCTTGTGGTGTACTCCACGGCATTGTCCAAAGACAACGTGGAGCGGGTCGAGGCAGAGAAGCTGAACATTCCTGTCCTTCACCGTGCGCAGATGCTGGCGCGTCTTTTGAACGAACGCAAAGGCGTGGCCGTAGCGGGAGCGCATGGCAAGACAACCACTTCATCCATGATTGCGCTCGTGATGGAAGAATGCGGAGTCGATCCGACATTTATCATCGGCGGGGAAATTATGAACGTGGGCACGAATGCCAAAGCGGGCGAAGGCGAGCATGTGGTAGCCGAAGCCGACGAGAGCGACGGTTCATTCCTGCAATACCATCCATGGCTCGGCGTCGTTCTGAATATCGAAGCCGATCACCTGGAGAATTACGAAGGGGATTTCAATCGTCTCAAGGCCGCCTACGTGCAATTCCTCAGCCAGATCAAGGCTGACGGTACAGCCGTGGTTTGCGCCGACGATAACAACATTCAGGCGATTTTGCCTGACCTGAAATGCAACGTGACCACATACGGCATACATGCGGATGCGGAGTATACGGCAACCAATCTGGTGCTGGGCGACCGTCACGTCAGCTTCACGATGCTTCATAACGGCATGGAGCTGGGCACCGTCGAGCTGTCCGTACCGGGCAAACATAATGTCTACAACGCCATGGCCACGGTGATATGCTGCTTGAAGAGCGGCATCTCGTTCGAGGCGATTGTAGAGGCCATCGTCAAATTCAACGGGGCTAAGCGCCGCTTCCAGGTGCTTGGCGAAGCTGAAGGCATTCTGGTGATTGACGACTATGCGCATCATCCGACCGAGATCGAGGCGACGATCAGTGCCGCTAAAGCTACGGGCAAACGGATCATTGCCGTATTCCAGCCGCAGCGGTATTCGAGAACCTTCTTCCTGCTGGATGCGTTTAGCCGCGCGTTCGGGGAAGCGGATGAGGTGATCATCACCGATATTTACTCTCCTGCCGGCGAGAAGCAGATCGAGGGCATCAGCTCGGGTAAGCTGGTGGAGCTGATCGTTCAGAACAGCAATGCCGGTGCCCGCTATTTGCCTACGAAGGAAGATGTCCTGAACGATCTCAAAGGTCGCGTAAAAGAAGGCGACCTGGTTCTCACGATGGGAGCGGGCGACATCTGGAAGGTCGGCGCGGCTTTAGCGGAGTTCATTAAGGGCAAGAAATAAAGGTTGCCTGCTTCCTTTGCTGCTTCGCTGCAGCAGGGGACTGCATTGGCTTTGCCTCTTATGAGGGGACAAAGCCAGCATCGATAACGATACGAAGGGCTGATCAAGATCATTTCTTGGTCAGCCCTTTTGTTTTTCGCATACTCATAAGTTGCCAAGCTTGATCATATAGCTAGGTGTAGAAGGACAAGTGAGGTGTGTGGATATGAATAAAGCACGGATGACGATACGTTTCGATCACGATCCGCCGAAGGGCAGGAACAAAGACCATGCGCGAGAGGAACACGACGCGAACCAAAACGTTCCGGCGGGCCAAAACCCCCGGGTCTACGACCGCCATTCCGTCTTCGACGAATATGACACAGCGGCAGCAAATCGGTTTACCGATACGGACACTTCGTACGAACCTCAGAGGAGCGTTCAGCAGGATCATCTGCGCGTCGTTCCGCCGCTCCGGGAGGAGCGGGATACCCGGGACGTGGACGATCGTGACTGGAGACCATCGCGCAATCATCGGTCCAGGGGACGGCTGGCTGAGGAAAGACGGCGCCTGGACCATGATAACGGCTGGCCGTACGACGATGCCCCTGATGCCCCTGTAGAATCGGATACATACCATCACGTGCACGAGGAGCTCTACGACCTCCATGATGATGCGTTTTCCGGGAGAATGACCCCCGAAGCGAACGACCCCCATTGGAATCTCGGGCCCGAGTCGGATCTATATGAGACATCTGCCGGAGATTACGGTTATTATCGCTCACGCAAACCCACCTCCCTCTGGAAGATGGCGGTGTCCGTGACCGCCGCCGTCATCACGGGCCTACTGTTCGGGTACATGGTGCTGTCCATGTTTAACGGCGGCGACGCCGGCGAGAACCCGGCAACGGGGCAGCTCGAGAGCAGTGATCCAGGGAACTTAGCGCCGACCGATCCATCCGGGGGAGCGGGGGCATCACCGACGCCTGATATGACCGAATCGGCTGTTCATATACCGGAGCAAAACTTTTATCTGCTTCAATACGGCGTGTTCAGCACGCCCGAGCGGGCAGCGCAGGCGATCGGGGAACTGCAGCAATCCGGTATTGCCGCCGGCGGCGATCTGGACGAGGAGAACCGCGTGTATGCGGGCATCTCGCCCGACCGCGAGCAAGCGAAGCTGCTCAGCAATCAGCTTAAGGCCGAAGGGGTTGAATTATACGTTAGAGAGATCGCGCTGCCGGGCATAGAGTCAGCGGCATTCGCTGGCGAGGAGCAGACGCTGACGGACTATTTTACGATAAGCGGGGAGCTGGTATCGGAGCTTAGCCAACTATCGGCATCCTTGCTGGGCATGCAGGAGCCCGGCGCAGCGATGTCGGAGCATATGAATACCATCACGAATCTGCATCAGCAATGGATCCAATCGGTCAAGCAGCTGGCCGCAGGCTTGGGTCCGGAGACCGGGGCCGCGCTGCCGGCCATGGAGCAGTCGATGAACAGTTCGATCACGGCGCTCTCCGAATACAACAAAAATCAATCCAAGGGGCATTTGTGGGAGATTCAAACAGGCATGATGAACTATGTCATGGGCCAAAAGAAACTCCTGGATGGCCTATAAATTCAAATTTACGTCAAATCCGGCTTGGAACTGGAAATAGTTCCCCATGCCGGATTTCTGTTTGTATTGCTTATCGATTCACCGTATAATAATTAGGGTGTCAAAAAATGGCGAGGGAAGAGGATGCATGAAGAAAAATAAAGGAATGCTCATCTTGTTTTTGCTGCTGGGGTGGCTGACGGGAACATGGCTTGCCAAGGCGCTTCAACCGGTCAAGGCTCTGGCGTTTCTGACGTCTACTACACCGATTAAGTGGTCGCCTTCAGCTGATTTTGACATTATTCGTTATGACATTAACCTTGAACTTAACTTTTGCCTGCTCAGTCTGCTCGGCATTATTGCTGCCGTCTGGTTATACCGCAGGCTCTAAGACATGACAAAGGAGATTATCCCCCTTGAATGAGAAGAGAAACCGCCGCATTATATTGGCTTCCACCTCTCCTCGGCGTCAGGAATTGATTGCCTCCCTTCGTATCCCATTCGAGATTATGCCAAGTGAAGCTGACGAGGACACACCGCAAGGGTGGTCGCCAGAGCGAATTGTGGAGTCACTGGCGCTGCGCAAAGCGGAAGCGGTTCTCCGAAAGCTGACGGATGATCCGGGAGATGGTATCATTGTGGGAAGCGACACGATTGTGGTCGTAGATGACCATGTCCTCGGGAAGCCGGAGGATCAAACTGATGCTGCAAGGATGTTGTCCATGCTTCAAGGACGGGCACACTTCGTTTACACGGGAGTGGCTTGCATCGACCGGCGTTCCGGTCGCGCCAAGGTATCTCACCGCGTGACGACCGTAAAGATGAAATCGTTAAGTGATGATGCGATCGCGGCTTACGTAAAGAGCGGGGAACCTGCCGACAAAGCAGGCTCGTATGCGATTCAAGGCCTGGGTGCAACCATCGTGGAAGGAATCGAAGGCGACTACTTTAACGTTGTCGGCCTGCCGCTTTCTCTGCTCTCGGACATGCTGTCTGAAATGGGGATGGATGTACTCACCGATTCATAGATATAGAACACGGCATCCGAAGCCAACGGAATCATGGAAGCTTCGGTGACCTGCTGATTTAAATCTTAGAAAAGAGGGGAATATATGGAGTCGCCAACGCTATTGCTGCGCGACATCCCCCATGATGAACGACCAAGAGAGCGCATGATGCAATATGGGGCGAGCGCTTTAAGCCATGCAGAATTGCTGGCGATACTGCTTCGGACCGGTACCCGCCAGGAATCTGCCGTACATATAGCCCAGCGGCTGCTGGGGGAAGCAGGCGGCATCCGGCAGCTCGTTGATCTTAGCATCGAGGAAATTACGCAAATCAAAGGAATTGGAACCGCCAAGGCTGTTCAGCTGAAGGCTGGCATCGAGCTTGGACGGCGCTTGGCCGCATCGAGACATGTAGAGCCGGTTATTATCCGCAGTCCGCATGACGCGGCAGAACTGCTCAGTGAACAGATGCGGTATTTACAGAAAGAGCATTTTGTCTGTGTATTTTTAAATACGAAAAATCATGTCATTGCCCAGGAAACGCTATCGATGGGGAGCCTTAACGCCTCCATCGTTCATCCCCGCGAGGTGTTCAGAGCGGCCATCAAATGCAGCAGTGCATCCCTGGTGTGCGCGCATAACCATCCGAGCGGAGATCCGACGCCCAGCCCGGAGGACATTTCGCTGACTGCACGCTTAGTGGAGGCAGGACAGATTGTCGGGATCGACGTGCTGGATCATCTGATCATCGGGGACGGATCGTTTGTAAGTTTGAAGGAACGGGGCTTGATGTAATATAATAGTTCAGATTGACGAAGAAAGGGAGATACATCATGTTAGGTGGTTTTACGAAAGATTTGGGAATCGATTTGGGGACGGCAAATACGCTGGTTTATGTCCGTGGAAAAGGAATTGTCGTAAGAGAGCCTTCCGTGGTTGCTCTGCGTACAGATACAAAGAGCATTGAAGCCGTCGGGGAATCGGCTAAGAAAATGATTGGACGGACGCCAGGCAACATTCGTGCCATTCGTCCGATGAAAGACGGCGTCATTGCCGATTTTGATACAACGGCTACGATGATTAAATACTTTATTCGTCAAGCGCAGAAGCAGCGTTCCATCTTCCCGCGCCATCCGAACGTGATGGTATGCGTACCTTCCGGCATTACGGCGGTCGAGCAGCGTGCGGTTGAAGATGCGACCAAGCAAGCGGGTGCACGCGAAGCCTACACGATCGAGGAGCCTTTTGCAGCGGCAATCGGTGCAGACTTGCCCGTGTGGGAGCCTACGGGCAGCATGGTCGTAGATATCGGCGGAGGCACGACCGAGGTTGCGGTCATTTCCCTTGGCGGGATTGTAACCAGCCGCTCCGTGCGCGTTGCGGGCGATGAAATGGACGAGTCCATTATTTCTTATATCAAACGCCAATACAACTTGATGATCGGTGAGCGCACTTCCGAGCTGCTCAAGATGGAAGTAGGCTCCGCGATGCCGCTGGAGACCGTGGAAACGATGGAAATTCGCGGCCGCGACTTGGTGACGGGTCTGCCGAAGACGATCACGATTACATCGGATGAGATCAGCGAAGCGTTGGCAGACACCATTAATGCCATCGTTGAAGCCGTTAAGGTTACCCTTGAGAAATGTCCTCCGGAGCTTGCTGCGGATATTATGGATCGGGGCATCGTGCTTACGGGAGGCGGCGCATTGCTTCGCAACCTGGACAAGCTGCTTGCCGAAGAGACCGGCATGCCGGTCATCGTTGCGGAGAATCCGCTGGATTGCGTGGCCATTGGCACAGGTAAAGCGCTCGAGAACATTCACTTGTTTAAATCCCGGAGCAGCTCTGCCGTCCGTTCCAAACGGTAGAAACCAAAATAAAAGTGTAAACCCCTAATGTTGGGAGAGAAAACAGTAAGTTAGAGGGTGTTGCAACTGTTTAAGCTGCTAGGCAATAAGCGTTTGTTCATTATGCTCATCGGGCTGGTAGCGTTTATCGCTATTATGGGGTTTACGCTCGGCCCGAGAGCTTCTTTATCTTGGCCTGAAAAATTCGTCAAAGATACGGTCGGTTTTGTGCAAAGTGTGTTTTATAAGCCCGCTGCTTATATAGCGGGTTTCTTTGAAGATGTACGGAACATGAAGGAAATCTATGAAGAGAATGAGGAACTGCGAAGAGCGGTAGCCCAATATTCCCGGGAGAGCGCCAGTTACAACAACATGAAAGCTAATTACGAGGCGCTGAAGGATCAACTTAATTTTACCGAAAACCAGAAAAATAGGGACAAATACGAATATCGTACGGCACAGGTTCTCAGCGTCAACTCGGATCCAAACAACCGTACGCTTGTCATTGATCTGGGCGAACGTGATGGAGTCAGAGTAAACATGTCGGTTACCACGGTGGATGGTATGGTTGGCATCATCAGCAGCGTGAGCAATTTCACCTCCACGGTGAAACTGCTGACCACGATGGACGCCCAGGATCCGAATCCGCAGCCGATTTCGGTCACGGCCATCGGCAAAGAGGATAAGACGTTCGGCGTTGTCGAGAGCTACGATGAGAAGACCAACACGCTGCTCATGACGCGTATTACAGAAGATGATCCGATTAAGCCCAAAGATAAAATTATCTCATCCGGTGCCGGAGGCGTTATACCGCAAGGCTTGATTATCGGTGAGGTGAAAAGCGTTCAGGTAAGCCAATACGGACAGAGCAGAACGGCTACGATCGAACCGGCGGCCAAGTTTGACGACTGGAAGTATCTGATCGTTGTCTTTACGCCTGAGGAGCCGGAATAAGATGGCACGTAAACAGATCCTGATTCTGCTGCTGTTCGTGCTGTTCATTCTGCAGGGCACGGTGTTTTTCTGGTTAACGCCAAGCTCGCTGCAGCTTCAGATTTATCCTAATTTCGTGTTGGTTTGTTTGTTTTTTGTATCGATTTATTACCATCGCCACACGGGGCTCGTGCTCGGACTCCTATTCGGCATGCTTCACGATATCGTGTATTACGGCGAGATGATTGGCACTTATTCGTTTGCTATGGGCGTATCCGCATATCTGGTGGGGCTTGTCTTCAAGTCCCCGCGGGCGCCGCTGCCCATGATGATGACCATTGTTATTCTGGGAAGCTTGTTGTTTGACAGTACGCTTTTTGGCATATATAAGGTATTTCGACTCAACCCGACTTCTTATAATTGGTCACTGCTTCATCATATGCTTCCCAATCTCCTTGTTCATTTTGCCTTTGCTCTGGCAATTTACGTTCCCTTACGCAAGCAGATTGAGCTGGTAACGAAGAATCAGAGAAGGAAGGCAACCTGAACCCTCTCCAATATGACATTTTACTAGACTAGCAGGAACTTGTAGGTTTGAGCGCGAAATGTATAGGGATGGGAGGGACAGGCTTATGGCTGTAAAATCCAATCATGTGACGATTAAGGGCATCAAAGATGGCCTGGTATTCCTGCTTGACGATCAATGCGAGCTGGAGGAATTGCTTGGCGAGCTCCGCTATAAGCTGGAGCATAGTCATCAGAATATTCTGACCGGACCCATCATTCATGTGGATGTGAAGCTGGGTTCCCGGCAAATTTCCGAAGAAGAGAAGCAGACGATTCTTGACATATTGAAGCAAAAGGGCAACTTGCTGATACGCAATGTGGAATCGCCGCCGCTTGCGTCCGAGCTCGTTCCGGAGGAAAAGCTTGCGCTTAAGACGGGGATGGTGCGTTCCGGACAGGTGCTGCATCATGACGGCGATCTCTTGTTCCTCGGCGATGTGAATCCAGGCGGGACGATTACGTGCACCGGCGACATTTACATATTGGGCGCTCTGCGCGGAACCGCGCACGCCGGTGTAGAGGGCAACGAGGAAGCGATTATAGCGGCTTCGTATTTTGCCCCTACCCAGCTTCGTATCTCCCAGATGATCAGCAGACCGCCGGATGAATGGGAAACGCGGGAAACGGTCATGGAGTTTGCGTATTTGAAGGACGGAAGCATGGAGATCGACAAGATCAGCAACATCTCACGTTTGGGTCGGGATTTTAATGTGTTTAAAGGGGTGTAGAACATGGGAGAGGCAATCGTCGTAACTTCAGGTAAAGGCGGAGTCGGTAAAACGACGACATCGGCGAACATCGGCACAGCTTTGGCACTGCTCGGAAAAAAAGTGTGTCTGGTTGATACGGACATCGGTCTTCGCAATTTGGATGTCGTGATGGGCCTGGAAAACCGGATTATATACGATTTGTGCGACGTTGCGGAAGGGCGATGCCGACTTAACCAGGCGCTGATCAAGGACAAGCGCTTCGATGAGCTGTATATGCTTCCTGCAGCCCAGACCAAGGACAAGAATGCCGTTTCTCCGGAGCAGGTCAAAGATATCGTACTTGAATTGAAAAAGGAATTCGAATACGTCATTATCGATTGTCCGGCCGGAATCGAGCAGGGATTCAAGAATGCCATCGCCGGCGCGGACAAAGCGATTGTCGTCACGACGCCCGAGAATGCGGCCGTAAGGGACGCGGATCGGATTATCGGCCTGCTGGAGAGCTCGCATGTCGAGTCTCCGAAGCTCGTGGTGAACCGGATTCGCCCGAATATGGTGAAATCCGGGGACATGCTCGAAATCGAAGATGTGCTGCAGGTGCTGAATATCGATCTGATCGGTATCGTGCCTGATGATGAAATGGTCATTAAAGCGGCCAACATCGGGGAGCCTACGGTGATGAACCCGGATTCCCAGGCAGCCATCGCCTATAGAAACATCGCCCGGCGTATCCTTGGCGATACCGTTCCGCTGATGCAAATCCATCAGAAAAAAGGAATGTTCACCAAATTCAAAAAGTTTTTTGGAATGGGTTAAGGGTTTCGACCAAGAACCGGTGCCGGGAGGCATCGGTTTTTTTGTTTTTCTCCTTCGGCGGTCTAAGCGGCTTTCGCAGAACCCGTCCGCCTCTTCATCAGGGCTTGTTCTAAATCTCTCTCATCTCCTCATAGGATAGAGTAAGAAAACAAGCCCCAAGGGGGAGAGAACAATGGACATCAAAACTTCCGTCAAGAACCGAAGAGAAGCCCGCATTCGCGAACTGCTGGAAGGGGAGCAGTTCACGGGGCAGGACGATAAGCCGTCTTGGACGGCGCTTCCCGATAGAACACCCGCTAATCCCCATAATCCAAAGACAGGCTTCATCAAGGACAACATAGCGAACCCGTCCCCACGTTACGCAGAGCATGAACCGGATCCCGAGCGGCTTTGGAAGCAAGGGCATCGCGGTTGGTATGATACGCCGGATCCCGGTGCTCCGGGAGAACCGCCAAGAAAAGCTTCGTTCCTGTCGGGCTTGATCCGCCGCGTCGCCGTCAGTGCGCTGGTGTTTGGATTGGCATGGGGCGTATTTTCATTTCAGCAGCCGTGGGCCCTTCGCGCGCAGGCATTCATCATTGAAGGGCTGAGCCATGAGATGGATTTCCAGGCGGCCCAGGTATGGTACGAGGAGCATTTTGGCAGCGCTCCGTCCTTTATTCCGATTTTTGGACAAACCGACGAGCATTCGACGAAGGTGAATGCCGGGACCTCTCTGGTTCCTCCGCTTTCGGGAAGGGTGGTTCAATCCTTTGCCGTTGATCTGAAAGGCATCGTCCTGGAAGCCGGAGGGGGTTCTTTAGCGGACCGGGCGGTTAAAAGTATAGAGACCGGGCGCGTCCTTGAGGTTAAAGAACATCCTGAGAACGGGATTACGGTACGCATACAGCATACGGGAGAGCGAACGGCGACATACAGCAGGCTGGCGGAAACCGGGCTTAAGGCGAATGACTGGGTCCAAGGCGGAGATATTATCGGGACTTTGGCATCTTCAGGCACAGGCAGCCCGCCCTCCCTTTATTTCGAACTCAAAGAGGGGGATCGTGACGTCGATCCGGCGGAAGTGATTCCGTTTGATTAAGTTTAAGGGAACGGTCTTGTCGCTGCATCCGCTCTTTGTCATTGTCATGCTGGCATCCGTATTCACCGGTCGCTTCCTGGAGTTGCTGACCCTGTTTATTATCGTGTTTATTCATGAATTGGGACATGCCGCCGCCGCGGCAGCGATGGGGTTCAAGGTACGAGCCATTCAGATGCTGCCGTTCGGCGGCGTTGCTGTCATTGAAGACGACGGCAGGATGACTGCGATGAAGGAGATCATCATTGCGCTTGCGGGACCGCTGCAAAATGTCATCATGATCGGCATTACCCTGGCCTGCCAATGGGCGGGGTGGGGTGACGAGCAGCTGCTGTCTTACATCATTCAAGGGAATCTCGTCATCGCGTTGTTTAACCTGCTTCCGATTCTGCCGCTGGACGGCGGCAAAGTGCTGCAGGCCGTCATCAGCCTGCTCGCTCCTTATCATGCCACCTTGTTGTGGGCTTCCCGCGCAGGCATTTTGTGCAGTTTAATTATGATCGGTTACGGATTGCAGCCGTTATTCTCTGGAGACGGCATTCGTTTAAATGTGCTGATGATCGGCCTTTTCCTGGCGTATTCCAATTTCGAAGACTATCGGAACGTCCATTACCGGTTTTTAAGATTTTTGGTCAATCGGAGCGAGGTTTATGAACGGAATTTGGACGGACTCGGTCCTGCCCAGCCAATCGTTGCAGATTCTTCGAAACCTTTGGATGATATCATGCGTCTATTTAAACGAGAGAAGTATCATTTGATTTATGTCATGAGCGGACGCGGCAGCCTGCTTGCCGTTGTTCCGGAGCAGCATGTGATCTCTTCTTATTTTGCATCAACTGGTCCGCCCTGGTATGCGTAAATCGTAAACATCATGAGGAAGACGGGGGGCGGGCCAAGATTCTTTATCCATTCATGTCATCAGAGATTGTGTTAGGATAAAACAATAGAATATCGTCTTCCATTTGAGAGGTGAAGCCATGAGGCAAATGATAGTTCATTGTGAACATGAGACCATTCAGATGGCCCTCATCGAAGATGGGAGGTTAGCCGAATTCGCCGTTGAGCGGAGTCGTGAGCAAAGTGTTGTCGGAAGCTTTTATAAAGGCAGGGTCGTGAACGTGCTGCCGGGGATGCAGGCGGCTTTTGTAGATATCGGGCTGAAAAAGAACGCGTTTTTATATATCGATGATGTGCTCCATCCGCATTTAGAGAAGCAGCCCAAGCAGAAGCCTTCGATCTCGCAGCTGCTGACGGCGGGGCAGGAATTGATCGTGCAGGTCATGAAGGAACCCAGAGGCGGCAAGGGAGCGAGGGTGACGACGCATTTTTCGCTTCCGGGCAGATGCATGGTGTATATGCCGACTGCGGACTATGTTGCCGTCTCCAAGAAAATCGGACGCGATGCGGAAAGGGCCCGGCTGAAGAGCATCGGCGAGCAGCTTCGCACAGATGAAGAGGGAATCATCATCCGAACGGTGTCGGAGGACGAGCCCCTGGAATTCATAAAGGGAGATCTGGAGTATCTGCGAAAAGAGTGGGCCCGGATTCTCGACAAGGCGGAATCTGCGCCCGTTCCGGCGCTGCTGCATCGCGATTTAGGCCTGCTGCAGCGGTTTCTGCGCGATGCCTTTGATCCGCTGCATGACGAGCTTGTGATCGACAGCAAGCAGAAAGGCGAGGAAACCAAGATTTATTTGAAGGAAACCGTTCCGGGAATGGAGCCTAAGGTTACATATTACTCGGAAGGAGGCCCGATTTTTCAAGCGTACGGGTTGGACGAGCAGATGAGAGCCAGCTTCGCAAGGAAAATCACGCTTCCCGAGGGCGTGACCATCGTCGTAGACCAAACCGAAGCCATGACGATCATCGACGTGAACACAGCCAAATATATCGGCGGGGATAATTTCGAGGAAACGGTACTGAAGACGAATCTTCTGGCTGCGCAGCAGATCGCAAGGATTCTTCGCCTCTGGGATATCGGGGGCATAATTATCGTGGATTTCATCGATATGGATCATGAAGAGCACCGGCAGCAGGTGGTTTCAGTCATGGAGGCCGTTATGCGCAAAGACCGCACGAAGAGCTTTGTGGTCGGCTGGACCAAGCTGGGACTGCTGGAAATGACCCGCAAAAAAGCCCGGGAAAGCTCGTCTCTCCCCTTTGCCAAGCCTTGCGGAACCTGCGGAGGCCGGGGCGTGGTTATCGAAGAATGATGTTGACGGTGAACGGGGAATATGATATTATCATTGGGTATGTGTCTAGTGATAGGTTGCTGCACATGCTGTAACCGCTCCGGTTGGGTTCACAAGAACGTTCCTTTTGGGACGGACACCTTTATACCAGGCGAGTCTGAGACATAGGGAGGTGCAAGCAAATGTACGCTATTATCGAAACAGGCGGTAAACAATACAAAGTTCAAGAGGGCGACGTATTGTTCATCGAGAAGCTGACTGCAGGTGACGGCGAGAGCGTGACTTTCGACCGTGTACTGGCCGTTTCCAAAGAGGACGGATTGGTAGCAGGAACTCCGGTTGTTTCCGGTGCGACTGTAACTGCAAAGGTAGAGAAGCACGGTAAAGGCCGTAAGGTCGTTGTATACAAATACAAGCCGAAGAAGAACTACCACAAGAAGCAAGGTCATCGTCAACCTTACACTAAAGTAACCATCGAGAAAATCCAAGCGTAAGAAGGTGCGGTAATTGATTACTGTACAAGTACTGCGCGGGGAAGATGGACGGATCCATAGCTTCAAGGTAACGGGGCACGCGGGATATGCCGATCCGGGTGAAGATATTGTATGTGCTGGAGTTTCCAGCATTACCGTGGGAACGGTGAATTCCATTGAAGCGTTAACCGGAACCGTTATGGAGACCCGGATGAAGGGCGGCTTTCTTAGCGCGAATCTTCCGCCTACGGCAGATGATTCCGTCTCCGGCCAAGTTCAACTGCTTCTCGAATCCATGGTTGTTATGTTACAGGGAATTGCCGATTCGTACGGCAAGTATATAAGAATACAAGAATTGACTACTTGAAGAAGGAGGTAGACAACATGTTGAAATTGGATCTTCAGTTATTCGCATCGAAAAAAGGTGTAGGTTCCACAAAGAACGGTCGTGACAGCGAATCGAAACGTCTTGGCGTGAAACGTGCAGACGGTCAAGCAGTGACTGGCGGCAGCATCTTGGTTCGTCAACGCGGAACGAAAATTCATCCAGGCACGAACGTGGGTATCGGTAAAGACGATACTTTGTTTGCGAAAGTTGACGGCGTTGTGAAATTTGAACGTTGGGGTCGTGATCGCAAGAAAGTGAGCGTCTACCCGGTTGATGTCGCTCCAGTAGCGGCTGCAGTTGAAGCTTAATCGTTTCTTATGCTGCATACAGAAGAAGCCTTTCGGCATCGTTGCCGGGGCTTCTTTTTTTGTAAATTGCGCAAAGAATGATCATCCAGGGGATGAACCGTCCTGAAAGTCTATGATATACTGGGATTTGGTGAATGTAACCAATTGCTGTTGAAAGACGAGGAGAAGCGATGAAATCCTGGAAATGGATAGCAGCTGTGGCGGGGTTAACCTCCGTAATACCGGTGGCATGGATGGTATGGAAACCATCCTTGGCTGCAGGAGCAGTGTTGACGGCTTGGGCTGTCGCCGCGTCTGCCTGCGGAGCATGGCTTGTCCGTAAATCGGACGAGCGCAGGCAGCAAGCCATCATTCGGAATATGGAGCAGACGGCGATTCAGATGTTGAATCACCATCGTCATGATTGGATGAATGAGCTTCAAATTTTGTACGGCTACATTCAACTGGGGAAGCATGATAAAACCGTGGGTTCTGTGGAAAGAATAAAGGACAGGATGGCGACGGAGAGCAGGATCTCCAAGCTTGGCATTCCTTCACTGGTTTTTTATTTACATTCATACCGAACGTACAGCAGCAACCTGCAGCTCTGCGTTGAAGTGGTGGACCAGGTACAGCTGGAAGACAAAGTATCGCCACAAACGGCAGAGTCTTTTACCGAAGCGATCATTCAAACGGTGAGAGCCTTTCAATTGAGCGGAACGGCGTCATGGGGGGATACCCGGCAGTTAACATTAACATTTATGCAGCAGGAGCAAGAGCTGATCGTATGGGCTCTAGGAGAAGGTTCCTTTGGAGACCCGGAGGGCTTGAAGCTTCAGATTGAACAATCCGTAAAAGGCGAAGGCATTCGGGTGGAGCAGACGGAGCCGGGGGAGACCTCGTACCGCTTGTATCTGCCGTTTGTGACTTGAGGAAGGTGATTTCATGTTTGTAGATAAGGCAAAAGTATATGTAAAAGGCGGCGACGGCGGCGATGGGCTCATTGCGTTTCGCCGTGAGAAATACGTTCCTGAAGGCGGACCTGCCGGCGGCGACGGCGGCAAGGGCGGCGACGTGATTTTCCGGGTGGACGAAGGACTGCGCACGTTGATGGATTTCCGTTACCAGAAGCATTTCAAGGCCAAGCGCGGGGAAAAGGGCCGCAATAAAAGCCAGCATGGGGCCAATGCGGAGAGCATGATTGTCCGTATTCCGCCGGGTACCATCTTAACGGATGACGATACCGGTGAAGTGATTGGCGATTTGACCCGTCACGGTCAACAGGTTGTTGTTGCCAGAGGCGGCCGCGGGGGCCGCGGAAACATCCGCTTTGCCACGCCGAACAATCCGGCGCCCGAGCTTGCCGAGAATGGAGAAGAGGGCGAAGAGCGCTACGTAACCATGGAACTTAAAGTGATGGCTGATGTAGGTCTCGTCGGATTCCCGAGCGTTGGCAAATCCACCCTGTTGTCTGTTGTATCCGCGGCTCAGCCGAAGATCGGGGCATACCATTTCACGACCATCACGCCGAATTTGGGCATGGTTGAGGTCGGCGACGGGCGCAATTTCGTCATGGCTGACCTGCCTGGCCTGATTGAGGGTGCCCATGAAGGCGTGGGACTTGGCCACGAATTCCTCCGGCACGTGGAACGAACCCGCGTCATTATCCACGTCGTGGATATGGCAGGCACGGAAGGACGGGATCCGTTCGAGGATTGGCAAAAAATCAACGATGAGATCAGGCTCTATAACCCGGTTCTGATCGAACGGCCGCAAATCGTAGCCGCCAATAAAATGGATATGCCGGAAGCAGAGGAGTACTTAACGGCCTTCAAAGAGAAGGTGAAGGAGATTCGCCCTGACATCGAGGTGATGCCGATCTCCTCGCTGACCCGTCAGGGGATCCAGGAACTTCTTTACCGCACGATCGATGTGCTGGAGAGCATTCCGGATGAGCCGACGATTGAAGAAGTATCCGAAGTTTCCGAGCGCAAGGTGTATAAATTCAAAGCGCAGAACGACAATTCCTTCACCGTCACCAGAGACAATGAAATGTATGTGGTGCACAGTGAGCGAATTGAGCGAATGCTGAAACGGATGCAGATGAATTCGCATGATGCGATCCTGAAGCTTGCCAGAACGATGCGTCATATGGGCATTGATGAAGAGCTGCGGAAACGGGGCGCGACGGAAGGCACCATCGTACGGATCGGCGATTTCGAATTCGAATTTGTCGAAGGCAGCAGTTACTATTGATGTTCAGATGAATATATGTATAACAAAAATACCGCAAGTTCTGTCTACAGCAGGCTTGGCGGTATTTTTTTTCGTGAGCGAAGGAGGCTTCCCATAAATCGTGAATCAAGCGTGCGCAGCCGTATATTCCATTGGCTGGGAGTCTAGCTCGAAATGCCGGATCAAGCTTTCCAAATTTTGCATCCACTTATCGGGTAAATCGTATACAATAGTAGTACAATAGTACCTTTTCCATAGATCTCAGGATGGAAGGAACGGCGCAAAAAGGAGAGTAGAACTATGGCTATTATTGAAGTCGTAAAATACGAAGGCCCGCCGGATGTGTTTGCCTGGCGTTATCCGAATCAGGAGTTAGGCACCTGGACCCAGCTTATTGTTCATGAGACGCAGGAGGCGATCCTGTATAAGGGGGGGCAGGCACTGGACTCTTTCCCGGCAGGGCGGCATACGCTGAGTACGGCAAACATCCCGATTTTATCCAATGTCATCAATCTTCCATTCGGAGGGAAGTCTCCCTTTACGGCAGAAGTCTGGTTTGTGAACAAACTTCGTTCGCTGGACGTGAAATGGGGGACCAGCTCGCCGATCCAGCTGCAGGATCCGAAATACAACATCATCGTATCGCTCCGAGCCTTTGGCCAATTCGGCGTTCAAATCAGCGATCCGCGAAAGTTTCTGGGAACCATGGTCGGTACCCTGCCAACCTTTGATCAGGGAACGCTGGTCAAATATTACCGCGGCGTGCTGATGTCCAACATTACGGAAATCATATCCTCCTATATCGTTCGGAAAAAAATCAGCGTTGTGGAAATCAATGCTTACATAGCGGAAATATCCAAGCACATCATGGAAGCGATTGCGCCTTCATTTGAAGAGATGGGGATTACCCTGCTGAATTTTTATGTGGATTCCATCAATATACCCGAGCATGATCCTGCAGCTGTCCGAATCAAGGAAGCGTTGGCAAAAAAAGCGGAGATGGATATCATCGGTTATACCTACCATCAGGAAAGAACCTTTAATACGCTTGAGGGAGCGGCGAAGAATCCCGGAAGCCCGGCTGCGGCCATGGGGACGGGGCTGGGCATGGGACTCGGAATGGTCGGTCCGATGTATGAGACCGTCGGCCATATGTTTGACCATGCCAAGCCTCAAGAGAAGAACGATAAGCAAATCGAGCAGAAGGCATGCACCAAATGCGGAATGCTGAACGGGGAAGAAGCGCGGTTCTGTTCGGGCTGCGGCCAGTCGTTTCAGACTCAGGCCGATGAAGCGCCGGCGAAAGCCATCCTGTGCAACGATTGCGGGCAGCCCCTGGCTCCGAATGCAAAGTTCTGCCTTCACTGCGGCGACCCTTACCATGCATGCCCGAAGTGCGGACATGATCACCCGGCTGGCGCTGCCGAATGTCCGGATTGCGGTGCACCGCTGCCGATGCCTTGCCGGGCATGTGGAGAATTGGTGGATGCCGAAGCCAAGTTTTGCCCGCACTGCGGGTCGAGTCACGCGCTGACATGTCCGGGGTGCGATCATGAGATCAAACCGGGCC
The DNA here is from genome assembly GCF_041954005.1 of Priestia sp. BR_2. NCBI lineage: Bacteria > Bacillati > Bacillota > Bacilli > Caryophanales > Bacillaceae > Priestia > Priestia sp. BR_2. Next base: position 10,737 of record NZ_JAVFHM010000071.1, on the reverse strand, counting down.
AGAAGTTTTGCATGGAGTGCGGTCATAAATTGATGTGAAGCGAAAGCGGGGGAATCAGGTGAATACAAGAACCAAGGATCGAAACGGGGCATGGCTGGCAGCCATTGCGCTTCCGTTTGTCACGATCCTCTTATTTGGATGGATCGGCGGGATGTTTCAGCCGAATTCTTGGATATCGGGGGTTGCCGTCGGATGCGCCGAAGCGGCCGTTCTCCTATTTATCGGCTCTGTCATCGGCAGGGGGAAGGCAGCTTCGTCAGGCACCCCATTTTATATTGCTTCCGGCATCATAATTGGTATCTATACGGTGTCCGTTGTGCTGGAGGTTATTTTGCTGGGATACTTATTTAAGCTGCCTGTATCCTCGTATTTCATGATTCATCTGATTACGCTTTCTGGATTTTTCGTTGTTCTTGGGCTCGTATTCCTGGCGGCAAAATATGCAGGCGCACAGGAGCGAAAGGAAAGCGATCATCTCGCGGTCAAGAGAGAGACTGTAGCCTGGATCGGGGAGATTCGCAGAAAGCTAAGCGAACTGCCGGGAGAGAACATGCCGTCGTTGGAACGGCAGATCGCCGAGCTTGAAGAGACGCTGCGTTATAGTGATCCCATATCACATACCTCCTTATATGAAGAGGAGCAGTTGATTCAGCAAAAAATTGCGATGCTGGAGGACCAAGTAACGTTGATCGGCGAGGCGCAAGCTGAACAGCGCAAGGAACTGGCAGAGCAAACCGTTCCTATCATCCGCGATATTCTCCGAACGGTGCAGGATCGCAATACGGTGCTTCTGAAGGCAAAGGCGGGATCAACCTAATGCAGATGATAGAGGGGATAGCATATGGGAGCTTCTAATCTGAAGCGTTTTAAACTTAAGTTCATGAAAATGGATTGTTCGATCATCGCGTTGGCCGTGCTTTTTTTTCCGCTGGCCATCGTGCTGGCAGCCGTTCGGGTCCTTGTCACCCATCGGCACAACCGTTGCAAGGGGAGGAACAACCGTCTCTTCGGCTGGGTGCTTGCCATTACCTATGGAATCATAGAATTGCTCATGATTCTTGCGACGATTGATGACAAAGATATCGAAAGCCTCTATTCGGCCACCGTCGTTTGGGGCGTAATCATTCTGGTCCCAGCCATGATCATGCTGGTGATCGCCAATAAGGAAGACAAGAAATTCGGCAGCTTGCTTCAATTCTATTCGAATGCCATCCTGCATCGAGGGCTCGTCCAGGTCGAACATATTGCCCGTGAGGCGAGACAATCGCCTGCACACGTGATCCGGGATATCACGTTCATGTTTGAAGAGCGTATGCTGCCTAACGGAAAGCTCGACAACGGAGTTGTTCTCATCCCGTCCTTGCACAGAAAGTCCGAACCATTCCGTGGCGAATTCGTTTCGCGCAGCGGGCAGCGCGTGCAGTATTCATTGGGCGATACGACTGCAGGTCCGGCCCCCATATCCCGAACCGAACCTGCGTCCGATCCGGCTCCTAAATCCGTGGAATGCCCCGGCTGCGGAGCAAGAACGGTCGTAACGCATGTGGAGGGGAAGGAATGCGAGTATTGCGGTACCGTGATTGTGGCATAGCACGTCGGATGTACCATTTAAAAGAGAAGAGACTGGGGAGAACTTCGTATGAGCGTTCCGGTAAAGCCTTTTAAATCGCAATTTACCTCATTCGATTATTTTATTATTGGACTGACGTATGTGTTTTTTCCATTAGCTTTGATTATCGCTGCGTTTCGTATTCTGCCCACGCAGCAGCATCACAGTTATCAGGGAAGGAACCTTAGATTGGTCGGATGGGTATTGTTCGGCACTTATATTGTTATCCTGGTAATCAATTTAGTGACGAGCGAATCCAGCGAGCAGTTCTTAAACGATAATTTAGCGATGGCGTTGTGTATATTAATCCCCGCGTTGTTTTTGCTGGTTGCTGCCGACTTCTTAGACAAGAAATTCCGGAAGCTGCTCGGAATTTACAGGGAGGCTGTCTTGCAGCGGCGGCTAATTTACATCGAGCATATCGCGATCGTTGCGAACCAAAGTCCGGCCCATGTGATCCGGGATTTGAACTATATGTTGAAGGAGCGCATGCTTCCTGCCGGGAAGATTGAGGATGGCGCGCTGGTGATCCGTTCGCTGCATAGAGAGCCGGTAAACCCCGTTGAATCTCAAACGAAGACGGAATCCAAGTCTGTGGCATGTTCCGGCTGCGGCGCAAGAACCGTGATTTCACGGCATGAGGAAAAAGAGTGCGAGTACTGCGGCTTGACCATGAGATACACCAGTTAGCTTGAAGTGATCGGCAGTCTCCGGAATACCGGGGGCTGTTTTTTTAACGCATCATTTGCAAATTTGACGTGAATACCGATGAGTTCCGTTTCGAATTGCGATATAGTATAGGCTATAGGGTTGGCCCGGAAATATCGGGCTCGCTAAAAATGGGTCACTTATGTATTGCCCTTACGGGGTATATCCAGTATAATGTCCACTATACGAATACAGTAGTCTTTGAGGAGAGGACGTTTGTGAAGGAACGCTACTATCTGGTCCGGGAAGACATCCTTCCCGAGGCTGTAGTTAAAACGATGCAAGTGAAAAAACTGCTGGCGTCGGGAGACGTGAGGACGGTTCATGAAGCCGTCGAGCAGGTAGGGCTTAGCCGCAGCGCTTTTTACAAGTACAAGGACGGCATCCACCCTATCAATCAATTGGAACGTGATGAAATCGTAACGATTTCCATCGATATGGAACATCGCTCGGGCATGCTATCCGAGGTGCTGGGGCTGGTAGCGGGTGAAGGCGGGAACGTGCTAACCATTCATCAGAGCATCCCGCTGCAAGGAATCGCGAATGTCGTTATTTCCGTCGAAGTTTCCCGGCTGAATGAGGAGCTGGATGATCTGCTTGACGGATTGAGGCGGATAGCCGGAGTCAGAAGAGTGCAGATGATAGGGCAAGGTTAGGGTAGAAACGACGAATAAATAGATATCTATGTGATGGGATACAGGAGGTAGTGTATTAATGAAACCGGTCAAAGTAGGGCTTTTGGGATTAGGAACCGTAGGAACAGGCGTTGTCCGCATCGTTGAGGGGCATCAGGAGGATTTGAGCAGTCAGGTCGGTTCGCCGATTACGATCGAGCGCATCGCCGTCAAACATTTGGAGAAGTACCGCAGCGTCAATGTGGATCAGAGTAAATTAACGGAAGATCCCTGGGCGGTCATTCGCGATCCCGAGATTGATGTCATCGTTGAAGTGATGGGCGGGATCGAGCAGACGAAAACCTACATCCTCGAAGCGCTTGAGCGCGGCAAGCACATCGTAACCGCCAATAAGGATCTGATGGCCCTGCACGGTGCCGAAATATTGGCCAAGGCGCAAGAAAAGCAGTGCGACGTGTTCTACGAGGCAAGCGTAGCCGGCGGCATTCCCATTATCCGTACGCTGATTGAAGGCTTCTCATCGGATCGTATCATGAAAATCATGGGGATCGTGAACGGTACGACCAACTTTATCTTGACCAAGATGAGCCAGGAAGGCGCCTCCTATGAGGATGTCCTGGCAGAAGCTCAGGAGCTGGGGTACGCGGAAGCCGATCCGACATCCGATGTGGAAGGCTTGGACGCGGCCCGCAAAATGGCAATACTCGGTACCCTCGGTTTCCGCACGAACGTTGAGCTCCAGGATGTATCCGTCAAGGGCATTTCGCAGGTTACGAAAGATGATATCGCTTATGCCAAACGTCTGGGCTACGAGATGAAACTTCTCGGTATCGCGGAGCGTCAGGACGATGAATTCAGCATCAGCGTCCAGCCGACGATGGTTCGCAAAGGTCATCCCATCGCCGCCGTGAACGGCGTATTTAACGCGGTGTATGTATACGGGGAGGCCGTCGGCGAAACGATGTTCTACGGAGCGGGCGCGGGCGAGATGCCAACCGCGACATCCGTTGTGGCAGACCTGGTGGCGGTCATCAAGAATCTGAAGCTCGGCGTTAACGGTCTGAAAGCCATCGTTCCTTATAAACCGAAGAAGCTCAAAACCGATGAGCAGATCATGTACAAGAATTTCATCCTGCTTCATGTGGACGATAAAGCAGGAGTGCTGGCGCAAATAACGCAGGTGTTCGCTCAATATAACGTTAGCTTGGAGTCCGTTGTTCAGCAGCCGAACGAGCACAACCCGGACGCAGAGATAATCATCGTTACGCACAATGCGAGCAAAGCCAGCATGGACGAAGTGCTGAATCACTTTGAAGGCCTGGAAGTCATTCGCCGAATCAAAAGTGTTTACCGCGTTGAAGGATAAGGATTAGCATCCATTAAATCAACATATATAATTTTTTCATAAGAAAAGGAGAACATGAGAGATGCCGTATGAAGGATTGCTGCAAACCTACAGAGAATATTTGCCGGTAAATGAGCGTACCCCGCTGCTAACGCTTAAGGAAGGGAATACCCCGCTCATCAAAGCCGTGAATCTATCCGAAGAGCTCGGAATCGATTTGCATTTCAAATTCGAAGGGCTGAACCCGACAGGTTCATTCAAAGACCGCGGGATGGTCATGGCCGTCGCGAAAGCAATGGAAGAAGGAAGCCGTACCATCATGTGCGCTTCGACGGGCAATACATCGGCTGCGGCTGCTGCTTATGCCGCTCGCGGCGGATTAAACTGCATCGTGATCATTCCGAACAACAATATCGCGCTGGGCAAGCTCGCGCAGGCGATGATTTACGGAGCGAAGGTGATCGCGATTGAAGGGAACTTTGACCGCGCGCTGGAAATCGTTCGCGAGATCACGGCCAAGCACCCGATTTCGCTGGTAAACTCCGTGAATCCTTATCGTATCGAAGGCCAGAAGACGGCTGCATTCGAAGTCGTTGACCAGTTGGGCAAAGCTCCGGACGTACTGGCCATTCCGGTCGGCAATGCGGGGAACATCTCCGCTTACTGGAAAGGATTTAAAGAATACCACGCAGCGGGTAAATCCACTTCCCTGCCGAAGATGCTTGGGTTCGAGGCGGAAGGCGCCATGGCTATCGTCAAGGGTGAGCCTATTCCGAATCCGGAAACGGTAGCGACGGCCATCCGCATCGGGAACCCGGCCAGCTGGAAAACCGCGGTTGCCGCGGCTGAGGAATCCGGCGGACAAATTAATTACGTCACGGACGAGGAAATCTTGGAAGCATACCGCAAAATCGCATCGCGTGAGGGGATTTTTGCCGAGCCAGGATCGGCCGCCTCCATCGCAGGCGTTTATAAAATGAAGCGAGAGGGATATTTTAAAGGTGGGGAATCCGTTGTCTGTGTGCTGACAGGACATGGGCTGAAAGATCCGAATATCGCGATTTCTACCGTGAACGCCGAACCGCTCGTCGTATCGGATACGGAATCGGCCGTAATGGATGCCATTGCTAAGCTTGAAGGAGCTGCGCGGGTATGAGTTTGTCCCAAGGCGTCCGGGTGAAGGTTCCGGCCAGCACGGCTAATTTGGGACCCGGATTCGATACGCTCGGCATGGCATTGTCCCTGTATTCCTGGATCGAGATGAAAGCGTCGGAGAAGACCGTGTTCCATCTTCATGGCGATGAGATGGGCGGTCTGCCGACCGATAAGAGCAACCTGATCTATAAGGTGGCTCAAATGGTTTTTGAAGAAGCGGGACAGGCAGTTCCTGATCTCGAGATTTCCATGTATTCCGAAATTCCGCTTACCCGCGGCCTTGGCAGCAGCGCATCGGCGATCGTAGGCGCGCTGGCTGCAGCCAACGCTCTAATCGGGTCACCACTGCCGGATTCCAAGCTTTTTGATATGGCGACGAATCTTGAGAAGCATCCTGATAATGTGGGGGCTTCTTTATTTGGAGGAATCATTGCCGCCGTATGGGATGGATCCCATGCGGATTATATGCGCATTGAACCTCCGGCGGACCTTGGAACGCTCGTGGTGATTCCCGATTTCGAGCTGGCGACATCCAAAGCAAGGGAAGCGCTGCCCGCCCAGGTCAGTTTAGCGGATGCTGTATATAATATTAGTCGGTCCTCCTTAATGACCGCTGCTCTTTCGGCAGGCAGACTGGACTTGATTCGTGCCGCGATGAAAGACCGGATTCATCAGCCATATCGTGCGCCGCTTGTACCGGGAATGTCCAAGATTTTGGCCGATGCGCCTGATCATGGAGCACTCGGCATCGCGCTGAGCGGAGCGGGTCCGACGATGATTGCGCTGGTGGACCGGAACGAACCGCGTGCAGAAGAATTGGGCGCGTATCTCACGGAGACGATGAAGGCGGAAGGCATCCAGTCTTCGTGCTACCCATTGAATCCAGTTGCGGAAGGCGTCCAGCTCTTGGATGATATTAATAATAGATCCTTTTTGGATATGATTAGAGGGGAAGTTACCGCATGAAAAAAATAGCCTTGTTGCCCTCAGGATCGGTATCTCATGAAGCGATACTTTATCTCCTAAATGGCGAGCCGGTGGAATTTGTCCACCATAAACTGATCTCTGATGTATTTATGTCAACAGTAGAAGGAAAAAGCGATTACAGCGTGATCCCGATCGAGAACACCATTGAAGGCTCCGTAAGCCTTCATATGGATTGGCTGGTCAATGAGGTGGATCTGCCGATGCAGGTGGAGTGGGTCTATCCCTCCATCCAGAACCTGATCGGTAATGCTGCCGAATTCCGTTCAAGTGACGGAACGATGGATTACAGTCAGATCAAAAAGATCTGGTCCCACCAAGTTGCGACAGCCCAGTGTCGTCAGTTCCTAGCGAAGGCTGCACCGCAGGCTGAGTTGGAGCAAGTGGGCAGCACCTCCGAAGGGGTTAAGATCGTAAAGGAGAACCCCGGCCGGGGATGGGCGGCAATTGGCACTTCGCTAGGCGCGGCTACCCACGAATTAAACGTGCTTGCCGAGCGTATTACCGACCATGATAACAATTACACACGGTTTGTGCTGATCGGACGCGAGCCGATATTGGTCAACCGTTCGCCGGAACATATCAAGACCAGCATTCTCGTAACGCTTCCAGAAGACGTGCCGGGAGCGCTGCATCAGGTGCTTTCCGCTTTTGCGTGGCGTCGCCTGAACCTGTCGCGGATCGAATCCCGTCCAACGAAGAAGAAGCTCGGTAATTACTATTTTTATATCGATGTCATGGCCGCAGCGGATTCCGTTCTGTTGGTTGCCGCCATGGGAGAGATTGAAGCGCTGGGATGTCTGGTTCGAGTGCTGGGCTCTTATCCGGGCTACGCCTATGAGAGTGAGAAAATGGAGGTTAAGTAAATGTCGGAGCAATGGATCTATTTAGATGGAGAATATGTCACGAAAGAGAATGCTAAAGTATCCGTTTTTGACCATGGGTTTCTGTACGGAGACGGCATATTCGAAGGCATTCGAATATATAACGGCAACATCTTTAAGTGCAAAGAGCACTTGGACCGGCTGTATGATTCCGCCAAGTCCATCGATTTAGTCATCCCCCTGGCATATGAAGAACTGCTGGAGGCAATGGCCGAGACCATTCGACGCAATGACATGCGGAATGGGTATATCCGTATCGTGGTATCCCGCGGTGCCGGCAATTTGGGGCTGGATCCGCGCCGCTGCCCTAAACCGACCGTGTTGATCATTGTGGAGCAGCTGGCGATTTATTCAGAAGAAGCTTATCTCAATGGCCTGAAGGCCGTCTCCGTTGCCCAGCGGCGTAACATACCGGATGCGCTTAACCCGAAAATCAAATCCTTGAACTATTTGAACAATATCCTCGTGAAGATCCAATCCAACTTTGCGGGAGCGGATGAGGCTATTATGATGAACGCGCAGGGATATGTGACGGAAGGCTCCGGGGACAACATTTTCATCGTCAAAAACGGCGTGGTCACTACGCCTCCGTGCTATCTTGGCGCACTCGAAGGCATTACGCGCCAGGCCATTATCGATTTATGCGAGAAACTCGGCATTAAACTGAAGGAAGAGCCGTTCAGCATGCATGACGTATATATTGCGGACGAAGTATTTTTTACGGGCACGGCTGCTGAGGTCATTGCGGCCCGCGAAATCGACGGACGGATCATCGGAAAAGGCCAGGCTGGTCCCGTTACGCTGCAATTGCTGGAGGAATTCCGCAAAATTGTGGATCAAGACGGTTATAAAGTATGGGAATCCTAGGGTTTCAGGACAACTAAATAAACGACTTAAACCATCCTTTCATGTCGATGAAAGGATTTTTTTTGCCCAGAGGGATGTCAATCGCCTATTCCGTGCATAGGATGTAGTAACGAAAGCGGGCGAATTACATGACGCCTAGAAGAGTGTAGGAGGTTTTAGCGGCGTGAAGATACACATCGTCAAGGAAGGCGACACCCTATATGAGCTGTCCAAAAAATACGACGTACCTTTAGCGAAAATCATCGATGCCAATCCACAGCTGGTGGATCCGAATAAGCTCGATGTCGGTGCCAAGATCAAAGTTCCGACTGAGCCCGTTCAGGTCCCCGACGGCAGCCAACCCATTATCCATAAGCATACGGTAAAGCAGGGAGACTCCCTCTGGAAACTGTCCAAGGCATGGGGAGTCACTCTGAAGGAAATCATCAATGCCAATCCGCAGCTTAAAAATCCGAATGCCCTGCTGGTGGGAGAAGTCGTCAACATCCCTTCATCAGGCGGTTCTATGGAGTCCGGCGTTGATGACGGGGTTTCCATGAGCAGTGGCAGCGGTGCAGCTGCAGGCAAGAAGAAACCCGGCAGCAAGGATTACACCGGAGTTAAGGAAGAAATAACAGCGCCGATCGAGCAGCCTCCGGTCGTTCCTGAGGTTAAGGAGCCTGAGCCGCCGATTCTGCCGAAGCTTCCGGAGATTTCGCCTTTCCCCGAGGAGCCTAAGAAAATGGAACCGGAATACAAACCGGAGATATTACCTGAGATCAAGAAGCCGATCATCATGCCGGAAATCAAGAAACCAGAGATTATGCCAGAGGTGAAAAAACCGGAAGTGATGCCGGAATTTAAAATGCCCGTAATCATGCCAGAGTTTAAACCAGAATTCAAACCAGAATACAAACCAGAATACAAACCGGAGTTCAAGCCAGAGTTTAAACCAGAATTCATATCTCCATATAAACCTATGGAGCCGGAGTATACGTATCCTGTCAAAACCATGCCGTTACCGCATCCTGTTCATCCCATAGCCGAACCATGTCCGCCTTTTGCCCAGATGCCGATGCAGATGATGCCTCATCCGTGTCCGGAGTTTCCTTTTAAAGAGGCACCCGCATTTGCAATGCCTCCATTCGGTCTTCATGAAGGTCCCTGCGGGTGTCATGAGCCTATGAAATGGCCGGGCGCCGATTATGGCAATGCCGTCCATCCGTATCACAACATGCCGCAGGAAGCGATGCCTGTTTCCTACAATGAAGGCTGGGAAAGTACAGTTTCAGGATATCCGGGTCTTTCTGAACAGCCGATGAGCATGGAATATTCCCAGTTCTCGATCACGGAATCTTATACAGGGAATATGGTTTCCGACTACCATCCATATCCTGAGCATCATCATACCGCAATGACATATGGTTATGTTCCGTCTCCTTGCGGATGCCACGGGGGAGAAGTGGGTTCACACCATCACATGCCGCATTTCGGGTACCCACAACATGGGCATCGTCCGTACGCGCCTGACATGGGGGCACCGTACCAACCGTGGCAGGGGGGAATGAACTACAATGCTGGTGCATACGGCTCTCCGTCTGTACCTATGGGAACACATGGAGCCTATCCTTCATTTGTAAATCCATATGAACCGAACTGGAATGATCGACAAAATGACCAGCCGATCGATTCCGAATTCAATGCTACTGCTCCTTTCGAAACGAAGCAAAGCAATGTGACGGTTAGCAGTGAATTTGAAAACGGTACGGGGCCATCCATATCCGGAGAGGCCGGCATTGAAGAGAATAACAAGCCGAAAGCCAAAGTCCATCGTCAGCAAGCCAAAACAGGACCGGCAGCCAAGAAATCGCGCAAGCCGCAATCTTCTGCCAGAACCAAGCGCGACAATCCTTGGATAAGGGGTTAAATCATTGTGTTGTGATTATAGTTAAACAAGAGGGGGCCGATTTTCGGTCTCTTTTTGTTTGCTGTACGATGAATTGTCTATGAATCTCTTCATCGCTAGCAGGCAATATAAAAGAATTGTTGTTTGGAATAAATTGTGTATTGCCTTCGAATCGATAAATATGATACATTATAAATCCAGTCGCGAAACGCAAGGTTGCGCTGGAACAGAGGTCAGCCGAGAGTGATGAATGAAATTAAAAACTTCCTAAAAAAACCTCTTGCATTATCGAAACAAACATGATATATTATAAGAGTTGCTGATGCGAACGAGATTCGCTGGCGACGAAGAAGTTGATCTTTGAAAACTGAACAACGAGTGAGTAAAACGAACCACTTCGGTGGGACGTTGAAATAGAGAATTGAACAAATTCTCGTCAGTTAATAAATGAGCAAGTCAAACTTTATTGGAGAGTTTGATCCTGGCTCAGGACGAACGCTGGCGGCGTGCCTAATACATGCAAGTCGAGCGGACCTGATGGAGTGCTTGCACTCCTGATGGTTAGCGGCGGACGGGTGAGTAACACGTAGGCAACCTGCCCTCAAGACTGGGATAACTACCGGAAACGGTAGCTAATACCGGATAATTTATTTTGCAGCATTGTG